>NZ_JBFRLG010000002.1:0-104172 GCF_041469785.1 Vibrio sp. 10N.286.48.F5 | reverse complement strand
TTGCTTCCACTGTTGAATCGTTTCCTCATCAATCCAGAATGTCAGTGAGCCACGATTGATTAGGGCTTGGTTATATTGTTTCCAGTTAGTTGTTCTGTAGCGAGGCTTTGGCATTGCTCTAAGTATGTGAGTGAACTTAGATGATCTGATCGTAGCTTTAAGCATTAGTTCCCTGATTTAGGAAACAAAGCCGTGTACATCTGCAATCGTGGAACTCTAGAAACAAGCTGACCTTCACGAAGAATAAAGTTAGTCACAAAGCCATCAGCGGGTGCATAAATCTTGGTGCTATCAAGATCCCATTTTGCTTTATTCACCTTCTGAATTGTTTCGTTAAAGTCTGACTGACGGGATTCAACCGAGAGTTCCGCTTTGGTTATTTGTAGCTTGGCTTTCTCTACATCAGATTTCTTTTTGCTCAGCTGTGACTCAAGCTTGGCCACAGTGTACACAGCAGAATCGGCGACCGTTTGCTGGTTATCAATCATGCTTTCAGTGATCGTATTACGCACGACTCGGTTTTGTTCAAGATAACGCTTCAACGTTCTTTTCTGTAAGTCTCTATTTGACTGAGCAGCTGAAAGCTCACTTTGTGTCATTTCAAAATCATGTAACGCTGCCTGATAGCTGGATTCAGCGATTTTTACTTCTTCAGCCGCAGTGCTAACCGCTACGTTTGCCGAGTCGCGCGAAATCTTCGCTTGTTCATAAGCAATTTGATAAGGCTCGTTTTCAATCTCATAGATTAACTGCCCTTTCTCAATGCGTTGGTTCGGGGTGATATAAATCTGGTCGACCTTGCCCGAGACATTGGTTGAGGTTGGGCGAAGCTGAATGTGAGGAGACTGCACCACAGAGCCTCCCGACAAATCCATTGGTGTATAGTTAATTAATCCTACCCACACAAATAACAACCAACCACTGCCTCCTAGATAAGCGAATGCTTTAGTCCCTGTGTTCCAAGGCATGCCAACAAGCCTTAATAAATAGATGAACAAACACCAAACCGCTAAACCTTCTAACATTTAGACATCCTCTGATTGATTAACTTGAGCCGGAGAATTCCATAAATCACGCAGTCGGATAATGGCTTTTTCAAAATCTACAAACGCAATGATAATGGCGAGCACCCACACCCAGTGCCAAATGAAGCCAATCCAAGTGAGCGCGGTAATCAACCCTATCTGATGGTGGTCAGTCTTATGAGCCTTTTGAATAGGGATCTCGTGAAGCTTCCAAAAACCGAACAGGCCAGCCGCTATGGTGCTGATCAGCACGATAGCGGCTGCTATATGTAAAACGGTATCTGCAGAGGTTTCTACATAAGGGATACTGATTAAACTCATTGCTCATACTCTTGTAAATTAAGACCAACACAGGATATATGCCACCCACTTACAACGGCAATTTTAGATAAATTACGTCATATAAAATAACATGATGATATAAATCACCAGATAAGGTGTGCGATATATCAAAGTAGCAAGGTATTAAGTTCAGTAGCCTGACGCTATTAAGGAGAGCTGATGAGATTCACAGCTAACGCTGCTTAAGTAGGTGGGAATGCCGATAGAAAGATTAGATAACGACAAAACATGGCAAGTCATGCACCAACGTAGATTAAGCAAAGTAGGTGATGTCTATGATGTCTGTTGAAGTGGCTTTTTTACCTATACAAGTTTAGGCAGCTATTTCCGAACACAATGTTTTTATCAGTAATGGTTTACACACCATAAATACTAGAACATTAAGCCAATGGAACATTATTCAGCAGACTTATACCTCAACAAAAACACAAAAATTTAACATTTAGCTCTAAAAACACCACGCAGCGCAAACAATCACCCTAAAAGTAAACTATTCCTAGACACCCTCTTAGATCCCGCTAATATGACCGCCCATTCCACTAGTGTATAGTTGGATTTGGTACAACTTTATAAAAAAATACATCACTATAATAAATTAACAATTGCAGGTATTTTATGCAAAATCACAACATGCTCGCCCGCATCGCTCGTGGAAATCTCGTTCTACAGATCCTTGCTGGTATTGTTTTCGGTGTCGTTCTCGCCATGGTTTCTCCTTCAGCAGCTCAAGATGCAGGCCTATTAGGTAGTCTGTTTGTTGGTGCTCTGAAAGCTGTTGCCCCAATTTTAGTATTCATTCTTGTTGCAGCTTCTATCGCAAACCAAAAGAAAGGTCAGCATACTCATATGCGTCCAATCATTGTGCTTTACCTGATTGGTACGTTCTCTGCAGCACTGACTGCTGTAGTACTGAGCTTCATGTTCCCAACCACTTTGACACTGGTTGCTGGCGCTGAAGGTGCTAACCCTCCTCAAGGTATCGCGGAAGTTCTTCATACGCTTCTATTCAAGCTTGTAGATAACCCAGTTAGCGCACTAATGAACGCTAACTACATCGGTATTCTTGCTTGGGCAATCGGTCTTGGTCTTGCTCTGCACCACGCATCAGCAACAACAAAAGCGGTTTTCGAAGACCTTAGCCACAGTGTTTCACACATTGTTCGCTTCATTATTCGTCTTGCGCCATTTGGTATCTTCGGCCTTGTTTCGACTACATTCGCAACAACGGGCTTCGATGCACTAGCAAGCTACGGTCAACTGCTAGCGGTTCTACTAAGCTCAATGCTGATCATTGCTCTTGTCGTTAACCCACTGCTTGTCTTTGTAAAGACAAAACAGAACCCATACCCACTTGTGCTGCAATGTATTCGTGAGTCTGGTGTAACGGCATTCTTCACTCGTTCAAGCGCTGCAAACATCCCAGTGAACATGAACCTTTGTAAGAAGCTAGAGCTAGATGAAGATACTTACTCTGTATCAATCCCTCTAGGCGCAACCATCAACATGGCGGGTGCTGCAATCACCATCACTGTGTTAACGCTTGCCGCTGTACACACAATGGGTATTGAGATTGATATCTTCACTGCGATTCTACTAAGCCTTGTTGCTGCAATTTCAGCATGTGGCGCATCAGGCGTTGCCGGTGGTTCACTGCTACTGATTCCTCTAGCTTGTGGCCTATTCGGTATCTCAAACGATGTAGCGATGCAGGTTGTAGCGGTTGGTTTCATCATTGGTGTGATTCAAGATTCGGCTGAAACAGCGCTTAACAGCTCAACTGACGTAGTGTTCACTGCGGCTGTATGTAAAGCTGAGCAAAACAAAGCTTAACAGCTCTTAGTATTAGGCTTTAGCTCTAAGCTCTAAGCTCTAAGCTCTAAAAGCAAATAGCACACAAATAAAAAGGGAAGCATTCGCTTCCCTTTTTTGTTGTCTTGGTTTTCTAGATTACGGCTAGAAGCTATATAGATTTATAGATTTATAGCTTCAGTCATTCTTGTCTAACTCATCAAAGCTAACCAACACGTTTTAGTGGTTGCTTTTCCAGCTCGGATCCACTGTTGCCTGACTGAAGTCTAGAGAGTTAGGGCTTGCTTCTTTGTTATGCGTTGCTTGATCGCTGGATGACCCTTGATTCGCAGCACCGCTTGGCGTCGCCTGCTGGCTGTAATCGACGTTAGAACCTTGCTCACTCGACGCTTTGGTCTCTAAATGACTACCATCGACATTTAACTCCTCACCTTCTTCATCGGACGCTTCTTTAACCTTCTTAGGGACAGGGACATTGCGTTTGTAGAGCTTGTTGAGCGCCTTAATGATTGAGTGCTTAGTGATCGCTTCTTGAGTCAACTTAGTCATGATCGGCTTAGTCAGAGCTTGTAAGCCCACGACGGCATCGACACCCAGTTCACCACCAACTTTATCCCGCAAATGCTTCGCTTCTGAGTAGCCAAAATGAGCAGACAAAAATAGCCAGATATAAGCAATCGCGTTGCCGTGTTCACCATGGTCAATCCAAGCTTCGCCAGCTCTAAACATGGCTTCTGCACTGTTCTTTTCTGCGGCAGTTTCAAACCAGTACACCGCTTCGCCGTGATTCGGTTCAACACCAACACCGTTCAAATAGCTCATACCCAGTTTGATCTTGCCGTCTAGGTTGTTTTTTTCAGCGGCCTTTTGGTACCACTCGACAGAGCTTTCAGCCGAGTAATCTGGATTCTCTTTATCTAGACACCAGTCACCGATAAACAGCATCGCTTCGGTATTACCACCAGCCGCAGACTCTTCAATATAGGTATAACCCTTAGGGATGTTCTTATCGGTTCCACGACCAAAGACGAGCGCTTTGCCCACCTCGAATTTCGCCGATACGTCATTGTCTAAAGCAGAGATTGCTAGCTGCCAAAAGTTGGCTTTCTCTCTTAAAATGAGGTCTTCTTTACGCTTCATGCTTAGGCGCACAATGCCGTACATGCCATTGATATTATCGAGTTGCGCCGCTTTGTCGTACCAATACAGAGCTTCCTTTATATTGTTACGTTCAGCTTCTTTTGCCAAATACAGAATCGACGGTACATGACCGGTTTCGGCTTTGAAGTGACGCTCTTTTTGCTCTTGTATGCGCGCTTTTTCAATCGCTTTTCGATAAGCGACAGCACGAGCCTTACGTTCTTGTTCCAAGCGCTGCTTTCTTAGCGATAAAGAGATCAGCCACACGGCGACAAGTATTAACGAAAGAGCCGTCGCACCAATTGCGATTCCCATTGTACTCATAAAATATTTAACCTAACTCGGCAGATACAAGACTCGACGTTGAGAGTGTGTTCTACCCATAGTGAATGTTATGTTTCGAATTACAGGGAAAAGTGCAGTTACTGGCACGTTCCGCCTTAAAATGAACTTAGTTCAGTATCTCAGGAATACATAGCGATAAAAAGTCTACTAAGACCTATCCTTATGCACTCCATAAATGGTGTGATCTTGCTTCAATAGAGTTCGATAATGAAGACCACCTTTGAGCAAAATAATCTTAAAAAACGACAACGAAATTGATGAATACCTATCAGCAATTTCATGTCGCTGTAGTTAGTTCAGTTGGCCGTATATGTAAGCCAGTTCAGCAACCGTTCTAGCAGAAAATTTCTTCATTAAACTCGCTCGGTGTACTTCTACCGTTCTCATTGCAATGCACAATTCATCGGCTATTTTCTGGTTACGCTTACCGTCGATAATTTGTTTGAGGATGTCTATCTCACGCTCGGTTAACGACGCGTACGCTTGGCGATACACATTCATGTGTAAGTGCTTTTCTGAAGCGTCCAAACCTTGCTTGATCGCCTCAGCTAACTCATTGCCTTTAACTGGCTTTTGAAAGAAATTCACCGCGCCGGCTTGTAAGGCTTCAACCGCCATTGGCACATCACCGTGCCCCGTCAGGTAAATCACCGACAGTGGGCTCTGCGCTTTTACCATCAACTCATGAACTTGCTGCCCTCTCATCTCTGGCATTCGGCTGTCTAAAACCACACAACCCGGCGCACTCAAGTCCACTGAGTCTAAAAAACTGGGGCCATCTTCAAAAGCTGACACAGTGAAATCATGCTCTTCTAATAAGAACACCAACGAATCGCGCATCGACTCATCGTCATCAACCACATAGACAGGAAGCCTTTGATGAAGTTCAGACATAACAAGATTCCTTATGAATCATTTGAAAGAGAGAAAGGCAGTGTCACCGCAACATGACATCCATGTGGGGTGAGTGACGTGATCGTCATTTGACCACTGTGATCTTCAATAACATCTTGGCAAATCGCGAGCCCAAGCCCCAAGCCATTTTCTTTGCTGCTCACAAAGGCTTGAGTCACTTCTTGTTCAGTGAAATCTAAACCGGTGCCGTTATCGATAATCGACAACATTATTTTATCCGGTTGATACTCGGTAATCACTTTAATTGTCGATGGTTCGTTGTTTTTGTTACCAATATCAGACGTAGCGCTTTGTTCGCGATGCATCTGAGCATTACACGCATCAGTCGCATTGTTGATCAAATTTACAACCACCTGCTGCAATCCGACGGGGTCAACATGTAGCGTGATAGGTTTACCCACGACATAACGTTCAATGGTTATCTTGTGTTTCTGTAATCGAAATTGCAGTAGCTCGATGGTATCTGTAAGAAGAGCTTCTATATCAGTTTGAGATTTATCTGATGAGCGTTTTTTGATCATGTTTCTTAAGCGCTGGATGATCGCATCAGCACGGTCCACTTGCGACTGGATCTTCTCAAATACAGGCTCTATGTCAGTCAGCGGTTTGTTCTTCGAAATCCGCAGTAAACCACCTTCGCTATAATTCCGAATAGCTGCCAAAGGCTGATTAATCTCGTGTGCCAAGCTACTTCCCAGTTCACCAACTACCGCGATTCGTTGTGAGTGCTCTAGCTGTTCACTCTTACTTTTCAGCTTATAAAGCGTCGCTTCTAGTTGCTTTTTGCTGCGACTGAATTTGTATTCTAGCCAGAAGTGGTAAGCATTCAGAGACACGACAAGAATAAAGAACGCCCATGCCCACTGTTGATTGTACTTGAGCCAGATTAACGCTTCTTTCCACCAAGGTTGTTGCAGTGGATGCATGTCGAGTTGTTGATATAGCTTGTCGATCGACAGCAAGCTTGTCGGTGAAGTCCAGCCCGATGCATTCGCTGCAATGGCTGGTGCACTGCTCTTTGGCATCGAAAACAGCACCTGACTCATTTGTTTAGCCAGTGCCGAAGAGGCTCGTTCTGTTTTGGCAAACGACCAATTAGAATACAGAGGTGTAGACACTTGGCATCGGAAGCCTTCAGGCGCTTGATTACCGATGATTCGATATTGCCCAGCCACCAGCAAACCTTCGCTGATCATGTTTTCAACCAAACAAGCAGGGACGACTGCCGCCTCAATGTGTCCTTCTCGCAGTTGGTACAAACTGGCATCAATAGGGAAACCCAAGAACTGAGTATTAGAGAAAAAGTGATTAGGGTTCAGCCCTTGTTGCATTACTTGGTAACGCATAGTCAAGTAACCGCCAAACGCATTTTCAGAGACAGCAGCAATCGGCTTTCCACTAAGTTGCTCAAACGAGATATACGGTGACATTCTTCTGACCACTAATGCAGAACCGATACTGCGCGTGCTGCTCACACCTTGATCGTCGTAATTGTGACTGGTCATGGTCGCCATCCAAGAGAGCGCGTATTGACGTCCTAATCGAACCGCCTGACCGGGGTTGGTGACAACAAAATCGACCGTGACATCTTTCACCGCTTCCGCCATCTCTTCTAAGTTGAAAGGCTTGAGAACAAAGTGTTTGCCGGGAATGCGCTCCGACAACCAATCCATCGTCGGCTGCCAACGCTGCTGCGCGGAAAGCTTGCCTCGAATAGCCAGCACACCGACCTCAATCACCTGTTCCGACTTAACAGTGTTTGATGTTGTAATCTCTTGCTCCGCTTGAGCGGCTAAACAGATTCCTGCAGTTAGACTCAACCAACAAAGGCTAACGATTGATATTAGGTTTCGGACTGTCACTAGAATCTCTTTCTCCACACTGATGGCATGTTCACACTCGAATAACGCATTGACGACACGTTAAATAGAGCCTTTAAACAAAGCATAACAGCTAGATTGGTAAAACCACATTTGTTCTAGATCAACTTTGATCTGGGTATGTGGAAATCCACAATACCTCGTGAACGGTCAAAAACTGACAATGAGCCTAACAGATCGAATACCCATTTATAGGTACCTCTATGGACTCATTGAAAAGACGGTTTCTCAGCCAATTCGGTAAAGTTTCCGCCGGCGCTGCGCTCATTCCCATTGCCGGAATCAACACCGCAGTCGCCAGCACAGCCATTCGCAATAACAACCAGCCTGACCGCAAGGGCGAAGTAGGTAAACGCTACGCCATGGCGATTGATTTGCGTAAGTGCGTTGGCTGTCAGGCATGCACTGTTGGCTGCAGCGTTGAAAACCAAGCACCAATTGGCCAATTCAGAACCACCGTAAAACAGTATGAAGTCTCCCTTGATGATGGTTCGACTGCTCAACAAGACGTGAAATCTTTCATGTTACCTCGTCTCTGTAATCACTGTGACAACGCTCCCTGCATCAAGGTTTGTCCAGTTCAAGCGACCTTCCAACGCGAAGACGGTATTGTCATGGTCGACAACGAACGCTGCGTAGCCTGTGCTTACTGTGTTCAAGCTTGTCCTTACGATGCTCGTTTCATTAATAACGACACCCTTACCGCAGACAAATGCACCTTCTGTGCACACCGCCTTGAAGACGGCTTACTGCCTGCTTGTGTAGAAACCTGTGTCGGTGGCGCGCGTGTCATTGGCGACCTTAAAGATTCAAACAGCGAGATCAACCGTCTGCTCAATGAAAACCAAGACGACATCAAGGTGCTTAAGCCAGAGCAGAATACCAACCCCCATGTTTTCTATATCGGCATGAACGAGCGATTCGTTAGTCACATTGAAGGCCAACCTGCGATTTATGAACCAGCCGCCATCGATAACTCATCCTCTAGCAAACAAGAATTGGCAATCGCGACACAAGGCAAACAAGGAGAGACAGCATGAATATCACTGAGGTGTTAGTCCCCGCTCAAGAGATCGCTTGGCTACCGTGGGCGGTTCAATATTTCTTCTACATAGGTTCAGCCTACGCGGCCGCTATTTTGTTCTTGATTGCACTGATCTTTAAAAACTCAACCAGTCACCAATTCCGTTCTGCCCTTGTGCTTGTGATGGCCATTGGCGCGATTGTTGGACCATTAGCATTAACCGGTGACTTGCACCAACCCGGACGTGCGTGGCACTTCTATGCTCATATTACGCCTTGGTCATGGATGTCATTGGGCTCTCTGTTTCTACCTTTATTTTCTGGTCTGGCTGTCACGACGGCTTGGGTTTACCTGCGTGACGACATCGCACAGCTTAAACAAAGTGAAAACCCATTTCTAAAACGTTTGTCTTGGCTGACGCTAGGTAAATGGCAAATATCATCAAAGCTGATGATTGCACTCGCTGCTGTGACGGCTATTTCGGGCCTAAGCATCGCGCTTTATACAGGCGCAGAGATTGCGATTTTGGCGAGCCGACCGCTTTGGCATCAACCGGCTTCTCCATTGCTTTGGTTCACGACTGCATTCTTTGCCGCAACGGGTTTAACTCTGTTGATTTGGGCTCTGCTGCCTTCAAGCAAACCAAGCTTAAAACCAACAGACCTAGCTCTGATACAAAGAACCATTACCTTAACAGGTGGCCTTGCCATCATTCTCACGTCGATTTGGGCATCTAACCATGGTCACTTCAATCTCTATGAGAACGACGCTTGGGGCATCAATTTAGGCATCATGACCACCAGCATTTTGGTGTGCATGATCTTGGTTCTTCCGCTGCAACGTTTATCTCAAAGCAAGTTAGGAATTGTCTGTGTTGCACTTGCGACCATCGTTTCAGCATGGGCGGTACGTTGGGTTACCATGATGGAAGTTCAAACCATTCCCCGTTTTGATGTGGGTGCATTCCCTTATGAACTGCCTATGGGTAGTGCAGGATTACTCGGCATCGTTGGTATGTGTGGTCTTTGGTTAGCACTTGCGTTGTTCGCCTCTGAGATCGTGTCTACTGGTTCTACACGAACAACTGGTTCTGCACCAAAGACAACATCGAAGCCAATCCAAAATACACCTTCACCACTTAACCGCTCACATAGCTTGTAGTCTGAGGAATCATCATGGATAACAAACGTCGTCAATTTTTGAAAACAGGCCTTGCTGCCGGTGGTGTTGGAGCTTTTGCTGCAGGTTATGCGACAACCACAAAACACATGGTTCACGGTGCTATCGATGGCACCGCGGGTAAGAAAACCAATCACATCCATCACGGTAATTCGCTAGAGACAGAATACAGTGTCGATGAGCAAGGTAAGATTTCGCCGAATCCAAACCAACGCGTGGCACCATCAATGTGTTTCGGCTGCTGGACACTGTGTGGCTTGCGTGTACGTATCGATAATCGCAATGACGAGATCTTGCGTATCTCAGGTAACCCGTACCACCCGCTATCAAGTGATCAGCAAATCCCGTTCAAAACGCCTGTAAAAGACGCCTACATTGGCTTGTCTGGTGAATCTGGTATCAACAATCGTTCGACAGCCTGCGCCCGTGGTAATGGCATGTTAGAGATCCAAAACAGCCCATACCGAATCACTCAACCCTTAAAACGTGTTGGTAAACGAGGTGAAGGCAAGTGGGAGCCGATCAGCTACGAGCAACTTATCTCTGAGATCACCGAAGGTGGTGACTTGTTCGGTGAAGGCAAAGTTGAAGGCTTGCGATCGATTCGCGACATCGAAACACCACTCGATCCAAATAATCCTGAATACGGACCGAAAGCGAACCAGTTATTGGTGACCAATGCAGGTAATGAAGGTCGTGACGACATCTTGAAGCGCTTTGCATTTAACAGCTACGGCACACGCAACTTTGGTCACCACGGCTCTTACTGTGGTTACGCGTTCCGTGCGGGTTCAGGTGCGATCATGAACGATCTAGACAAGTTCTCGCACTTAAAACCCGACTTCAACAACGCAGAGTTCATTCTTTTCATCGGTATGTCTCCGGCTCAAGCGGGTAACCCGTTCAAGCGTCAAGCAAGACAATTGGCTGAGGCTCGTACCAACGGAAAACTCAGCTACACCATAGTGACACCAAGCCTTCCAGCAGGATCGTCAAGCCTTGCGGCGGGCGATCGCAATAACTGGCTACCGATCAAACCGGGCACCGATTCAGCATTAGTTCTTGGCATGATCCAATGGATCATCGAAAACCAACGCTACAATCACGACTTCTTGTCTCGCCCAAGTGCGCAAGCGATGCAAAAAGCAGGCACCACCCACTGGTGCAATGCATCTCACCTCGTGATCAGTGACGAGTCGCACCCACAAAATGGGCGTATGCTTCGTGCATCGGATATGGGTTTGCTAGAAACAGGCGAACCGATGTCTGACGATGACGGATTTATCGCCCTAGATGTGACAACGTCACTATTAGCGTCACATATTCAGGTGAATGAAGCGGCGCTGTTCGTCGATCAAGACGTAGAAGTTGATGGTCAGACTGTTCGTGTTAAGTCTTCTCTACAAAGATTGAAGGAAGAAGCCTTCAAATATGACCTTGCATACTACAGTGAGCAGTGTGAAATCCCACAAGACCAGATTATTGCGTTGGCAAAACGCTTCACCAGCTATGGTACAAAAGCAGTCGTGGATACTCACGGTGGCAACATGCACACCAACGGCTTCTACAACTCGTTCTCTATTCTGATGCTAAACGCGCTGATCGGTAACATCAACGCGAAAGGTGGCGCGATGGCGAAAGCGGGCGGCTACCCAACTTCGGTTGCAGGTCCACGTTACGACTTTACCAAGTTCAAGGGTAAGACTAAGCCTCAAGGTGTATTCTTGTCCCGCAGCAAGTTCCCGTATCAAAAAACCAGCGAATACAAACGTCGCGTTGCCGCAGGTGAGTCACCTTACCCGACACGCGCTCCGTGGTACCCAATCTCTGCGCCGCTGTTAACCGAGCACTTATCAGCTGCGATTGATGGCTATCCTTACCGCGCAAAGGCATGGATCAACCACATGGCGAACCCACTTTATGGTGTTCCGGGTTTAGACAACTTGCTGGGTGAAAAACTTAAAGATCCCAAACAGCTTGGCTTGATCGTATCTATCGATGCCTTTATCAATGAAACGACTGCCTTATCGGATTACCTAGTGCCAGACACAGTGACCTACGAGAGCTGGGGCATGGCAACACCTTGGCATGGTGTCGCGACCAAAGCGATCACCGCTCGTTGGCCGATTGTTGAGCCTAAAACTTCCCGCACTCAAGACGGACGTGCCATCAACCTAGAGAACTTCTTTATTGATCTAGCGAAAACGCTTGGCCTAGGTGGCTTCGGCGACAACGTAATCAAAGACAATCAAGGTAACTGGCACGGTATTCATAGCGCTGAAGACTTCTACCTGCGCTCGGCTGCTAACTTAGCGTTCGTAAAAGGTGGCGTGCCGAATGTCGATGCGGAAGATATTGTTTGGTCTGGTCTAGAACGCCTAGTCCCTGTGATGAACAAAACGCTCAAGCCTGAAGAGATGCTCAAAGTAGCGTACATTTTTGCGCGTGGCGGCCGTTTTGAAGACGCAACCAATGCGTATACCAATGAAACCATGAAGTACAAATGGACCAAACCATTGGCTATCTGGAATGAAAAGCTCGGTACTTCTCGCAACACCATCAGTGGCGAGCAATACATGGGTTGCCCTACATGGTATCCACAAAAACTCGCGGACGGAACGCCACTAGCAGAGCAGTTCCCAGCAAAAGAGTGGCCGTTCACCCTAACCAACTTTAAATCCAACATTCACAGTGCGGTCTCTAATTTGTCACCACGCTTGGAATCGATTAAAGGAGTAAACCCTGTTTACATCCACCCGCAAGACGCCTCTTCTGTGGGTATCAAAACCGGTGACGTGTTTGCTATTGAAACACCGAGTTCAACCACACATGCGTTGGCGATGGTGATTGATGGCATCAAACCGGGCACATTAGGCTTTGAACACGGCTTTGGTCATAAAGAACTCGGTGAGCGTGCGCACTGGATCGGTAATACACAACAACCGGTGAAGATGAAGTCGAACGATGGCGTTAACATTAATGATATAGGCTTGATCGACCCGACGAGAGAAGGCAAAGGCGTGATGTTGGATTGGGTTGTGGGGGCAGCAGCAAGGCAAGCGCTTCCGGCTAAGATCTACAAGGTCTAGCTTAAACTCAGCAAGCTATAACTTAATCACTCATTCAAAACACTTCCTTATCTGATTTGCAGATGAGAACACAACAGGGCAACTTCGTCATTCGAGGTTGCTCTGCTTTTTCGTCCCCTTGATCTAGAAAAGCAGGCTATTTGGATAAACGTCCAATCTACATAAAGTACCCAATCTAGATAAAGCATCCGCTCTAGATAGAGTAATCAACCCAAAGCCATTAGGTAATCTTCATTTCACCACAACTTTTTTAGCCCGCATCCATAAAGCAGCTATGCTTATACAATCGGTGCCATAAAAGAGCCTTAACAAGCAGTTATACCGAGGCGAACATGGCAGTTCCCTTGCATTTCATAAACGGCAGTTGGATCAACCTATAGAAGTTCACATCAATACCATTATGGTGATTGAGGTTATTAATGTGAGACTCACCTCAAGTTCCAAGTGAATTAATGTGGAAATCCACAATAGCGCGAACAACCAATTATGTCGAAAATGCATGCATTACAACCAATAGCGACGCCTCATGACTAAGCTGACAATTAAAACTCAAACTCTAACGCTTTGCATCGCTGCTCTAGGAAGCCTTTCTTTATCCGCTTTTGCACAAGCAGCACCTAATCCAATGCCAGAAGCCGCAGAAACTTGTAGCGGCTGCCATCAAGCCGACGGTAAAGGCATGCCCAACATTGCCCCTATGCTTGCAGGGCTCAATGCTGACTATCTAGAACATCAACTGGTTCTGTTCTCAAGTGGTGAGCGTCAAAGCGCGATCATGAAGGGAATGGCTGACGGTGTATCTGATCCCGCAGTTCGTCGTGAGGTCGCAGAATACTTTGCATCACTACCTTCATACGAATTTACCGATTTAGAGCAGCGCGGCTCACAGGCTGATATCGATAACCCCTATCGTAAACTTGTATTCCAAGGCGATTGGGATAGAAACATTCCAGCCTGTGCAACCTGTCATGGGCCAAGCGGTATGGGCGTAGACAAATTCCCGCGCCTAGCAAGCCAGCATGCCGACTACATTCAGACTCAGCTCAATGCTTGGAAAAACGGCACTCGTAAGGGTGATGATTTAAACATGATGGGCAATATCGCCGGCAAGTTGACCGACGATGAGATCAAAAACCTCTCTTACTATTTCGCATCTTTCCGATACTAAAGGGCTCGCATGAAAACATTACTTCTAATTACCGCAACCCTTGCCTCTGGAATCACTTATGCCGAAGGTGAGTTGCCCGATCGCCAAACCGAACTGCCCGCCGTTGAAAAACCACAAGATAATAAATATCTGGTGCCACGCGACTTGGTAGATATTCCTGATGGGGAATTTGGTGACAAAGTAAAACTGGGCTATTCCCTGTTTGTCGATTCACAACAGATGCGTGGTACGTTCGTCGGCAATGAACAAAACTGTGTCAACTGCCACATGCAAGCGGGCATGAAGCCTAACGCTGCCCCTCTTTGGGGTGCGTACATGGCCTACCCTGCGTATCGTTCTAAGAATGACAAGGTAAACAGCTACGCAGAACGTATCCAAGGTTGCTTCACCTACTCAATGAATGGTCTGCCACCGGCTGAGGGTTCAAAAGAGATGGTCGCACTGACGGCGTATTCATACTGGCTGGCGATGGGCGGCATCTTAGACAAGAACGGCATGCAAGATACACCCGTTCCTGAGATTAGCGATGCCGACTTACAAGTCGGTGGTAAAGCGGAAAGCTTCCCTCTCCCTGAAGAGCTGTTAAGCAAATACCCAATCGATGGCCGCAGTAAGTTGGCAGGGCGTGGCTATCCTAAGATTGATAATCCTGAACAAGAGCCATCGATAGCGCGTGGTGAAAAGGTTTACCAAACCAACTGCCAAACCTGTCATGGTCAAAATGGTGAAGGTATTAAAGGGGCTGACGGACGTTCATACTTTCCACCATTGTGGGGCGAAAACGCGTATAACTGGGGCGCGGGTATGCACCGGGTGAACACCGCTGCCTATTTCATCTATGAAAACATGCCGCTTGGAAAGAGCCAGCAACTTTCGATTCAAGATGCATGGGATGTGGCTGCATTTGTGAATAGTCATGAACGCCCACAAGATCCTCGATACAAGGGTGATGTTGCTAGCAATGCTAAGCGCTACCACAATCACCAAGGTTACTATGGCAAAGAAGTTGATGGTCATGTACTAGGTACCAAAGCTTATCCGAGTGGTAAAGAAGTGATTCATGAGCATTAATAGGTATTAGTGAATATGAGCCGTTCACGCCAGCTATAGCTAAGCTTTACATTGTAAATCAGTGATAGCCGGAACAATTAAAAAGGAGCCAGATCGTGTGACGATCTGGCTCCTTTTTAGTTTGAACTATTAGAAACACAACTAACCTTGCTGCATCTTCTCCCAAATCGTCGGAGAGCCAATATAGTCTTGAACCGTAGTGATGAATTCTTTGACTAGTTTGGTTTGCTTACGGTGCGGATAGACAGCGTAGATTGCGGTATCAATCGTAGAGATCGGATAATCCGGCAGTAAAGTGACCAAGCCAAGTTCTTTCATTGAGGCATACAGGTTTGATTGATCAAGGAAGCCATAACCTAGACCATCTTTCACACAAGACACCATAGTACGAACATCACTCACCTTATAGTTGCCACGAATCGTTAGGCTCTGGAAGGTATTACCTCCCGGCTCTTCACTAATGAGCAGATGGTCGACCGTCATATCACCATTGGTATAAATCACCGCAGGTAGAGCGAGTAGATCTTGTGGCGTTTTCGGTTCACCGTGCTGCTTCACAAAATCGTTTGACGCGACCAACATGAAATTACTGTCGGCAATCTTCTTCGCAATCAAATTCGATTCAACAAGCTTACTGAAGCGAAACGCGATATCAAACTGCCCTGCAATGATATTGGCGATCTTATCGTCTAGTGAAAGTACGATCTGAACATCTGGGTACTTTCTCATGAACTGAGTGATGATAGGTTGCAAATATTGCTGCCCAAAATAGATCGGTGAAGTAATTCGTAGCACGCCTTTTGGCTCTGACTGGTATGAATCTGCAATGCCTTGAATCTGATTGATGGTGTCTTTCAGTACATAGGTTTGTGCGAGAATATCTTCCCCTGCCGACGTCAACGAAAACGAGCGTGTAGAGCGGTTCAGCAGCTGAACACCTAAATCTTGCTCGAGCTTTTTGATCTGTTTAGAGAGTGATGAGTTGTCCATATCATGTAAGGTTGCCGCTTTGGTAAACGACCCTTGTTGAACCACATCTAAGAACAATAACAACTGATTGGTATTTGGCACTGCGCCTCTCCTGAAATAAAACTCGACTAGCGTTCGTCTTTAGGGGTGTCCATCACAACCATAGTCGTAATAGATTTCACCTGAGCACATTCCCCAAGCACATCGGCATGAAACTTCTTATAGCCCGGTAGGTCTTTGGTTTCTACCCTTAGCAAGTACTCGTTGGCACCGGTAATGTTGTGACACTCCACCACCTCTTTTTCCATACTGACGTGCTGTTCAAACTCCAGCTGAGCCGCTTTGCTGTGGCTTGATAAACCAATCGAAACATAAGCAATAAAACCTACCCCCATCAGCCCATTATCCAGAACCGCACGGTAACCTTGAATGATACCTTTACGCTCAAGATCCTGGACGCGCCTTAAGGTCGCAGAAGCCGACAAGCCAATCCGTTCTGAAAGCTCAATGTTGGAGATTCTGCCGTCCAATTTAAGCTCTTGCAATATCCTTTCGTCAAATCTATCCATAAGTACTTATTATTGTGCATTTAGTGATAATAGAGGAAATAAAAGCACATAATTGCCTCACTTTCCACCTACTATGTTTCTCAACACGTGAAAGTCATGACCGGTCAGTCACTTCGTTCATTTTTTGCTGGAGAACCATAATGCCTTTAGAACAACTTAGCGCACTTGCCTTGTTTGCGTTCGTCTCGACCTTCACACCAGGTCCAAATAACATCATGCTCATGACATCAGGAGCAAATGTTGGCTTTGCCCGTACTATTCCGCACATGCTTGGCATTGCTCTAGGGTTTGCAGCCATGTTGCTGCTGGTTGGCTTCGGTTTAATGGGCATTTTCAACGCTTATCCGGTTACTCACCAAATCTTGAAATACCTAAGCCTTGCTTACCTCGTGTACCTTGCAATTAAGATAGCATTGAGCGGCAAAGCCAAAAGCACCGAGGCTTATAAGCCAATGACCTTCATCGGCGCGGCAAGTTTTCAGTGGGTGAACCCGAAAGGTTGGTCGATGGCGCTGACGGCAATTTCAGTCTATAGCAGCGGCAGTTCATGGTGGGAGCTTGCGATCATCGCAGGTATCTTCACGCTCGCCAACTTACCATCCGTGACATTCTGGACAGCGGCAGGTAAACAACTGCAACACTGGTTAACCACACCCGTCCGTATCAAAAGCTTCAACTACGGTATGGCAGGCTTGCTGTTAGCCTCAACGATTCCGATGTTATAACAAAATAGCTTTCCTATGATGGTTAGTAAGTGATTACTAGCCATCAATTTCATTACAAGTATCCAATAACCTCGCTAAGCCAACGTCCAAACGTCGCCTGCCCGCTCGGGGTTAGTGTCCACACAAACGCCGCAACATTCACTGCCACTGTCACCCAATATATGGCTCTGAACGGCTGCTTCTGCGTTTTATGACGCAGCTTATCTTGAGCAATCAACGCCCCTAGCCAGCCACCAGCAACAGAAAAAATATGCAGAGTTTTCTCTGGCACACGCCAATTGCCATTGATCGCTGCTCGCTTGTCCTTCGCGTACACAAAAAACGTCACGAAACCGATAACCAAATACCACACCAACAGCGCTTTAGAACTTTCCGCAAACAACACAGACACCGCCACCAGAACCAAATAGGTGATAACGATTTGAATAGATGAAGACAACATGACTCCTTTTGAGCAACAGCTCACATACTGTAGCAATTACGCCCTGTAGATTTTGATAAGGATGAGCAAGGCATATTGTAATTCGGTTAGCCTGCAAAGAATAAACAAGCCCTTTCATCCCTACATAACATGATGGAAGTTAAAGGAATTATAAATATGTACAACCAAAAGTACGCCATCTACCAAGTTTTTACGCGTTTATTTGGCAATAAAAACACCCAACATGTTCCATGGGGCACAATCGAGCAAAATGGCGTCGGTAAGTTCAGTGATTTTACCGACAAAGCGCTGTCTGAAATCCGCAAACTCGGTATGACTCATATTTGGTATACCGGAGTGCCACATCACGCCATCATCAATGATTACAAACACATCGGGATTTCAGACGATCACCCGAGCGTGGTAAAAGGCCGTGCAGGATCACCTTATGCGGTAAAAGATTACTACTCAGTCAATCCAGACCTCGCTGAGAATCCTGATCGCCGTTTGGAAGAGTTCGAGGCACTCATCAAAAGAAGTCACGACAATGGTTTAAAAGTGATTATCGATATCGTACCGAATCACGTTGCGCGTCATTATAAAGGCTTAAACAACCCAGAAGGTGTCAGTGACTTCGGCGCTCAAGATGACACAACGCTGGAATACCACAAAGACAATAACTTCTACTACATTCCCAACAGCACCTTTGAATTGCCAGACATAGAGCCCGCCTTTACGCCGCTAGGTGGTGAACAGCATCCCAACCTAAACTCCCCGTTTATAGAGACGCCCGCCAAATGGACAGGTAACGGCTCACGTTTAGCCAAGCCTAGTTTCGATGATTGGTATGAAACGGTGAAAATCAATTATGGCATGCGACCAGACGGTTCAAAAGACTTCCCTGAACTACCGAGTGACTATGCTCAACGCAATTACATGGATCATTTCCGTTTCTGGGAATCTGTTTATGTGCCTAACTCTTGGGCTAAATTCCGTGATATCGCCTTGTTTTGGTTGAATAAAGGTGTTGATGGGTTTCGCTACGATATGGCTGAGATGGTTCCAGTCGAATTTTGGAGCTACCTTAATTCATCTATAAAGATGAAAAACCAAGATGCCTTTTTAATGGCTGAGGTGTACCAACCGGACTTATATCGCGACTATATCCACTTAGGCAAAATGGACTACCTCTATGACAAAGTAGATCTGTACGACGGTCTAAAAGACATCATGCTAGGCAATACTTCCACGGCTATCATCCCCAAAATCCAACATCAAATGATGGATATTGAACATCACATGCTGCACTTCTTGGATAACCATGATGAACAACGCATCGCGTCTCCTGAATTTGTAGGTGACCCAAATATAGCGAAGCCTGCAATGCTAGTCAGCGCGTTATTGAGTAGTTCTCCAACCATGATCTACTTTGGGCAAGAAGTCGGCGAACCGGGCGCGGAGAATGCAGGCTTTGGACAGCCCTCACGAACTTCCATATTTGACTACATCGGAGTCCCACAACACCAAAAGTGGATGAACCACGGCGCATTCGATGGCGGGCTATTAGACGAAAACGAAAAGCAGCTGCGTCACTTCTATCAAAAGGTAATGAACTTTTCGCTAGAGCACTCATCGATAACAGGTGATTACCAAGACTTACACCAGTGCTGTAACTTAAGTGATTCAGTCTACGCATTTCTGCGCTCTGACCACCAAGAGCTAACCATTGTTGCAGCTAATTTCAGCCAACATACCACTGAAAATATTCACTTAAAGATTCCAAGTGATGTAATCCAAAAACTCAAATTAGTTGATGGTCGTTACATACTCAATGAATATATTGAAGGCATAGCGCAACAAGTGCTCGACATTGAGAACAGTGTTGGCAGTTTTAATATTGAATTGAAACCGCTGGCGTCTTTGGCTTGGGTGTTATCCTTAAATGGATGATATACCTATCAATATAAATTACCGAACAGCTCGCTTTTAGCTAATTGATAAATAACTTAATTTCCACATTAAATTAACACTCTCTCAATTCGATATATTACTCACAATAATAAGGATGAGCTCTCATCCTTATTAACTACGCCTAGCCTCTACGCCTTACATTATTGATATTATGCAAATGAGTCATTGATCCAATTAATTTAACAATAACCAAATACAAAGCGTGATATTGACACTAGGTTTCCTATATTTACGAATTTAAAATAACTTTATACATTGCCATCACAAATAGTTGACCTTGGTTAAAGCTAGGATATTCATCTTCATAAAAAGTGAAATATGGATATCAAAACGTGAACAACATAAATATTAATAAAATTATCTCTCTACGAAATACCTTCAACAATACCAAAAAGAAGAGCTTCAAACGCTCTACATTGGCCAAAGCAATGTTACCGCTCTTCACCGCTACTTTGATCGCGGGTTGTGGTAGTGATAATGATAGCGACAACGGTACAGCCCCTGGCAACAGTGGTTTATACCCTGCAGCTGAAAACGAAGTCGTTATTTACTACAAACGCGATGTTGCCGCTGCCAGCTCATCTGGCTCAACTTACGACGGTTGGGGGCTTCACCTTTGGAATGGTGAAGGCTGTACCAGCACAGACTTAGTCGGCATGGGGTTGAGTGAAACCGGAACCGATTGGAACAGCCCTTACGAATACGATGGTATCAGCGATACTTACGGTGCCTATTATGTGTTGAAAGTTGACCCAGATGCCTCTGACCCACACAAATGCATGAACTTCATCTTGCACAATGGTGATGAGAAAGCATTTGGCAGTGCGAACTCAAAAGTCGAGTTAACTAAGCTTGGCGATTCACAAGGCGTATTTGGTTTCCATGGCAGCAGCGAGTTGTACTACGACCCTATTTCAGAGCGACCAGTCAATATTGATGGTCAAAAAGCACACTGGCTAGATGCAACCACAATTGGTTGGGAAGCGGCTAGCAATGCAGACTCTGTGAAGCTTTTCTATGCACTAGACAACAGCATCACAATGAACGATGACAAAGAGATTGTCGGTGGAACTGCAATTGAACTAAGCAAAGACGGAGAGCTGTCTTCTGAATTGAAAGAGCGTTTCCGCCACCTTGCAAGCTTACCTGCCATGGCTATCGACGTTGACGACAGCACACTTCGCACTATTTTAAAATCTCAGATAATTCTTGTTGCTTACAATGCCAATGGCGATGTTACCTCTTCAACTGAGGTTCAAAAACCTGGAGTGCTTGATGCAGTATTTGCTAGCGAAGATGCTGGTAATGCAATGAGAGAAGAATTAGGTGCGATTGTTGAAGGCAGTGCCGCTACCTTCAAGCTTTGGGCACCAACAGCTCAAGATGTAGAACTCGTCCTGTACAGCGAAGATCTCCAGACCTCACAAGTCATCCCGATGACGGAAAACACTGAGACAGGTATTTGGGCGACTGATGCCGTGTCTAATGCAGTCAACAGTTACTATCGCTACCAAGTGAAGGTTTACCATCCAACCACTGGCAATATAGAAACTCGCCTAGTGACAGACCCATACTCTCTCAGCTTATCGAAGAATTCGGCATACTCTCAAGTCATCGACCTGAATGATTCAACGTTGAAACCAACGAACTGGGACGACTACGTACGACCAACCGTTAAAAAAGACGAAGATCATGTACTTTACGAATCACACCTTCGTGACTTTAGCTTCAGCGATAAGCTCGGCACAGCAAGTCTGAACGGCAAGTACCTCGCTCTCACAGAAGCCGATCGTGAGTCGGTCAAGCACCTACAAGCTCTGCAAGAAGCAGGTTTAACCACGCTGCATATCTTACCGGCATTTGATATCGCTACCGTTGATGAAGATACCGCCAGCCGTGTTGATATCACCGACACCGTTGGCAAACTGTGTGATGTAAAACCGACTGCTACCTTATGTGGAAACGAAGACGAAAATAAAGTCATCGAAGATGTACTCGATGGTTATGATCCTTCAACAGGCGATGCGCAAGCGCTAATGAACGACCTGCGTATGCTCGACAGTTTCAACTGGGGCTACGACCCATTCCATTACACGGTTCCTGAAGGAAGTTACGCGACCGATCCTAATGGTTCTCAGCGTATTCTCGAATTCCGTCAGATGGTCAAAGCCACGCACGACATGGATCTTAAGCTGATCATGGACGTGGTATACAACCACACCAACGCGTCTGGTGTGAACGATAAGTCGGTACTGGATAAGATTGTCCCTGGGTACTATCACCGTCTTAACGTCAACACTGGTGGCGTAGAAAACTCGACTTGTTGTGACAACACTGCGACCGAAAACCTGATGATGGGTAAATTGATGGTCGACTCACTTAAGGTGTGGGCTGACGACTACAAAGTGGATGGTTTCCGTTTTGACTTGATGGGCCACCAGCCAAAAGATGTAATGGTCGAAGCATTGGAAGAAGTGCGCAAAATCGACCCGAATACTCTGTTCTACGGGGAAGGCTGGGACTTTGGTGAAGTCGCCAACAACGCCCGCTTCGATCAAGCAAACCAAATCAATATGGCAGGTACTGAGATCGGTACATTCTCAGACCGTTTGCGTGACGCCGTTCGTGGTGGTAGTCCGTTCGACGGTGGCGTCGATTCAGCAGGCAACCACCCACTTCGCTTTAACCAAGGCTTTGGTAACGCAGCGATTGCCAATGAAGAAACCAAAGTTGATCAAGATTCGATCAATGGTCGTTTACATAACCAAGACCTTGTTCGTTTGGGGATGGCAGGTAACCTCGCAGAATACGTACTGATTGATTACAAAGGCGATACCAAATTGGGTAAAAACGTTGATTACAACGGCGCGCCAGCTGGTTACACCAAGATGCCTTCAGAGAACATTTCTTACGTATCGAAGCATGATAACCAAACGCTTTGGGATAACAACGCTTACAAAATCGCCACTGGTACTAGCTCTGCAGAGCGTGCTCGCATGCAGTCTGTATCACTCTCTACCGTGATGTTAGGCCAAGGCATACCATTCATCCATATGGGTTCTGAACTGCTACGATCTAAGTCTATGCAGCGCGATTCTTACGATTCTGGTGACTGGTACAACCGCGTCATGTTTGATGGGACGGACAACAACTGGAATGTTGGCTTACCTCGTGAAGATAAAGATGGTGCCAACTGGGATCTGATCAAAACAATCATTGCTGACAGCGCGGCTAAACCAGACTCAGACGACATTGAGCTGACTAAGCAGCAATTCCTAGAGCTATTAAAGATCCGTAGCTCAAGCGAACTGTTCCGCTTAGATACAGCTGACGAAGTTATGAAGCGTGTCGACTTCCGTAACGTTGGCGAAGATCAAGTCGAAGGCCTGATTGTCATGTCGATCGATGATGGCGTGTCTGCGGGCGACGATCTTGACCCTGCAAATGATGCGATTGTGGCAGTTGTAAACTCAACTAATAAATCTCAATCATTCAAAATCACAGGAGCAACCGGCTTTACACTTCATGACGTTCAACAAAACTCGGCTGACGACACAGTGAAAGGTGCAAGCTTCGCCGCTGAAACCTTCACAGTCCCTGCACTAACGACAGCTGTGTTTGTACAAGCACAAAACGGTGCTCAAGGCGCTGGTTTGCCGGTTGATAACTCAGACAAGGATGTATCTAGCATTCCTCCGTACGGTCAAACAACCGTCTACGTTAAAGGTGACATGAATGGATGGGGCGCAACGGATGATTGGGCAATGAGCTTTGTCGCTAATGGTGTTTATTCTGTGACAGGCAACTTGGAAGCGGGTAACTATGGCTTCAAGTTTGCTGATGCTGATTGGGTATCACCTAACTTTGGTTGCGATTCTGTAGAGCTTGCAAGCGGGTCAATCGATATTGGCACAGGTGGCAATTGCCAATTGAGCGTAACGGAAGCGGGCAGCTACACCTTCACCTTGAATGCCATTCACGAGCTTGACGACGATGTAGACAAAGCTGTGGTATCTGTCACTAAGAATTAAGCTCCAAGCTTAGGTTCAAGTAACAGATAATAAAACAAGCGAAAGCTAGCCTTTGGGAGACGTCAGTCTCCCTTTTTTACAACTATTGAACCCAGCAGATTTAAGCAAATAATAAACAACTGCATCGCCCATTAAAATTCGGGGCATTTCCAACCATACTTTATAGCCCCTACATTCGATTACATGGCTGAAAACTTAGAACTAAAGGGAAAGGATATTCCTTAGAACCGTTAAAACCAAATCTTAACGATATATCATAGTAGGAATGCCGCTCTCCCTTAAGTGAACAGAATTAATCCTGGCAGCCTTTTTTGAAGGGTTACGCCCTACAATTACGATTAAAATACATTCAATTCTCGATGTAATATTCTATCAACAGCAAAACACCGCAGTTGTTTGCGGTGTCGTTAAATTTTGATTAGGAAAACTTCCATGAACCGTAAACATATCATCAAAACCATCCAAATGGGCATCGTGACTACAGCATTGATGGGCGGGATGGCTTTGGCTAATACCACTGATCTTGTAGAATCTACCGACGCTGCTCGCGCCCTGGCACATACTCCTAGCACTGCAACAACGCAACAAATACAAGCTGAAAATGCCGCGCACAAACAGGCACTGCAAACACTTGAAAGCAACGGTAATGTTGATCAATATATGGAAACGGATAAAGCAGGGGAAACGACTACTGGTCACGTATCAAAATGCGAAAATACAGAAGTCCCTTTAGGCGAGAAAGTTGCTGAACATTGCAAATAAAAAGCATATACATTAAAGCGGTATTCGATAGGGTTCCTTAGAAGATGCTAACCGATGCTTAACTTACAAGCATTGCACTTTTAAAGGAACCCTTTATCTATATTACTTGGCGTTGACGGCTCGCACAAAGGCTTCTTGTGCACCTTCAATACCAAGGGCTTTTGCTTCATCTAATAAGCTAAGAGCTTTAGGAATATTGTCTTCAGTTACAGCTGTTTGAATCGCATTGTGATAGTAGGTTTGCGTTTCAGGTTGAATAGTATCGATTTTAGCAACAGCAGGTTTAGCATTAGATTCACTGTTTGATGAACCAATTGAGAAGAAGCTCGCTTTATCGATTGTAACTTCTATCTTACCAACGTTAGCATTTGGAATCGGGATATCTTTTACTTCAGGTAAATAATTACCACGGCCTTCCGCGTCCAAGCGAGCAGGATGGATCACATCAGTAAAACCACCAAGATCAGCTTGATCTGTATAGATAACTAAATAAACTGATTTTGCTGTTGTCGGTGGGTAAAAATCGTTCTCAGCAACGAGGCGGTTTCCTAAGTGTAGTCTTGGTTTTGCGTATTCGAAGCTCTCTTTACCATAACGCTCTAGCTCACGACCGTTTTCGTCATAGATGACCGCATTTGGAACAAACGCTGTGTCGCCGATAATGCTCGTGATATTAATCGAGTACTCACCGCGATCTGCAGGCAGTTCAACCGCGACTACAGGGCTGTTTATTCCTTGGTAATTTAATACTTGGCTATTTGGTGTCACATCAAAAATTGCCGAACTTGGTAGCTTCATAGGAGCAAATTGAAGACCAGCAATAGAGTTAACTTGTTCAGCTTGTGCAACTTGCACTTGCTCTACTACTTGCGCAGATTGGCAACCAGCCAATGCAACACAACCACTCAACATCAGAGCGCGAAAATACATAGTTCTTCCTTATTTTTATTTTTTTAAGAAATTTACTTAGTTAATTACCATAACGAAAATAATTAACCTAGGAAACCTTTTTACTAATCGTACATTCCTTAAAAAAATAGCCGACGTAAGCCGGCTATGAATTAGGACAGTTTAGGATTTTAAGCTAAGTGGCTTACCACCAAGCTTCAACTTGGATACCAACAACGAAATCGTTGTCAGCACCTTTAGCCTTTACAACACCATTTTCTTTAACTTCACCGAATGAATCGTTTTCTAGATCCATCAGGTAGCTACCGTATACGCGGATTTCAGGACGAGCCCAGAAGCTGTCACCCATTGCCCATGCTTGAGCAACAGTAAATTTAGCGCCACCAAAATCTTCTACACCAGTGCCAGCTTGATTAATCTGCTCACCCGCATTGTAGCCAGCTTCAAAAATAGTACGCATAGTGTTGTTCCACTTGTACATTGGACGAACAACTACAGAATATTGGTTGATGTCTTGCTTTGAAGCACCGATATCAGAACCAGCTAAGTAGGCAAGTTGGTGACCCATTTCCCAAGACTCGCCAAGGTTCATTACACCCCAGTTAAGGATTCGGTAACCGAAACCATCATCCTGGTCTCCAGAGCGGTCATAATAAGCACCAGAGCCCCACAAATTAGCCATTTGAACACCGTAACCAGCCGTACCTACTTGAACGACCGTTTGGTTAAAGCCATTGCTCATACCTTGGTGGATGATACCTGTAGCAAGTAGGCCGTCATCGCCATCGTATTTGCCATTCTTGTTTTCAGTACCGAAGTTGTATACAACTCCAAGCTCTAAGCTAGCATCTTCCCACAGACCGATATTCGCTAGGCGAGCATCAGCCATGTAACCAGCACCGTTCTCATCTTCGCCATCTTGAATAATTGCTAGAGAAAGTTTTTGATTACCAACTGAAATATTTTCAATACCACCACCAGTACCTGATGTATTTAGAAAGTAGAAGTCAGTGATGTGAATATCTTTACGTTGGTAGTATGTTTTACCAGCCCAAAGTGTCGCTTCTTCATCAAAAGATAAGACGCCAGTTGCTTTAACAGCAAACTGAGCAACGTTAAAGTCACCGTCTTCCCAACCATTTGCGCCATCAGCACCAGAAGCAATCATTGACTCTAAACGCCAAGTTTGCTCACCAGTTTTTAGTTCTTCAGCCAGACCAAACTCAGAATAGTTGTCGTTTTCATTACCTAGACGGCCAATACCATTCTTCATGAATGAAACGTCACCACCATCATTTCCGCTAATACCAGTACCAGCACGCATGTAGCCATTAAAATCTACAGCGAACGCAGAGCCAGCAGCTAATGTAGTTGCCACTGCAGCAGCAATCAAACTTACTTTTTTCATTCTTAACTCCATTAAGGACGATTTATTTTAGGTTTTTATATTTTTGCTCTCTTGCGGCAACCAAAGGCAGTAATGGTAGTCGTAAGATAGAGAGGTTTAGGGTTTCCCCTGATTCGTTTCAACGGGGTCAATATTAAGAGGGGATGACAAGTTTGACTTCCTCCGCCCCTAAGTTAATTAAGGGGGACTAGAGGGGAGTAGAAAATATACAGAATGGTGTTTTAAAGAGGTAGATCACTTAATATAGGAGGAGTAGACAGCACACAGATCTAATTATTCAACATAAGTGAGATCTAGCTCAAATATATAATTTGAACTTCATCGATGAATTATTTTTTTTACCGTAATTAATCTGTGAAGTTGCTTGACCTTATTGTGACAAAGCTTTTTACTTATAGTTCACTGATGTCGATAAACGAACAAGAAATCAAGCAATGACTAGAACGCTCGCTCGCCCTTATCCGCTAGGCGCAACGCTAGGTAACACTGGCTGCAACTTCTCTATTTATTCTCCTGACTGTAAATCTCTTTCACTCGCTCTTTTTGACGAGAACGACGAATTCACCACTTATAAATTGGAAAATGAATACGCTGATATCAGATATGTCTTTATTGATGGTATTAAAGCGGGGCAAAAATACGGCTTCATTGCCGAAACGGACAATGGCCCTATCCTGCTTTCAGACCCGTATGCCAAAGCAATAAGCGAACCGCTCGATTACGTCACGCCATATACCAATGAAAAAAGCTTTGCTATGGCGAAATGTGTCGTTGTTGATGACACCTTCGATTGGCAAGATGTAGAAAAGCCACGCATTAGCCGCGAAGATACCGTTCTTTTTGAAACGCATGTAAAAGGTCTATCTCAACTGCACCCAGAAGTGGCTGCCAATACTAAAGGACGCTACTTAGGGTTAGTGAGCCCTGAAATGCTTGCGTTCTACAAACAGCAAAATATCAACTCTCTACAGCTTCTACCCGTTGCTGCGTGCATGCATGAGCCTCATCTCTTGGACATGGATAAAGTGAACTATTGGGGATACAACCCATACTTGTTCATGGTGCCAGACCCACGCTACGCAGAAAAAGACGCCGTTAATGAACTCAAAACCGCCATTCGTGAACTTCACCGCAATGGCATCGAAGTCATTCTAGACGTGGTGTACAACCACACGGCAGAGGGTGGCGAAGGTGGTACCACCTTCAACCTCAAAGCGCTAGATAGCCGCTACTACATTAAACATGGCTGCCATTACGCGAACTTCACTGGCTGTGGAAACACCGTCGACCTTACCCACCAGCCAGCACTCAACTTAGTAATGGATACGCTTCGTTACTGGGTAAGCGAATTCCAAGTCGACGGCTTCCGTTTTGACTTGGCAGCGACACTGGGGCGCGAAGGTGACAACTACAACCCTGAGGCTGCTTTCTTTAAAGCCGTAGCTCAAGACCCTGTACTTAAAGAAACTAAGTTAATCGCAGAGCCGTGGGATATTGGTCCTAATGGTTATCAAGTGGGTAATTTCCCGCTTGGTTGGAATGAATGCAATGACAAGCTGAGAGACATCACACGTAGCTTCTGGCGCGGTGATCAGGGTTACCTAAAAGAGTTTGCTACACGCCTAATGGGCTCTCGTGATATCTACAGTGCAGCGCACTGGCCTTACAAACTCACCGTCAACTACATCACTTACCATGATGGCTTCACCATGCAGGACCTTGTCTCGTACAAGCACAAGCACAATGAAGAAAATGGTGAGAATAACCGCGATGGGCATGGTGATAACCGTTCTGAAAACTACGGTGTTGAAGGTGAAACCGAAAACCTGTTAGTTATCGCAACACGTGAAAAGCAGAAACGCAACTTCATGGCGAGCCTGCTGTTTGCTTTTGGTATTCCTCATATTTTGACGGCCGATGTGTTATCTCATACTCAAAAAGGTAACAACAACGCTTACTGCCAAGATGGCGTGACCAGCTGGCTTAACTGGGAAGATTCAGAGCGCAAGACTTACTTCAAGACTTGGTTATCTGAAATGATCTCTGCTCGTCAGCAATACATGGTGCCGTTTATTAAGGCATTCAGTGGCGAAAAGCGTAACTCTAACCGCATCTTCTGGAGCCGTGTCGATGGCACACTTATGGAGCATGACGACTGGAACCGCTTAAGCTCAGTCGCTTTGCATTTAGGTATTGGTAAAGATGGCGACGAGTTAATTT
This sequence comes from Vibrio sp. 10N.286.48.F5, assembly GCF_041469785.1. NCBI lineage: Bacteria > Pseudomonadati > Pseudomonadota > Gammaproteobacteria > Vibrionales > Vibrionaceae > Vibrio > Vibrio sp. 10N.286.48.F5. The sequence continues at coordinate 75,200 of NZ_JBFRLG010000002.1, read as the reverse complement.
ATCTTATCAACCAAACCAATGCGCCAGCACGTTTCTCGTTACCGAATGACCGTGAACAAAACTGGGTAACCATCTGTGATACCAACTCGCGAAACGTCAAACCCGGTCATGCAGAAGGTGAAATGTTGTTATCTCCAGCTTCAATGGCGATTCTGCACTATTCGCCAGACAAGACTGATTTAAGTTAAGTTAAGTTAAAAGCTAAGCCAGCTTAATAAAACACCGAAAATCATAGAAGCCAGTTATATTTACAGCTGGCTTTTTTGTTAGCTGAATATCACAAAAATCATTCATCCATATGGAATCATTTGCATTGATGTGGTTAATGAAACTGTTTAGTATTGCCGTACTATAAAAATGAATCTATAACGTCTTTGGATATCATGGCTTTACCTAAAACATTAATTCGGCTTTTTAAACCATACATTATTTTATTAACTGGAGGGATGCTCTATCTTGCTATGACTCAGCTTGAAAAAGTAGAAACAGCAGCAACAGAACAATCATCATCAAACATTCGTATCGCAAGCTCTACCATTCGTTCCAACATCGAAGCCACATTCGGCAAACTCTATTTTTTAGAAACCAGTCTAGGCTTGCCTAAAACGGCTCCAATCGGTGATAAAAAATTCAGAGAATTGAGTGATAATATTCTAAGAAGAACACCAAATTTCTCCGATATCGTTCGATACCAACCTAACTCCCAACATTATGTCTCCACTCGTGGCCTTCCTCTTTCCAATGAACAAATCGCCACAATACAATGGCATTCAATAGACGGTGTTGTAGAAGATTTTTACATCTCTTCCGTTTACCAAAAAGCCGATGGACGATGGGTTTTCGCCGTTAAACACACTGCAGAAAAGCTCAACGAAGAAATATGGATTGAGTTTGATTTAATGCATACCACGCAAGGTTTAAGAGATTTAAAAACGCTTAATAATGGCTATGTATTTGTTGTAGACAGAGCAACAGAGCGACTGGTATTCCACCCGGATCCACAGCGTATCGGTTCTAAATCCATCAGCTTCCATGCAGGGATCAGCCACCAACTCTCACAAGGTGAAACCGTTGGTAAGCACGAATATTACTATCAAGATAACTTCAAAATATCGGTATTTGACGCAGACAACAGCTTAAATTGGGTGTTCATTGCGGGCACTGACCGCCATGACATCTTAACCAGCTCACACCAATTTACGCTAACTGGCTTGGTACTTGGTTCACTGCTTCTATTGTGGATTGGCGCAAACTATTTGGCTTATCGTTTGAACGTGTCCTTGTCACAACTGAATAAAGTCGATGACCTTGTAAGCTTTAAACGAGAATTAAAATCCATACTGGATAGTTTCACCTACCAAAAAGGCATTCAATTCTGTCTCTATCAGCCTGAGAACCACGCATTCAGTACCATCGACTATCACGGAAACAAATCAACGGTACATTGTGACAAAGCCCTTGCCGAACGATTTACACCGGACACCATGGCTTACCGAAGCGGAAAGTACGCAGACCCATTAGCGTGTAAACTCAAAATAAACCAACGCCATTACTGTATTCCTTTGCACTCTCGCAAGCAGTTGATCGCAGTGTTGTACGTAAACGCAAACTTACCGATCAGCCAGAGTATTCTGCGTATGATCAGAGATTACACGGAAGTCTCACTGTCCAACTTACTGCTTCAGCACCAGTTGAGTAGCAAGGACTTGATGACGCAATTAGACAACAAAAGTAGCTTTAATATTGCACTGGAAAACTACGCCAACCAGCCTGAAACCTATATAGCTCTACTCGATATCGATAATTTTGACCACGTGAACCGTGCTTATGGTGAAGCTGTGGGTGACAAGATGATCAAGCTGACAGCAGAAGCACTACGCTCGTACTTTCCGAAGCCTAAAGGACTATGCCTTGCTCGTATTGGAGGCAAAGAGTTCGCAGTATTATTTAAAGCAAACGACGGCAACGACGCCAAGTTCCAACTAGACCAGTGCCGAATTGGCGTAGCAGAGAAAACTATTGTGACGCCAGACATCAGCCTCTCTTTAGGCGTGAGTGTCGGTTTTTCACAAATAGAGGGAGAGCCAGATACAGCTCTAGCACTGGCGGAGCAAGCAAAGTTGATTGCTCAACAGCTTGGAAAAAATCGAGTTGAAGGCCACATCAGGGCTGTTGCCAAAGCATCGTAAACCTATACTAACAATTCTGTAGCCACTACAAAGCACCTAGGATTCACACCCTAGATGCTTTTGTTTTTCTAGAAAGTCATTACAATGCGCCTTCGATAAGACAACACCCCTTTTCTAACGACGCGAACCTTATGAAGCTAAGTAACCGACTGCAAACTCTCCACTCCCTTGTCAGCAATGACTACCAGCATATTTGGGACTGTTGCTGTGATCATGGCTTTTTGGGTGTTCAACTGTTATCGGATAATAAAGCGCCTCAGCTTCACTTTGTCGATATTGTCCCGTCTCTTATGAGCGATTTGGAAAGCAAACTTACGCGTTACTTTCCGCAAGGTGCAATAGCAGAACAGAAAGTGACTAGCCAATGGCAAGTCTACTGTATGGATGTCGCCGCTATCCCGCTTGAGAAACATACTGGCAAACACCTGGTGATTATTGCGGGCGTCGGTGGCGATCTTACTCAAAAGCTCGTCGATGATATTCATCGTCAACACCCAGACAAAGCGATCGATTTCTTGCTTTGTCCGGTGCATCAGCAATTCGAGTTGAGAAGCCATTTAAAGGCGATCCATTTTGGTCTTATTGATGAAGTGTTGATTGAAGAGAACCGTCGTTACTACGAGATTTTATTGGTGAGTAATAGTCGCGGTGATTCAGAAAAGAGCCAAACCGTTAGCGAGATATCAAACGTCGGTGACAAGATCTGGACACCAAGTTGTGATGAACAAGTGAAGGTATCACAGCAATACAAAGCCAAAACATTGCAGCACTACTTACGTATCCATCAAGGACAAGAGAAGCAAGGCAAACCTAGCCAAGTAAAGCATATTATTGATGCTTACCAGGCGGTTAAGCCATAGTAAGTACTAACTTAATGGTTTGAATATTAAGAAAGTCAAATTAATAAAAAAGCCGATAGTTCAATGAGCTATCGGCTTTATTAATGCTATCGATTCAGTTTTAGCTTACTGTTCTTGTTTCTTATAAGCCACATCAGGCTCGTCAACTGTCTCTACCTCAGAAGGCTTATCAACCCCATAAACCGTATCAAGGTAGACGTCTTTCTCTTTCCACGTGCTGTTCAACCAATTGTGGAAGCGACGTTTAAAAGCCTTATCTTCAAAGTAATTACCGTTCACGTTCTCATCCATTGGATGCAATTTAATACGCACAACGACCTTAGTCATTTTGCCCTTCAGCATATCTTCAAACGGAGAGGTTTGGTTTTCAGGGTAAGCTAAGGTCACATCCACGATGCCATCCAAAATTGGGCCCATTGCAGATAAAGCAAATGCCACGCCCCCAGTTTTCGGCTTCAATAAGTGGCGATAAGGGGTCTTTGCTGACGCCAGTTTCTCGTGGTTTGCACGAGTCCCTTCAACAAAATTAACCAATGTTGTCGGTGCTAATTTGAACTTAGTACACGCTTTATTGATTGCATTAAAATCATCATTACGGCGTTCTGGGTTGCGTAATAGGAACTCACGAGAGTGGCGTCTCATGAATGGCATATCTAAGCCCCAGCAGGCCAAGCCAACAAATGGTACGTACAACAATTCATGTTTCAAGAAGTACTTCGTCATCGGCATTTTGTCTTTTAGGATTGAAGACAAAATCACAATATCTGCCCAGCTTAGGTGGTTAGACATCATCAAATACCACTGCTTGGTCGAAATATCTTCCCCCCCTTCCACTTGCCATTCGATATCGTTATTGGCGTTCAACATCCATAAATTAAGAGAAGCCCAACACCAGAATGTGAAGTTAGCGAGACGAGTACATGACTTCTGCACAACAGGGATTGGAAGAATTAGTTTAATGAGGCCAAAGAAGCTTACGGTAAACGCAGTCATTGCAGTATTGATGGTCACGAACAACACGTTCAAGGCCATACGAAGATTATCAAGCATAAAACACGGCTATATTGAGATCGAAAGCCGCCATTATACGCATCTATAAATTATTCTCTTCAGTAATTGATTGAATATCCTAGGGGTCAAACCACTCAACCTATGTTAACGATGTTCAACCAGCTAAAGTCTATTAAAACGAAACCAAAAACACATGTACGAGTCATTTGGACTCAAATAGTATATTGTCTTTTTGACAACATTCGACCCAATAATTAACCTCCAATCAGTATTGATAAGCATTCTCATTATTGGCGTGGTACATGCAACTCTAAAGTGTAAATAGTTGAGTATCCTTAATGAGATAACTTCTCTTCTTAAAGGTGGATGATATGACAGATATTCCTCATGGTTTAGTTACAGGCAAAGTCCTAAACAAAACAGAATGGACAGATCAATTGTTCTCACTCCAGGTTAGTGCACCTGTCTCTTCTTATCAGGCAGGTCAGTTCACGAAACTTGGCTTACTTAACAGTGAGGATGAGTTCGTAAGACGCGCCTATTCGATGGTGAACGCGCCAGAGCATGAGCAAGGACATCAGCATCTAGAGTTTTTGATTATTAAGGATCAGAACGGTCAGCTCTCGCCTCAACTTCACGAATTGCAAGCTGGTGATGACATCTTTGTCGGGAAAGACCCAAGTGGCTTTATGACATTAGATGAGATCCCAGAGATCGCCGACGATCTATGGATGCTTTCAACCGGAACCGCGGTAGGCCCATTTATCTCAATACTTGAGAGCATGCAGATACAGCAAAATGAGTTGGCTTCAGACAAAGCCTCTTCATTCAAGAATCTGGTTCTAGTGCATGCTGTAAGAACAGAGCAAGACCTGACTTATCGAGATCGTATCACTCAACTCGTTAATCACTTTCAAGGGAGACTTAAATATGTGCCAATTATTTCTAGAGAATCAGTTACCGGAACTTTGCGCGGACGAATCCCAAATTTGTTACTTGGAGGCGACCTCGAGCAAGCCGCGTCTGTCGCTTTCAATCAAACCCGCAGTTTTTTCTACCTTTGCGGCAATCCGCAAATGGTTCGTGACACAAGCGAAGCGCTAACTAGCTTAGGTTTCGAAAAGCACTTACGCAGAAAACCCGGTCAATTCAGCAGTGAGAACTACTGGTAAATAACAACCGCCACTCGTTAGACAGAAGCACAACTTTCAAAGAACAGTTAGAGAAGAGGTTTTATATGAGTCATTTACGTATTCCGTCACACTGGAAAATTCAACGTTCCACACCCGAAAGTAAGATTCATTCAATATTGATGAACTTATAAGCAAGCAACCTCGTAATGTGATTTTTAATGTTCAATAAGTGAAGACAAAAGATCAAATAACCATAGCAATTACAATGACTAATGGTGATAGACAAGAGAAAAAAACTCTAGCACACTGAACAGAGTTGTAGGGCATGTTGACCTATCGAGCTGATTTTTGCAGCCGTTTGTGGGTTATTTATACAAGGCAGAGAATTCGACGTGTAGCTCGCCTACATGAGAATTCGATAACGCTGTAGAAAGGAACCACAAACACTGCCCGAAGGGTTCGGCTAAAATCGTTTTACTCTTTGTTGAGAGGGTTTTGCTTAGAATGACTAGGCGGCAAACCTCTCGTCGCGATTAAAACGATTTTATCTCGAACAAAACTTAACCGCGAAAGGTCAACATGCCCTTGTTTTAATCCCGTTTCAGAGAATGAATCAGTGGGTTATTTATATTTTAGGTAAGAGAGGAAGCCATGCTCAACATTGCTTTTTTTAGCTCCAAATCATACGACGAAAAATCATTCGAACTGGCAAAAGGCGAACTCAACGCTGAGTTTCATTTTCACGATTTTCGACTCACCACAACAACAGCAAAAATGGCGCACGACAACGAAGTGGTTTGTGCGTTTGTAAACGATGACCTATCGCGAGACGTGTTAGAGATTCTTGCTCAAGGCGGCACCAAGTTAATCGCGATGCGCTGTGCGGGCTTTGACAAGGTCGACCTAGACGCAGCCAAAGAGTTTGGTCTGCAAGTGGTTCGCGTTCCGGCTTACTCACCAGAATCGGTAGCAGAACACACGGTTGGCATGATGATGTGTTTGAACCGTAAACTACACAAGGCATACCAACGCACTCGTGATGCGAACTTCTCTCTTGAGGGGTTAGTTGGCTTTAACTTCCACGGTAAAACGGTCGGTATGATTGGCTCGGGTAAGATTGGCCTAGCGACGATGCGAATTTTGAAGGGTTTAGGCATGAATATCCTATGCTATGACCCATATCCAAACCCGTTAGCTGTTGAGTTAGGCGCTAAATACGTTGAACTCGACGAACTTTACCAAGAGTCTGATGTGATTTCTCTACACTGCCCAATGAGTAAAGAGAACTACCACCTATTAGATGCGACTGCGTTTGAGAAGATGAAAGACGGCGTGATGATTGTCAACACCAGCCGTGGTGAACTACTGGATTCCACAGCTGCTATCGAAGCGCTTAAACAGAGTAAGATTGGCGCACTTGGTCTTGATGTGTATGACAACGAGAAAGAGCTGTTCTTCCAAGACAAATCAAATGACGTGATTGTCGATGATGTGTTCCGCCGTCTATCTGCTTGTCACAACGTGCTGTTCACAGGTCACCAAGCTTTCTTAACCAAAGATGCTCTGTTCAATATCGCGAACACAACACTCACCAGTGTTGATGCTTTCTTTGCTGGCAACACCAGCGGCAACGAACTCGTTTAATAACAGATTGAGTTAACAGCAGGCTGAGTTAAAAACAAACTAGGTCTACAGATACAAAGCCACGCTATTCTGAAGTGAACAGCGTGGCTTCGTCGTTTATTCAGTATTCTAAAACCGTTCCTAGACGCAGAAATGACAATCTTCAGTGTCTAAACCATAAACGCCTTTTCTAATAGCAAGGTGCTCTTCACCGGCTTTGACGCCCATCTCGTAACCTGTATTAAGAGTACTTTGATCCATAGTTAAACGCTTAACCGCGAAGGCTTCAGGTGGCGCTATCACTTTAATAGTCGCATCTTTGGGTGGGTTACGAATGAACTCCAGAGACTGGTTGTAGTTTTCAGCACGTACCGCCATCGACTCAGCAATATTCGGGAATTTCTTTAATAGTTTCTTCAGCATCCATTGGTGCTTTTGAGGCTTCATTCGGTAGCTCAATGGGTGAGACAGAATCACGGTAATATCGCGTGCGCCACGGCGATATGCTTCACGAACCGGAATCGAATCGGCTACACCGCCATCGGTATAACAGCCACCAGAGAAACACGGAGTTTCACGGTAAGCGATAGGTAAAGCCGTTGTTGCTTCAACAACATTAGAAAGGTTTTCTGGCTTAATATGGTAGTAGTCTGCACTGCCCGTATCGACATTTGTGACAGCAGCAATGAGTGGGATACTTGAAAACAACTCACCACAATCGAGCGGATAACGTTGATTGGATTCGTTCCATAACCATTTAACATCTACCAAGTTACCGCCTTTGGCAAAGCGAGCAGGATTAAAGAAAGTTTTATCCGTCGCCATCGTGGTGATCACATCATAACTGCGTTTTGGTGCATGAGATAAGTAGCCAACCAGATTCGACACACCTGCAGATACGCCGATGGCAAAATCATAAGGACGGAAATCGTCTTGCATGAAGGCGTCTAAAACTCCAGCAGCAAAAATACCTCTCATTGCTCCACCTTCAACGATTAATGCGCTCTTATTCATCTCAAACTCTTCTACTTTATAAACTGATAGTCGTAGAATAATCCCATCACTCTTACAAAGATAATGGGATAGATTTATCAATTCGATAGGTAAAAACTATCAATGTGGATTATTAAATTTTTCAATGATTTAGGGTTGCTTAATAAACAGCGAGATCAAAAAAGGCCGTTGAGTGATTCACTCAACGGCCTTTCAATTAACGAATCAAGATGATTTATTACGACTTAAATTCGCTCACGTCGATTTCAAGCAGTTTACCAATGCCTTCACCGTATGCAGGGTCAGCTTTGTAACAGTGTCTTAGGTGACGCAATTGAATCTCTTTTGGCACGCCGCCTAGGTTGCGAGCAGTGTTATCAAAAAGAATCGCTTGCTTCTCTGGTGTCATTAGGCGGAACAAGTCACCCGGTTGCGAGAAGTAATCTTCATCTTCGCGGTGATCCCAGTGTGCTGCTGCGCCATCTAGGTTCAGTGCTGGTTCAGCGAAATCTGGTTGCTCAGCCCATTGACCTTCGTTGTTTGGCTCATAACCTAATGTGCCACCGAAGTTACCATCGACACGCATCGCGCCATCACGGTGGTAGCTGTGTACTGGGCAACGAGGCGCATTCACTGGAATGTGCTGATGGTTTACACCCAAACGGTAACGTTGTGCATCACCGTAAGCAAACAGACGACCTTGCAGCATCTTGTCTGGCGAGAAGCTGATACCTGGAACTACGTTCGCTGGGTTGAATGCTGACTGCTCTACTTCTGCGAAGAAGTTTTGCGGGTTACGATTTAGCTCAAATTCGCCCACTTCGATCAACGGGTAATCTGCATGAGGCCAGATCTTAGTCAAATCGAACGGGTTGTATGGAACCTTCGCTGCATCCGCTTCTGGCATCACTTGTACTTTCAACGTCCATTTCGGGAAATCTTGGTTATCGATGCTGTCTAGCAAATCACGTTGGTGGCTTTCGCGATCATCACCGATCACTTGTGCCGCTTCTGCATCAGAAAGGTTCTTAATACCTTGCTGAGATTTGAAGTGGAATTTCACCCAGAAACGTTCGTTATCAGCGTTGATGAAGCTGAACGTGTGGCTACCAAAGCCGTGCATGTGACGGTAAGTCGCAGGGATACCACGGTCACTCATTACGATAGTAATTTGGTGCAGAGCTTCCGGCAAAGAAGTCCAGAAATCCCAGTTGTTTTTCGCGCTACGCATGTTGGTGCGTGGGTCACGTTTCACCGCGTGGTTTAAGTCAGGGAACTTAAGAGGATCACGAAGGAAGAATACTGGCGTGTTGTTGCCCACCATATCCCAGTTGCCTTCTTCAGTATAAAACTTCAATGCAAAGCCACGAATATCACGTTCAGCATCGGCAGCACCGCGCTCACCCGCAACTGTAGTGAAACGTGCAAACAAGTCGGTTTTTTTACCTATTTCAGAGAACAATTTTGCCTTGGTGTATTTTGTGATGTCGTGTGTAACGGTAAATGTGCCGTAAGCACCTGAGCCTTTCGCGTGCATACGACGCTCTGGAATCACTTCACGATCAAAATGGGCCAATTTCTCCAAAAACCAAACGTCTTGAAGAAGTTGTGGACCACGTTTGCCCGCCGTTTGAACATTCTGGTTATGAGCGACAGGACAACCTGCTGCTGTAGTTAGTTTTTTACTCATGATCGATTCCTTAGAGGGTAAATGTGCACAATCGTTGTGACACCGTAAATTTAAGTAGACCCAGCATTTAAACCATTGAATTAGTGTGGATAAAGAATAGGTCGGCATTAAAAATAAACATAATCGTTTCTATTTATCTTTGTTATAGATAAAACCTATCAAGTTGACTGTTCATTTCTTCACACGAGACTGAACAACAACATCCCCGCCAAAGTTGGCATAATCCCATAAGAAAGACCATGGTATCAGTTTGCGATCAAATTTCACTACTTGCATATTGAAATCATAGTTTGAGGGCATCGTTCAAAACTTTGGGCTTAGCAGAGTGGCGTTGAATTAATCGATGATGATATAGTCCACCATAATAAAATATATTGGATATTATCATGCACTCTAGCGACATTATGAAACTGGCAAATTTGGGCGTTAATATCGAAATTTCAAAAGATTCTTCATTGCATCCTTCTGATGCGTTAGAGGTCGTGAAGATTGTTGCTGAAATCGGTAGCCAAATCGTCATCAAGAAGAAATACCATACGGACTACCTAATTAAGATGGCTGAAGTAGGCCGTGATCATGTGACTATTGCTGTTTAAGAACAGCCACTATTTCGAAATTGACATAACCTCAGCTTCAACAGTTTAGAGCGACATGTTGATATAAAAATGCAGCATATTGGGGGGCAATATGCTGCATTTTCTCTTTTCGTTAGGAGCATTGAGAACGCAAAGAGAAACGGGTTAATCATTCTAAGTAGAGCTAGTGGTCAAACAACATCGGAACACCCGTTTGCACACATACCTCGTTCAAACGCTTTTGTGCCGTCAGAATATTCTCTTTCCAACGCTCATCTTGAGCCCACATCTCAATCACGAGTGGTACGACGCACTCAGTCTCTTTCAACGTTTCAAAAATGGCATTAAAGTCGACTTCACCATCACCAATCACTAAGTCTCGAAATTGACCTTTGTATTCGTCAGTCACTTTATAAGTGTCTTTGAGGTGGATCTGAGTGATATGAGGCTTGCTCAACTTTAGTTCCGTCACTATGTCGTAATTCCAACCGGAGATATTACCCACATCTGGATACGCCGTGAAATACGGTGAATTGACTTCACGACTCAGCACTTCAAACTTGCTCAAAGAGTTCAAGTAATCGGTATCCATGATCTCCACAGCGAGCATAACGCCCGACCTTTCCGCCAACTGCGCAGAAAGCTTCATGCCTTCAATGAACCTCTGGTGAGTCACCTTATCCGCAGGCTCGTAGTAAACGTCATACCCAGCCAATTGGATGGTACGAATACCCAATTTGTAAGCGAGTGAGATCGCTTTTTCCATATGGATAGCCGCTTGTTCACGAATCACCGGATCTGCAGATCCAAATGGGAACTTGCGATGCGCGCTTAAACACATGGATTGCAGCGGTACACCATGCTTTTCACACAGGCGACGTAAGACATACACTTCATCGTCATTCCAATCCAAACGGCTACGGCGCTCGTCTGATTCATCTACCGATATCTCAAGAAAATCAAAGCCGAGCTCTTTGGTTGTTGCCAGTTTGTCTTCCCAGCTGAGTTCGTTAGGTAGGGCCTTCTCATAAAGCCCTACTCGGTGGCGTAATAAGTTTTGGTACATAACGCCTCCTAATTCCAGTAACGGTCGATCTGAGCTTTTAGTGCTTCTGCTGTTTCTTTACCTTTTTCACCCGCAAGTGCGCGACCTGCAATAAAGGTTTTCGCTTTAATGCCTTCAAATAGGTAAAGGTCTTCAGGCACGATGCCACCTGTGATAGAAAGCTCGATGCCCATTTCAGACAATGCACGCATCTTCACAAGATCTTCTTCAGTCCAGCCCACACCAGCTAATTCAGCGTCACGAGAACGGTGATAGATAGCTTGAGAGATACCTAGGTCGACCCAAGATTGAGCATCGTCCATTGTCCAATTGCCGTAAATTTCGATTTGTATTTCACCGTTAAATTCGTCAGCGACTTTCTTACACGCACCAATGGTTGCGATGTGTGCAGCCGCAGAAACGGTTATCCAATCAGCACCCGCTTCGAATGCCATTCGAGCCAAAATTGCGCCGCCATCGGTGGTTTTCATATCGCACACAAGGATATGGTCTGGGTGGTTTTTACGAAGGGTAGAAACCGCTGTCATACCTTCAGCAAAAGCCAAAATAGTGCCCACTTCAATCACATCAACAAAGCTTTCAACGTTGTTTGCCACTTCAATTGCGGCAGGAAGATTTGTTTGGTCTAGGGCGATCTGAATCATTGGTTTAGTCATGTTGTTATCCTTTAATTTGTTCACGTATTAGACGGGCTAAGCCATCATGGTTGTTATCTGTTGAGCACACGCGTTGAACGTGTGATTTGACGATGTCATCAGCATTGAGCATCGCTACACCGAATCCGGCGTACTTAATCATGGATATGTCGTTGTGGTTATCACCGACGGCAATGACGTCATCGGCGTGATAACCGAGTTCTGCGATGTATTCAGCAAGGCGTAGGCCCTTACTGTTACCTTTTGCAGCAAAGTCGATTCGGTTTGACCAAGAACGCTCACCGTTGAAGTTCTCTCCTATCCATGGGTGTTGCATTAAACGGTCGACGGAATCTTGGCTCCCCTCTACCACAAACTTCCAAACGTGTTCAGCTTGTTGAGCTGTTTCTATGAATGATTCCACTTGGTAAATTTGTGGGCGATGTTGCTCTGGTGCCGTTTCAGCCCAGCTTTCCAATGCCAACATGTAGGCAAATGGGTTGTACTGTGAGTACGTCATGGCATGAGTTATATACATCACCATCTTGAGCTGAAACTCGTCAGCCATGTTAATGAAAGTAAGTGCCTTATCTTTCTCTATGGCGTTTTGAGTCAATACCGTTTCAGTTTGATAGTCATAAACATAAGTGCCGTTACAGCAGATGATTGGAGTATCTAGCCCCAATTCGTAATAGTAAGGTCGTGCTGCTGTGTGGTGTCGGCCAGTAACAATCATGACGTGACAACTTTGTTTGGCTTCTTGAATCGCCTTTTTTACTTCTGGATGAATCGTGTGATCATCCTTTAACACGGTTCCATCGAGATCTAACGCCAGCACTTTATACATAGAGTCCTCTACTTATTCCCTGAAGTCGGGCCTAATCAATATTGAAGCTACTTCGAATAGAAACGACTTACTTAAACGAAATCCGATTTACTGTTGGCCGTAATAAGCATTTTCACCGTGCTTACGTAAGTAGTGTTTGTCGGATAGTTCTGGCTGAATTTTGATGCCGCTATTCAAGGTGCGCGTTGCCAACGCCATTGCCGACACTTCTTCTAATACCACCGCGTTATGAACGGCGTCGTTGGCATCTTTGCCCCAAGAGAACGGCGCATGTCCTGCAACAATCACACTTGGAACGGCCATTGGATCGATTCGACGTTGCTTGAACTCTTCAATAATCACCAAGCCAGTATTTTTCTCGTACTCTTCAGAAATTTCAGAGTGAGACAATCGACGTGTACATGGGATGTCACCGTAGAAATAATCAGCGTGAGTGGTGCCTAAGGCTGGGATGTCGATACCCGCTTGTGCCCAAATGGTGGCACTGCGTGAATGCGTGTGAACAATGCCACTCACTTCAGGGAAAGCTTTATAGAGCTCTAAGTGCGTTGCGGTATCGCTTGAAGGATTGAGTTTCCCTTCAACAACCTTGCCTTCGAGATCGACGACCACCATGTCTTCAGCCGTCATATCACTGTATTCGACACCTGATGGTTTAATCGCTATCACTCCGTTAACACGGTCAAACTCAGAGACATTACCCCAAGTAAATGTCACCAAACCGTATTTCGGAAGTTGCAAATTGGCTTCTAAAACACGTTGTTTCAATTGGCTATATTTAGACATCGTTGCCTCCTTACGCCGCTTCCGCTTGAAGCAATGCAGCATCAATTAAACGCGCCACTTCTTCTGGGCTTTTGCACGCGCGAAGTTTTGAGAAGTCTTCATCGAATTCAATCAAGTTCGCCACTTGCATGGTGCCTTCGATGTGCTCTTCTGAGTCCTTACCCGCTAGTGTTATCAGCACATCTACAGGCTCATCAACACCTTCAAACGTAATTGGCGTTTCAAGCACGGTTAGCGCAAACCCAGTACGAATAACACCGTCTTCAGGGCGGCAATGAGGCAGTGCGAACGCATCGTGAATACAGATATAAGGGCCTTCTTCGCCAATCGCTTTAGTAATCGCGTCGTAGTAACGCTCTTCAGCCACGCCCGCTTTCACCAATGCGTCAGTACCTAGCTTAATCGCCGCTTTCCAGTCAGCTGCTTTTGCGTTCAGTAGGATAGAGTTATTCTTGATAAGAGATTCTTTTAAGTTCATGTTATTACTCACTTATATAATTGTTTTTATTGGCTCAGCAGTGCGACACCACTGAGCCGTTTTTAATTATTTATGGAAGTTGTTCTCGATGATGGAAACAAGTTCGTCGCCGAAAGTTTTCACCATAATCATGTTCTTAACCGCTAACTGTTGCTTACCTTCCGGCAGACCCGTGATCTTCGCTGCAAGAGCAACCGAAGTAACGATGATGTCGAATGAACCAAGGTGTGATTTGTAATCAGTGATGGCGCTGTTAAAGGTCGAGCTTGGGATGCCTTTCTTGTCCAAATACTCTTTGATTTTCTTAGAGCACATCATTGAAGAACCTTGTCCTGAGCCACAGCACACTAAGACACGAACCGGTTTCTGGTCAGCGGCTGGTGAGATTCGAGTTTCTGATGTTGTAGAAGCTGCCGTTGTTGAAACAGATGGTGCTTCAGCGGTTGCTGTCGATTGTTGTGGAACCGCGACTTCAACCTCAATACCTTCAGGCGTTACTGCGGTCATTGTTTCAGCAGCAGCTTCTGCGTCTTCTTCAGCTCGTAGTTGCTTAGAAGCGAAGTACATGTAGATGCCAGCCAAAGCCAAAATCACAAAGAAGAACATGCTAGAGCTTGAGATACCTTGCATGATTGGTGGGAATACCAGAGCCCAGTCAGCCATGCCCATCCAGCCATTAAACTCAGTACCTGATTGAGCGAAGATATGGATTGCCCACGCAGAGCCAACCACTTCGATGATGCCCATCACGAAACAGATCTTCATCACCGCTTTCCAGCCACCAAAGTGGTTAGCAAACACACCGATAGTGGCGTTCGAGAAGAACATTGGGATAAAGCCAGGAATGATCATGATTGGTGCGTCAAACGCTAGCATTGCAAGAACAGCGGTGAATTGACCCACTGCGCCCCACATGAAACCAAATACCATTGCGTTAGGAGAGTAGGCGTAAATAGCAGCACAATCGATTGCTAAAACAGCGTTAGGAATAAGGCGTTGAGAAATACCGTTAAATGCCTCGGACAGTTCCGCAACGAACATGCGAACACCAGTAACGATGACTTGAATGGCAACAGCGAATTTCAAACCAGTTTCAAAAATGTAGATAAACCAGTGCGTTTTACCTGCCATGTCCTGAAGGTTATCAAGACCGAACGAAAGAAGAATAATGCCGAAGAAGCCAGTCATTACTAACGTTGTTGCAGCGATACTGTCGTGGAAAATGTGTAACCACTTAGGCAGTTTGATGTGGTCAACACTGTCGTTCTTGTCGCCAAGCTTCGGTGCAACCTTGGTGGCTACCCATGAAGCAAACTGTTGTTGGTGACCAATCGAGAAACCCGCACCACCAGTGACTTCTTGAGTCGGCTTGAACATGATGTTTGAGGAGATACCCCAGTACAACGCCATCAATATTGCTGAATAAATAATGGTTTCCCACATACCTGCACCAAGCACGAAGTAGAAAACAGCAATGAGGCCAGCTTGCTGGAACATGATATGCCCAGTCAGCATGATGGTTCTGATACCCGTAATACGTCGGAAGGCAACAAGTAGAATGTTTAGCCCAAGAGCCAGTAATACTGCATACCCAACCCAAGAGTAGTTGTCGCCCATGGTTTCCATGGTGGACATCATGGAGGTGTACGGGTCAATTACCGATCCCGTTAATCCATGTATTTCACTCATTTTTTCAATAACCGGTTTAAAACCCGCTACCAATGTTCCTGCACCTACCTGCACTATCATGAAACCAACGATGGTTTTAATAGAGCCGGAGATAACAGTTGTTGCGTCACGTTTTAGAAGGATGTAGCCGAGACAAGTAACAAGACCGAGTAGCAACGGTGCTTTGGTCATTACCTGACTGTAAAAAATATAGAAAATATCGTATAAGAATTCCATATCTTTACCCCTGATTGATTTTTAATTTTAATGATTTGTAGGATGTGATGATTCTAGTTTTGCTCACGAACTAGACTTTACCAATCAAAAGTAATCATTCAATGCTCACTTGTGATTACTTTGATTTATATCAATTAACCACACCCAGAATGTGCTTAATTGAGCTTTAGATCACACATAAAAATTATAAATACAATAAAATCAACCACTTATAAAACATTGTGATTAATGTCTGGTTTTTATAGCGATGTGGTTTGACAATCATGATGGTGATTATTAGAATCAAAACAAATCAAAAGTAATCATTAAATTGTCACAACGACAAAAAGAGTGATAAATATGAATGAAGTACAAAGACATAACGGCATCTTGTCGCTGTTAGAAGATATGCAGACAATCAACGTCTCTCATATTATTGATAAATTTAGCGTTTCTCCTGCTACTGCTAGGCGCGATATCGCTAAGTTAGATGAAGTTGGCCGACTTAGAAAAATTCGAAATGGTGCGGAACGAGTAGAAACTCAGAAGAGAAAGTGGTCACCACTGAATATCAACAGCACTGAGTTCTATGAAGAGAAATCAGAGATTGCTCAAGCAGCTGCAGGGCTTTGTCAGGCTGGCGATACAGTCGTGATCAACTGTGGTTCGACGGCTTTCCTACTCGGTCAGCAATTATGTGGCGATGACGTTCAAATCGTAACGAACTACTTTCCACTCGCAAGCTACTTGATCAACGAAGATCATGACGATGTCATCATCATTGGTGGTCAATACAACAAAGCGCAGAACATCTTTCTAAACCCTGCCCCTAATTCATTAGGCGGCTATGCGGGAAACTGGATGTTCACCTCAGGTAAAGGCTTAACCGATGCCGGGCTGTACAAAGCCGACATGTTAACGGCCGTAGCCGAACAACAAATGCTCGAACAGGTCGATAAGCTTGTCGTCGTGGTCGATAGCTCAAAAGTTGGACAACGTACCGGAATGCTCTTTTGCAGCACCAAGCAAATAGACATTGTCATCACCGGTAAAGACGCCAATCCCGAAGTCGTAAAACTGATTGAAGCTCAAGGGACGCAAGTCATCCTAGTTTAAATCGCAGGGCTAACTAGCCCACCAATAATAATAAATTTAGCTCAGTGCCTTAATCCAAATTAAGGCGCTCGGCTCCCTACATCCAAAATTAATCAAATTATTGAAATAAAAGGTATTATCATGAGCAATGTAAACGAAATCACTCGCGAGTCTTGGATCCTAAATACATTCCCTGAGTGGGGCACATGGTTAAATGAAGAGATTGAACAAACAGTTGTGCAACCGGGTACGTTTTCTATGTGGTGGCTAGGTTGTACAGGTATTTGGCTAAAATCAGAAGAAGGTGCAAACCTATCAATGGACTTCTGGTGTGGTACTGGTAAAAAAACACAAGCCGTTCAAAAAATGAAAAACCAGCACCAAATGATGCGTATGGGCGGTGTGGAAGCACTTCAACCAAACCTACGTACCGCGATCTTCCCATTGGACCCTTTCGCTATCAAAGAGATCGATGCAGTTATGGCATCTCATGACCACGGCGACCACATTGATATCAACGTTGCAGCGGCAGTTCTACAAAACTGCGGCGACCACGTTAAATTCATTGGCCCTAAAGCGTGTGTTGATTTATGGATGAAATGGGGTGTGCCAGAAGATCGGTGTGTTATTGCTAAAGTTGGCGACGAGATCAAAATCAAAGACGTGAACATCAAGGTTCTTGACGCATTCGACCGTACAGCTCTAGTGACACTTCCTGAAGGAACATCTTCCCTAGACAAAGAAATTCTAGACGGAATGGACGACCGTGCAGTGAACTACCTAGTAGAAACAACAGGCGGTTCAGTTTACCACTCTGGTGATTCTCACTACTCAAACTACTATGCTAAACACGGTAATGACCACAAGATCGACGTTGCACTGCTTTCTTACGGTGAGAACCCACGTGGCGTAACAGACAAAATGACATCTTCAGACATTCTTCGTGCTGCTGAGTCTTTGAACTGTGAAGTAGTTGTTCCGTTCCACCACGACATTTGGGCTAACTTCCAAAATGACCCGCGTGAAATCGAAATGCTGTGGAACATGAAGAAAGAACGTCTTCAATACGGCTTCGCACCTTTCTTCTGGCAAGTTGGTGGTAAATACACATACCCAACAGATAAAGGCCGCATGCACTACCAGCACTTCCGTGGCTTTGCAGACATCTTCACAAATGACCCAGAACTGCCATACCGCGCATTCTTGTAAACATTAAGAAAAGCACTAACTAGGGAGCAATGCGCTCCCTTTTTTTATCATCGAATAAGGATGTTGATATGGTATTACGTGAGTTCAAAAAACATTTCAGTCGTGGCGACCTGAAAGCAGCAATTGGTGTCGTGTCCCCTGGAGCTAATGGTTATTACTTAATGGTCAAAAGTCATAAGTGGGGAGTAAACAGCTTTCTTGAATCCGACAGAAAAATGCAACCCAGGGTATTCAAGACTCAACAAGCTTTGTTGAACGCCGCTAAAGCGATCGGCTTTCCTTACCACTCGATCGATATCCAACATCTCTAACCGCTCATATTCCGATTAAATTAAGATCGGAGAGAGCCGTTATTCCAGCGGAACAAGCAAACCATTCGCCTAGCGAATAAAAGAAAACAGAAAGCATTTATTAATCCACTCGATAAAAATAATTCTTACAATTAAGCGTTTATATTCATTAATAATATTGGCGGCGGGCGGCATAATAGCCGCGAATCCTTCTAACGAGTTTGGTTATGTTCTACAAGCGTCTTTTGGTATTGGCTTTACCGCTTACTTTTGTGTTTCCCATCCATGCTGAAACGTTTGGTGAGCGAATGGCGCGCATCGAACAAGAGAATGTACTGGCGAAAACCATGAGTGAAGAACAAGTTGAATTGATACAAAAAGTCGTACAGACCAACCACTGCGCTAAAGTGGCGTTAACCCATCACCAACGCATTTTGGGGCAATATAAGGTTGAGACGTCTTCTTCTGAGTTATTCGTAAAATGGCGTCAACTCGGTAAGCAGTTAGACGCTCAATACGAGACAGATTACCCCGGCTACCCTAAGCACGCTTTTCAAGAATATCCAGCAGCTTCAAGCAAAGTCGATGGCTACCTTTTTGCTTTAATCGACAATGGTTTAAACGAGCAATCGTGGATCGCCAAAGAGTTTAAGCAGTGTAAAAAGAATAAGCTAATATCCCGAACCTAAGCTCAAGTCTGCTCTGGTTCGAGAGTACTCACTCACATTGGTTCTAATAAAGTAAGAACAGCCCTTCATAACCGCCAATTTCGATTTCACTCACATAGTCACCAACGTTACCGTTGGCATCAACAGGTTTCATTGGAACATCCAGCGCGATGGTGAGTTTTGCCGCGTCATAAAAGCTCGGATTCTTACCGTGGAAATCCGTGCGATACAACACACGACCATTGCTGAACTCTCTCGCTAACACCATGTCCTCAGGGCCACCAGCAACCACCTGATTTTCAGATTGATACATAAAGTACGTGAACGTCGGTAGAACGTGAGTGATACCATTGGGCAGATCAGCATGCACCATTTCGTTCATCGAGGAATCGCCAACGATGGTGTAGTCAGCAGGCTGAGGTGTCGTTGTCGAAAGCATCAAAGGAATCGGCGCAAAGCCATGTGGGATTTGATGACTCGGCTCTCCCAAGTCAACGGCCAATAACGAACTGGGTTGGTAGGCGATGTTTTTAGGGACACCACTTTGCCAGAAAGTGTCAGCCGTCGTATTGCCACTTCCATAGACGTAACCATTGTTCCACTGATTAAAGTAGCTATGTTGAGCGTGTCGATTGAGGTGGTAGATCGCTAGGGTCGAGTATTGGTCTTGCTTCCAATTATCTTCACTATTTCCAAGATACTGAACTCGCCCATAACGCGTTGTCGCCTGAAAAATAACACTTTGCCCATTGTAGGCGAGCGCAGAATTATCCCAGAATTTTGAGAGCCCCGAGTAACCACTAAACCCAGTAGACGGAAAAATGTAGTGCTCGCGTAAATACAGAGAGCCCGCCTCGCTAAGATGAGACTGTCCATTTCGACCCAGTAAGTTCGCGGTTCCGATATTCAACCCAATCGACGCATCACTTTCTAAAGCAGAAAGATTTTTGAGAAACGCTGAAAATTGTTGCTTGTAGAGATCATCCGCTTGATTCAAACCCGCAACAGCTCCTAACTCTTGAACATGCCCGCCAGAGTGAACATAGAACTGGTTCGAGCCAATGAGTTTATTTGTGTCGTCGTTGTACGCACCATTCAAACCTTGTCTTGCCCAGCTTTGCTTGTAGTAGCGATGAATAGCAGATAGATAATCCGCGTTTGCGACGTTCGTTAGCGACCAAGATGAGTTAGCGCTCCACATTCGACCAAATGGCACCACTCTTGATTCCCAACGAAAACGTGCTGTCGCGTTCTTATTGGTTCGATTTCGATACTCGCTTGGCGACAAGTAGTTATCACCATCTAGATCTGCAGACACATCAAAACCACGGATTTTTCGCCATTGGCTGATAGCATTGCCGTCCGGGGTTGAAGTCGGAGCATCGGTTAACTTGACGGTTGGAAAACTGTTTTTGAGTTTTACTTCTTTTAAACGCGGCCTGTCGTCGGCATTCTCACTTTGCCAACGAACTCTCACAACGTATAAGCGCCCACCATCTCTCAAAAAGGTTGAACCAAAATACTGGCCGCCGCCATAACTCGCACCGCTCCCATCATGAGTTGTAGCTCTTAACCAGTTATCCGGAAGGTTCCAGATCACCGATTGGTTTTTGGTCATATTGAGCGTTTTGTCTTTCTTTACATCAAGCCTTTCCCATTGTGAAACCCTACCCTGAGAATCAATAGCAGTTGGGTATTCAATCCAAAATTCACCGCTGCCAGCAAACTGTGAGAACTTAAAGGTCAGCCGTTCGAACTGTTCAGCATGATAGACATACAAAGCCCCACCCTGTTCGAAATTCTCAAACACATCGGCATCCCACGGAGGCTCTTGATACAACCAAAAACCAGCATGGTCTTCACTGGCTGTATAACCCAAGATCATAGGTTTTCGGTTTAAAAGGGTCTTTTCGCCATGAGTTTTATCAACTTCGGCAATGACAGTATCTTCAGAAAAGTGCAGGAAATAGTCTTCGAAATTGAGGCCTTCTAACTCAGCTTGGTTACGGAGATCGTTCTCCAACCAACCCGAGTTCATCGCCATGACTTGGTTGTACATATAACCAATTGTCGTGGCCCGCTCATTGTCGGCTTTGTCGGCATAAGCTCCGAACACAATATCACTGTTGGAAATTTCCCAATCAATGACGGCATTCGTAGATAGTGGGGAGCCCGAAAGATCAACACCCGCTTCATGTTGCCCAGGTAATACTACCGCTGTACCAACGGCAAATGAGTGACTAGCAACCAAGTATGATGGTATGAGCGCTAGTACCCAAAGAATGTAGGTTTTCATTATCAAAAGTTCCTAATCGATACTGTCATGCCTTAAATCACAAAACGAAAAGTCAGCCAACTTACGTGTCAATTTAGGAATCAAAATACGAAAAAAGTATCGACTACATGGCTCTATTGTTCAAGTGCTCGTCTGTCTTGTTTCATCGGTGGCAAGTAAGACGAGCAAATGCCGATTCAAAATCAATGCATTAAGGAAAATATAAGTTTTTGTGATTTTAATTTTATTTGGAAACCAAGTATCTCCGGCTAACGAGAAATCAGCTCAGATTTTCTCAAAATGAGAATAATACGGTTTGGAAGATGAGAAGTTATCAGAGCCTAGAACTCAGAATAGGACTTGGATTTGCTGTATCGAATCTCAGTTTGAGCGCCACACTATTGAAACTCAATTTGGATAGGCTGTCTAAACAAGAACGATGACAACGCTCCTTAAAGCCTCTTGTTCCACTTCCCTTGATGGTCGCGATCGCAATTTTCTTGCGTATCGTAGCTAACATGCTTATCGATATTCTTCAGTTGAATTCCAACTTGATTGAACGCTTGTTGAATAGCCCCTGAGACACTCTGTTGACCTTCGCCACTTAAGAAGTTCGTTCTATCCTGATTGGTATCGAATACACAGACAATTTTCAAACTTTGCGGAAAAGAGGAAAAGTTGACCGAGTGAGTCACCCACAAAAAACCATCGAAGCCTTTCAGCGTGTCTTCACAAACGTCAGTTAACACGTCTCTGATTTGATTCTCGATTTTCTTATCTGATTTACGCATGCGGCAAAGGTCCTATTTAACACCTTAAAAAATAAGGTTTTTCGGTCAGTTTCGTACTACCTGATATTGGACACTGTGGCGGTTTCAAATGCAAAGTATTTATTGGGGAGAGTCGACTGGAAGATATAGAGGAAACGCCTCATGTTTGATAGCTTACGAGGCGATCAAACATGAGACGAGTATAGAATTTACTAAAACATTAGCTCGCCGCTTGTTCCCAATCAGTTAATAACTTCATGATTACGCGAGAGTCTTGGTGGGTTGCCATTGGCTCATCAAGCGCTTGCCAAGATCAGAGGGCGTGGTGTTATGGACGATCATCTCATCACATTGGTTGAACACCATGAAGTGTTTAAGCTCATCGCATAAGGCGTGAATTAATGATTCATGGTTTTTAATTCGCTCTTCCACAACCAAGTTACGGATATTGAGCAAACCACTCTTCCTGTCGACCTTGCAATCCATTCGTGCCACCAGCTCACCTTGCCACAGAATCGGTAAGCTAAAATAACCAAACTGACGCTTGGCCTCTGGAACATAGCATTCTAGGAGGTAATCAAAGTTGAACAATGATTGCATTCGCTTTCGTTGAATCAGCAGGTTATCAAACGGAGACAGTATCTTAAGCTTGGTTCTGGAAAGAGGTTGATTCAGCAGTTCAAAAGCACCTGGCAGGACATAGTAATCAGAGCCTTGAATATCTACTTTCAGAACCTGCTTATCTTCAAGCATCTGTTGGAGTGCTCTCTGAATCAAAGGCTTTGTGTTCTTGAGTAGGTAGCTCATTTCCGACGCTATTCCAACTCCGTTAGCCTCTAAATAACGTGTTATCAGATGCTCGATGTACTTTTGTTCTGTCGGCTCAGAGGTATCAATTCCGCTCGGTAAAACTCGCTCGGTTAGGTCATACACCTTATGAAAGTTAACTCGGCTTGGCACCATTAAGTCGCCTTGCATGAACAATGTTTCTAATGCTTGCTTGGCCGGTTTACCGCCCCAACCGCCGGGGTTTGGCCTATCCCCTTCAAAATCTTTCGCCATCAACGGCCCTTCATTCTCAATACGTTTGAGAACATGAGCCATCAGTGCGTCATCCTTTTTATACCAATGCTTGAGCTTACCGCTCGCAAAGCCATTCTTGCGGTGTAGGCTGAATCGGAAGTCACGCATGGGTAAATACGCGGCGGCATGCGACCAATACTCAAATACTTCTCGACGCTCTAACAGCTTATCAAGATGGTTCAGTTGGTAATCTTGATTGCGATTCCAAAGCGTGTGGTGGTGAGCTCGCTGAATCACAGAGATGGTATCAATTTGCACATAGCCAAGGTTTTCAATCGCAGACAACGTGTTCGCCAAAGCGCCCCCATTGCGTTGCTTTTTAGGTGGCAACTTCTTAGGCGGCAGCTTTTGCGAAAGCAATACCAGTTTTTGAGCTTGAGCGAGTGACAGTGATTCCATGAAATTCAGACTCTAATTGATAGCAATGATCCGTTTATGATTCAGCAATAAGCTCTTGAAGAATCTGCTTGTAGGTTTCTACCGTCTGCGCGCCCGTTACTGCACTCTTACGGTTGAACACCACAGTAGGAACCGCAGAGATCCCCATGCGTTGCCATTCAAACTCTTGCGCTTCAATTTGCTTCAAGTTGTCGGTGTTCTTTAGGCGCTTCAGTGCCTTCGTTGAGTCTAAGCCAACCGCTTCAAGCTCTTGTGCAATGACTTCAAGATCGGACAGGTCTTTTTGCTCTGTGAAGTGAGCAGCAAAGAAGCGTAGCTTTAACTCAGTCTGTTTGCCGTGCGCTAGTGCAAAATCGAGAAGTACATGTAGATGACGTGAATTGACCATTCTCATACTGTCATAGAAATTGAAATCGAAACCAACCGCTTGGCCGCGAGCCGAAAGCTGTTCTCGTGAACGTTGGCTCTCTTCTGCGCTAGAACCGTATTTTCTCATGATATGGGCACGCAGGTTTTCGCCCTCTTGCGGCATGTCAGGGTTAAGCTCAAACGGCTGCCATTCAAGTTCAATCTGGTCTTCTAAACCAAGTTCCGCAACGGCTAGCTCTAAGTTTTTGTAACCGACTACGCACCACGGGCACATTACGTCAGAAATAATATCAAGTTGAAGTTTCTTGCTCATAATCATTCCAAATATCGTTACTAAGGCGTATCCAATTCAAAGTGAATACCCATCTTTCTGGTTAGACTACAACAAGCTGAACACTCGTTCAAATTTAACTCAATACAACAGCAGCCAACAAAAAAGCCAACTCATTTTCACGAGTTGGCTTTGATAAAAATCGAATCTAGCTTAAGAGCGTTACGCTAGCAACTTCTCAAGTACTTGGAACACACCCGCGTCAACGTTACTTGGCGCGCCAAAACGCGCGATCTCTTTTAACTTTGGATGCGCGTTTTCCATCGCGTAAGAGTGGTAGCTCTCTTTAAGCATTTCCAAGTCATTTAGGTAATCACCAAAGCTCATGGTCTGCGCGTAAGTGAAACCTAATGTGTTCTGTAGATGTTTAATCGCCGCACCTTTTGACGCTTCAGCGTTCATCACATCTAACCAAATTTTTGCGCTTACAACCACTTGGTAGTTCTCACCGAATTTGGCATCAATAGTTGGGTTCACTTTCTCTTGTGAACCGTCGAAGTGACAGATAGCCACCTTGATGAAATCGTCTTCTACCGCCAGTAAGTCTTCTACTTGCTCACGGCGATGGTAGTACTTAGAGATCTCCGCCAGAGCACGCTCATCTTTGGTTTCGATGTATGCCGATTTCTTACCGCATAGCACCACATGCGCGCCTTCAATAGCTCGAGCTTCTTTAATGATCTCTTTAATGGCATCGGTATCAAGCAAGCAGCTGTAAAGTTCTTGGCCTTTGTGCATCACTAATGTGCCGTTTTCAGCAATAAACATCATGCGATCTTTAAGCGGGGAAAATGTTTCTAGCAAGCTGTAATACTGGCGGCCAGACGCGGCAGCAAAAATAATATCTTGCGCTTCTAAGCGCTCATAAAGATTGAAAAACTCAGGGTCGAGCTTTCCATGCTCATCGAGTAAGGTGCCATCCATATCAGTCGCGATAAATTTGATGTTTTGTTGGGGCATGTCGGGCGTACCTATTATTGGATTATGATCATTCGTTATCTTGAGTAACGGTTCTGGGTTCGATTATATCGCTAGAGTCGCTGGTGAATACAATGCTTATTTTACCGCCTGTCAGTCACTGTTTCACATCTTTCCAAGGCAAACGCTAACAGAAGCGCATTCCAGTTTGAAGGGTTAAGTCCTACATACAAGATGTGCGTTAGATCACACTCCACTATATTCTTTCCCGTCTCTCCATCACTTTATTCCGACCACAGTCATTATGATTTTAGCTATTATTACGACCTTGCTTTGCATCGTTACCGTCAAGTTTCTAATCACACTTGCGAACTTAGAGCGCCATCGTATTCACATTGAACCTAAAATATCGTTCAAAAGAACTGAGTGGCCGACTGTTTCCGTCATTATTCCTGCGCGAAATGAAGAAGACAATATTGAAATCAGCCTTGGCTCTCTATTGAAGCAGAGCTACCCAAAAGACAAGTTTGAAGTCATTGTTGTTGATGACTTTTCTACTGACTCAACCCGTGCAAAAGTAGAAGCATTGATCAGTAAGTTCGACGTTAACGCGCGCTGTATTTCAGGTAGAACGTTACCGACCGGATGGCTTGGTAAGAGCAATGCATGTATGGCTGGCGCACTCAACGCGAGCGGTGAATATGTGTATTTCATTGATGCAGATACCGATTCAGCACCCGCGATGCTACAGAGCGTTATCGACTTTGCTATCCAACAAAAAACTGATCTCTTATCGTTTAATCCAAAACAAACTTTTGCGTCTGTGGCAGAAAAAGCGACCTTGCCGGGCATCTTTCTATCGATCGCATCTTATATGAACTTTAAAAACTCGAACGACATGACTAAGGAAGAAGCGATTGCTAACGGTCAGGCGATGTTGTTTACCCGAAAATCCTACGACGCAGTCGGTGGACACGCCGCAGTAGCAAACGCGATATCGGAAGACATCGCCTTTGCAAAAGTCATGAAGGTCAATGGATTTAAGATTTTCTGGGCATTTGCAGACAAACTAATGAGTACGCACATGTATTCAGACTTCAACTCAATCTGGGCTGGCTTTTCCAAAAACATGAATCTTATTGTGAATTGTCAATCGCAAGCACAAGCTTTAAAAGTCTTCATCAAAGCCAACATCATCGCATGGGCGGGACCGCTTTTGATGCTGGTATCGGCGAACGCCTTCATCAGTGACATGTCTGCCATTCATGCTTATTCGCTCATTGTCAGCTCTGTGATGCTCTTGGTGTCGATCGTCACCTACTTCATTTTGGTTAAGGAACTGTTTGTTCCCGCAAAATTTGCGTTAACCGTACCCTTCGGTATTTGTGTTCAAAGCCTACTCGTGCTGAACAGTTACCGCTTATCTAAAACCAATAAAATCAGCTGGAAAGGGCGCTCATTAACATGATGAATAAGATTATTACTTTGCTTCTTCTTGCTTGTTCAGTTTCGGTGTTTGCATCAGACACCGATGGCTGGTCACTGGCACGCGATAAAAAAGGCATCGAGGTTTATAACCGTAAAATTGAAGGCAGTCACTTTAAAGAATTTCGAGCAGAAGGCGACATCAACGCGTCCCTCACTTCTATTATCGCACTCTTTATCGATACCTCTGTTGGCACGCAATGGGTAGAAAACATCGATGACATGGAAGAAATAGAGCATTTTAGTGCGGCGCACACGATCACCAAAACCTATACCAAGGCACCTTGGCCAGTTGCCGATCGTGAAGCTATCGTAGAGAACGTCATCACTCAAGATCCAGAGACGATGGTTGTCACCATTGATCAGCATGGTAGGCCTGATTACCTGCCAAACAATAATAAAAAAATCATCAGAGTGGCTGAATTAGAGGCGAGTTGGATCCTGACACCAATCGACGAAAACACCACCCATATCTCTTATCGAGTATTGAGTGATCCAGGTGGCGATATTCCGTATTGGCTCATTAACATGGTGGCCGTTTCTCAGCCTTACAACACGCTTCGCGGGTTATCTAAGATGTTGGATTCTGGTGAGTACACCGATCGTCGCCTTGATTTCATCGAGAACTACACGTCACTTTAACAATGCAATGAATACTCTAGAGGTCTATATTGTGAAATTTCCATTCTCTCCAATCGCAGCGATATTGCTTGTAGCATCAAGTTCAGTATTTGCTAATCAAATTATTGTCGATACTAAAGGTGTTGATGAAACACAGTATCACGCCGATCTGTATGAATGTGAGCAATACGCTCAACAAGTGAAGCCTGAAGAGGTCGATTCTCTTGGCAGCGATATTGTCGGTTCAACCGCTAAGGGTGCAGCGCTGGGTGCGGTTGGTGGAGCCGTCTCTGGCGGGAGTGGTCATGATGGTGCAAAAATTGGTGCTGGCATCGGTATTATCAGCGGCGCTTTAAAGCACGGTGCTCAAAAAAGACAATCCGCCGAGCTATCTGAGCAGCAGAAGTTTCAAGTGAATCGTAACTGTATGATCAACCGAGGCTATACCGTTCTTAACTAGCGGATAACCGAGCAAAATGGCGTTTAATCGATGTTCACGCCATTTTGCGTAGCTGAGTCAAAGCAGAGTTCAACCATAGTTCCTGAATCGCCACCTTAAAGTTCGTTCAAATAGACAGTGAGCATTGACCCCTATTTAAAATAGGCTTATCATTAATCGTCTTTTAACGATTAATGAAAGTGAGACGTCAATATGAACTCAACTTGCTCGACATCTGGTGGCTGTTCTCTGCCCATCGAACACGGTGATGCTAAAGCAGAAAAGCAAATGGCCGCACTGGCGAAAGCACTCGCTCACCCAGCAAGAATACGTATATTGAGTATCCTTTCCACGTTAGAAAAATCGGGCGGCTGCTTGAACAGTGATCTGGTGAGTGAATTGGGTTTAGCTCAATCAACGGTATCAGAGCACTTAAGAATATTGAAAGCCTCAGGTTTTATTACGGCTGAGTCGATTCCGCCGAAGATGTGTTACCGCATCGACCGCGACAATATTCAACGCTTCGAATCGATATTTAACAGCATTTTAAAATAGAAGTTCACGCTTGAATGATCGGCTTTGATAGCCTTTACTTTTAAGCGTGTTTTTTTGCCACAACCAATCGTTTTTCGACGATTCACGATATCAACTAAGAGAGATTATCATGAAACCAAAGTTAGGTTTTCTAGATCGCTACTTAACACTGTGGATTTTTATTGCCATGGGCCTTGGTGTACTACTCGGCACCCTATTCCCACAGATCGAACAGTGGAACGATTCAATGTCTGTTGGCACCACTAACATTCCGCTTGCGATTGGCCTTATCTTAATGATGTACCCACCTCTGGCTAAGGTTAACTACAACCTGCTAGGCACTGTGGTAAAAGATAAGAAAGCCATTAAGCTCTCTTTGATCATGAACTGGATCGTTGGTCCAATTCTGATGTTTGTATTGGCACTAACTTTCTTGGGAGACCACCCAGGTTACATGGTTGGGGTGATTCTGATTGGTCTTGCTCGTTGTGTGGCGATGGTTCTGGTTTGGAACGACATCGGCGGCGGTAACAAAGAGTACGGCGCGGCATTGGTTGCTCTAAACAGTGCATTCCAAGTGGTGAGCTACAGCTTTATGGCGTGGTTGTTCATCAGCGTTCTTCCACCAGTATTTGGTTACGAAGGCATGTTGGTTGATATCTCGATGATCGACATTGCACACAGTGTACTTATCTACCTAGGTATCCCATTCCTAGCGGGCTTCCTAAGCCGTAAGATCCTTGTGTCGATGAAAGGCGAGCAGTGGTACAACGACGTATTTATTCCACGCATCTCTCCAATCACACTGATTGCACTACTGGCAACCATCGTTCTGATGTTCAGCCTGAAAGGTGAAATGATTGTTGAACTGCCAATGGACGTTCTATTAATTGCGGTTCCACTGACTATCTACTTCACTGCGATGTTCTTCATCAGTTTCTTCATCGGTAAAAAGATGGGCATCGAGTACGACAAGAACGCATCAATTGCATTTACAGCAACAGGTAACAACTTCGAGCTAGCGATTGCCGTGGCTATCTCAGTATTCGGTATCAACTCAGACCAAGCGTTTGCAGGCGTTATCGGTCCACTGATTGAAGTCCCTGTGCTGATTTACCTTGTGAACGTGGCGCTTAAGATGAAAGACAAGTACTACAACGGTCAGACGGTTAAACCTAGCGTATAGCATCTACGTCTACACCTAGAACTAGAACTAACAAAAAGCAGCATCACTTTGAACAGAAAGGCTCACACGTTAAACGGTGAGCCTTTTCTTTATTCAGTTTCGTCTAATAGGCCTTTCAATGCTTGTTCAAGCCAAAGTAATGCAGGACCTTTTGAGCGTGTTTTAGACAGAACAAGATCAACCGGAGGCGACCAAGTTTTATGGTCAAATGACACATTCACCTCTACCAAGCGCTGTTTAATAAGCTCTTCTTCAACAAGGTGTTTCGGTAAGTATGCCCAACCGATATCGCTACCAAGAATCATCTCTTTAATGACGATAAAGCTGTTTGACCACCATACCTTTCCGGCAATCAGCGGAAACTGATCCATCACCTTACCTTTGTCTCCCCTCAACATTAACTGACGATGCGGGAGTAAGTCAGAGAGTTTCGCCACACCTGTTTTTGCGAGCGCATGACTTGGATGACACACAGCAATAAACGGTAAGTGACCGATAAAGCAAGGCTCAGAACCGACATCAAAAGCCAAGTTAGTAAACATTAATCCAATGTCGGCCCTCTCTTCGATAATTAACGGATTGACCTCTGTCGTGGTACACGCAACCAGTTCCACTTCAGTCGCAGGGAATTGTTGACTGAACTGACTAAGGATCTTAGATAGATTCGGGACCAATAGTGAATCATCTAATGCAATTTTGATGAGCCCCTCTTCACCACTGCCCATCGCACTAACCGTCACATTCAGATCTTCAACCTGAAGCACGATCGCTTTCACCTGTTTAAATAACTGCTCGCCCGCTTTGGTTAGTGAAGGCTTTCGAGTCGAACGATCAAAAAGCTCAACATTAAAATCTATTTCAAGATTACTGATGCCTTGGCTCACCGCCGACTGCACCTTCCCCAAATGACGAGCACTGGCAGAAAATGACCCTAATTCAACGGCATACACAAACATTTTCAGTTGTTCAATGTTGTACATTCGGTGTCTCCCAAAACTTACTATCACTATATGTGATGCTAACTATCTTTATATTATCACTTAAGTAGATATTATTTAGCCAAGTCATTAGCCCATCGGCGGCTATTTAATCGTAAAGAGAGTTAGAAAAATGTCACATAAAGAACGCATGTTGCACATGGTGCTATTTGAATTGGTTGCTTTGGTTTTGATGGCAGGGCTTGCAACCTATATTACAGGAAACGGCGCAGGTGAAATGGCAGGCTTAGCGCTCGCAATATCATTGATAGCGATGGCTTGGAACTACGTTTACAACTATGGCTACGACAAAATTTACGGAGCAGACCGAAGCAAAAGAACCACGAAAACACGTATCCTGCACGGATTAGGTTTTGAGCTTGGCTTAATGACAGTGACTCTACCTGTCTTGATGTGGGTTCTACAACTCGACTTCCTAACCGTACTGATCATGGACATCGGCCTAGTTATCTTCTTCGTACTTTACGCGATTGCGTTCAACTGGGCGTATGACTCAGTTCGAGATCAATTGGTTGCGAAAGGAAAAGTTGCAGCTCTGGTTTAGAGCGGTAAGTTCGTCTCGTATAACAAGAACATACACCCAAATTAAAACTGCCAAACTACAACATAGTTGGCAGTTTATTCATTTATGCATACAAGCTCATTTGTTAACGCCCTTGTTACATAGCAAAAACATCACACAGCCCTCCCTAATTAAGTCTAATAATCCGCCACTCACGAAGTAGCATCACAAATCCAAACATAAACTCCTCGTACCAGTTGCGCATTCATTTACATATAGGTAGTTTGAGCGGCTTCGCAACCTATCAATTCGAGCAATGACGTTCATGCGAGCATCTTTTTCGAGCAAAAGTGTTCGGATTAACATTTCAAGTGACTTTAATTAACAATTTTATGCTCAAACGCTCACTTTTGATGTTCGTTTATTTTCGAGTTCGCAAATATATGCACAATACACGTGCTAGATAAGCAAAACTAAAAAGGACTCGAACATGACAACAAACAAACACCCTTCTTTATTTGGGCAATGCTTGGCTGAATTTATCGGTACAGGATTACTCATATTCTTTGGCGTTGGCTGTGTGGCCGCTCTGGTATTAACTGGTGCGACATTCGGACAATGGGAAATCAGCATCATCTGGGGCTTCGGTGTTGCGATTGCAATTTACTGTACTGCCGGCGTTTCAGGCGCACACATCAACCCAGCCGTAACGATTGCACTGGCCATGTTCCATGGCTTTGATAAAGCGAAAGTGGTGCCTTACATCATTTCGCAACTGCTTGGTGCTTTCTGCTCTGCAGCATTGGTTTACAGCCTGTACAGCAACCTATTTACTGACTACGAAATCGCACATAACTTCGTTCGTAGCAGCCAAGACGCACTATCAACTGCTGGTATCTTCTCGACTTACCCACATGCTTCACTTTCTTTCTTCGGCGCTTTTGCTGTGGAATTCGTGATTACTGCAGTGTTGATGTTTGCCATTTTAGCGTTAGGTGATGAGAACAACGGCGCATCTCGCGGTGCAATGAACCCTCTACTGATCGGTATTCTTATCGCGGTTATCGGTGGTTCTTTAGGTCCACTGACGGGCTTTGCAATGAACCCTGCTCGTGACTTCGGACCAAAACTGTTCGCTTACTTTGCAGGTTGGGATTTCGCACTAAGCGGTGCTCGTGATATTCCTTACTTCATCGTTCCAATTCTTGCTCCAATTGCTGGTGCGTGTTTTGGTGGTTGGTTGTACCCACGTGTTATCGGTGCTTACCTACCAGTAGAAGGCCAAGGCTGCACAATTCCAAACCAATGTGAAACAGAAGAAGAAGCTGAACAAGCTCAAGCTTAATCCCTAAGCGACCTTACATTTACTAAAATATAAATAACGAAAGAAAAAGGATTCTTACCATGACCGAGCAAAAATACATTGTTGCCCTAGACCAAGGCACCACAAGTTCTCGCGCTGTAATCCTCGACCACGATGCAAACATCGTTAGCTCTTCTCAAAGAGAATTCACTCAGATTTACCCGAAAGCAAGTTGGGTTGAGCACGATCCAATGGAAATCTGGGCAACTCAAAGCTCTACATTGGTTGAAGCTCTTGCTAAAGCAGGCATCCGCAGCGATGAGCTAGCGGGCATTGGTATCACGAACCAACGTGAAACCACCATTGTTTGGAACAAAGAGACAGGCAAGCCTGTTTATAACGCAATCGTATGGCAGTGTCGCCGTACTGCAGACATCTGTGAAGACCTTAAAGCACGTGGCCTAGAAGACTACGTACGTGACAATACAGGCTTAGTCCTTGACCCGTATTTCTCAGGTACAAAAGTAAAATGGATTCTAGACAACGTTGAAGGCGCTCGCGAAGACGCTGAAGCTGGCAAATTACTGTTCGGTACCGTTGATACTTGGTTGGTTTGGAAGATGACTCAAGGACGTGTTCACGTTACGGATTACACTAACGCGTCACGTACTATGTTGTTCAACATCAACGACCTATGCTGGGACCAGAAGCTACTTGATGAAATGGGCATTCCAGCAGTCATGATGCCTGAAGTGAAGCGCTCTTCAGAGGTTTACGGTCAAACGAACCTTGGTGGTAAAGGCGGTACGCGTATCCCAATCGCGGGTATTGCGGGTGACCAACAAGCTGCACTTTACGGTCAAATGTGTGTAGAAGCAGGCCAAGCTAAGAATACTTACGGCACAGGTTGTTTCCTTCTAATGAACACAGGCCAAGAGAAAGTAACATCAAAGAACGGCCTACTAACAACGCTAGCATGTGGTCCTAAAGGTGAGCCTGCATACGCACTTGAAGGTGCAGTATTCATGGGCGGCGCATCAATCCAATGGCTACGTGATGAAATGAAGCTACTGGCTGGCGCAGAAGACTCTGAGTACTTCGCAACGAAAGTGGATTCTTCAAACGGCGTTTACGTAGTCCCTGCGTTTACTGGTTTAGGCGCACCATACTGGGATGCTTACGCTCGCGGTACGATTGTTGGCCTGACTCGTGGTGTTAACTCTAACCACATCATCCGTGCAACACTGGAAGGTATTGCTTACCAAACTCGTGACGTACTAGACGCGATGCAAGCTGACTCTGGCATCAAGCTAGCAAACCTACGTGTTGATGGCGGCGCAGTAGCGAATAACTTCCTAATGCAATTCCAATCAGACGTGCTGGATACTGAAGTTCACCGCCCTGAAGTAACGGAAGTAACGGCTCTTGGTGCCGCTTACCTTGCCGGCCTAGCGGTTGGTTTCTGGGACAGCATTGATGAGCTTCAAGACAAAGCCGTTCTTGACCGCACATTCATGCCGCACCACGACGAAGAGAAGCGTAACCGCCGTTACAAAGGTTGGAAACGTGCTATCAAGTGTGCACAGGTTTGGTCTGAGCTACACGATGACGATGACAACGAGTAATACTAAGTACTCAGCTAATCGTTAATCATTAGCCGCTGATCTAGGAACTCGAGTAATCTAATCGACTAGATTGTTCGAACCTCAGCAAACGAAACTAAAAAGAGCACTATTTTGTGCTCTTTTTTGCGTTTCAGGCTCAAATTCCACTTTTTGACCAGCGTTTTTGCGGTTTAGACATAATTCCTTACTATCATTACTTCTCTCTTTTCATCAATTCGAGCACAATAGCGTGAGTTTATATTTTCGATTTTGACGCGCTAGAGCCCTTTGCGCGCAGGGAGTGGTAAGTTAAGTGAAGCAGATACCAAGACACCAGCAGATTGTAGATCTGGTAAAAACACAAGGATATGTGAGCACCGAAGAGCTCGTTGAAAAGTTCGATGTCAGCCCACAAACCATCAGACGAGACCTCAATGAACTTGCCGATAGAAACAAAATTCGTCGCTATCATGGTGGTGCAACCATTCCTCTTAGCTCAGAAAACACCTCTTACAACACGCGTAAAGCGCTTAACTTCAATGAAAAAGATGTGATTGCCGACGAGCTGGTTAAACACATTCCAGATGGTGCAACCTTGTTCGTTGATATCGGCACCACACCAGAATCGGTGGCACGCGCGCTGAACAAAAACCACAAACAACTCAGAGTCGTGACTAACAACATCAACGTTGCCAGTATCCTGCTACCAAACCCAGAGATAAAGGTTATCTTGGCAGGTGGCGAAGTGAGAAACCGTGATGGCGGTATCGTGGGTGAAGCAACACTCGATTTCGTGAAGCAGTTCCGCCTCGATTTCGGCATTCTAGGGATCAGCGGCATCGACTTTGACGGCTCACTGCTTGATTTTGACTACCATGAAGTTCGAGTGAAGCAAGCTATCATCGAAAACAGCCGCAGCATCTTCCTGGCAGTCGACCACAGTAAGTTTGGTCGCAACGCAATGGTTAAGCTGGGTAACATCTCTCAAGCACACATGGTGTTCACCAATAAACAGCCACCAGAAGAGATCCTGAACATCCTCAAGGATTCATCGATCCCATTGGAAGTGATCGAGACCGCGTCTCAACCACTAGCGTCGGACGAATAAAAAAACGCTCAGAAATCATGTTCATTAAAAGAGCCCATTATTGATAGATCACTTTATCGATAATGGGCTTTTTTGTTACTTGGAAAGTCGCACTTGAACATGATTAATATCACTTCTATGCTCGAATGAGAGTTATTTGGAACCTTCGCTGTCATAAGCGAAGGTTTTTTTATGCGCAAATCACATAAAACGCGCATAAACGAAAATAATAAATGACCGCAAACGAAAGTTCATATAGGATTCAATTATGTTCTAAAATGCTCGTTCGCTCAGAAAGAGGTCAAAACCATGAGTGCTCAACAAAATAATTCAAACAACAGTACATCTTCCACTTTAGACTTGATCGTGATTGGCGGCGGCATCAATGGTGCAGGCATCGCGGCAGATGCAGCAGGTCGTGGTCTAAACGTTGGCTTATACGAAGCAAATGATTTCGCGTCTGCGACGTCTTCCGCTAGCTCAAAGCTTATCCACGGTGGCCTACGCTACCTTGAACATTACGAATTTCGTTTGGTTTCGGAAGCACTCGCTGAACGTGAAGTCTTGTTAAGAAAAGCGCCTCACGTTGCTCAGCCAATGCGTTTCCGTTTACCTCATCGACCATTTTTACGCCCAGCTTGGATGATTCGCTGTGGCCTATTCCTTTACGATAACTTAGGTAAACGTACGACTCTTCCTGGAAGTAAAACGGTGAACTTGGCTCAATCAGGTTTGCTTAAACCAGAAATGAAAACAGGTTTCGAATACTCAGACTGCTGGGTAGATGATGCGCGTATGGTATTGCTGAACGTGTTGGCGGCGAAAGAAAACAACGCAGAAGTACGCAACTACTGCCGAGTTGAAAAAGCACACCGCGAAGGCGACATTTGGCACGTAACGATTCTTGATGTGATGACAAACCAACGTTTCGAGCGCAAAGCGAAAGCATTGGTCAACGCAGCTGGCCCTTGGGTGAAACAGTTCTTTGATGATGGTTTAGAGCAGGCTTCGCCTCGTAATATTCGTCTGATCAAAGGCTCGCACATTGTTGTGCCACGCATTCACGACGAACCACAAGCGTACATTCTGCAAAACAAAGACAATCGTATTGTGTTCATGATCCCTTACCTAGATAAGTTCTCGATCATCGGCACTACCGACCTTGAATACAAAGGCGATCCTCGCGAAGTAGCTATCGACGATGTAGAAGTTGATTACTTGATTGATATCGTTAACCAGCATTTTGTTAAGCAACTAGAGCGTGACGATGTTGTGTGGACATACAGTGGCGTAAGACCGCTTTGTGATGATGAATCTGACTCGCCACAAGCGATCACTCGTGACTACACACTGGAGCTGGATGCAGAAATGGATCAAGCACCACTGCTATCTATCTTTGGTGGCAAGTTAACGACTTATCGTAAACTCGGCGAAGCGGCACTGAACAAGCTAGAACCTTACCTGAAACACATGGGCGCACCTTGGACAGCTAACGACACACTACCGGGTGGTAACTTCAGCTGCAGCAGAGAACAGCTCGCTAAGATGATCCACACCAAGTACCCTTGGATATCAGAAGCACTGTTACTACGTTATGTGACTCAATTTGGTACTTACACTTGGAAGCTGCTGGAAGGTGCAACGAGCGAAGCTGATCTTGGTACCCAATTCTCAAGCGAAGCACACGGCGTTTATCAAGCTGAGATCGATTACTTGATCAATGAAGAGATGGCGATGACTGACGAAGACATCTTGTGGCGCAGAACCAAGCTTGGCCTGTACTTAAGTGAAACAGAGCAGCATGCAGTTTCTAGCTACTTAAAAGAGAATCTTGAAAGCACTGTGGTGAACTTTTCTCAAGTCGGTTAGTTCTTCTAGCAAAACCATCCGCTCCTGAATATAAATAATGACAAAGCTTAGCGCTCCCCACGCTAAGCTTTTTTATTGTCTACTATTCCGCTCAGCCTGAGACTTTATTCACACCTCTATTTTCAACAAAAACTAAATAGTGTTTTATTAATCCGGTTGATTATCAACTTCACAAAAGGTTGCTATTCTTTATCTCAACGAAACAACACATTTAAAAACGCTCACCATGTCAGCGCTTTAATAACGTTTGTCTCTATGTTTTCTCCCAATACGGCGGATTACCATAATATTCAGAGAAGTAGTCAATGAAGGCTCTCACCTTTGGTGCAAGTAACCTTGTGCTTGGGTACACAGCCCAAATTGCAGGCTCTGATGTTAATGGGTAATCTTCTAATATTTGAACCAGCTGACCGCTTTT
Source organism: Vibrio sp. 10N.286.48.F5 (assembly GCF_041469785.1). NCBI lineage: Bacteria > Pseudomonadati > Pseudomonadota > Gammaproteobacteria > Vibrionales > Vibrionaceae > Vibrio > Vibrio sp. 10N.286.48.F5. The sequence goes on along the minus strand of NZ_JBFRLG010000002.1, from coordinate 37,977 downwards.
CAGTTGTTCATAGGCACACCAATTCGATGTCACCGTGATCCCCATACCACCTGAGGCTGCGTCACGCAGTGCTTCCCCGTTATCTGCCCTGAACGACCCAGATGCCTTAATCGTCTTAGGCCCGCTTTCAGTATTGAAGGTCCAGTTTTCTAAACCAATTAAGCTAATACATTGATGATCGTTAAGATCTCGAGGTTTGGCTGGCTTACCATATTTGATTAAGTAATCAGGCGATGCACACACAATACGCTTGTCTGTCGCAAGTTTTCGGGCAATCAGTGTCGAGTCTTTCAGCTCCGAGATACGAATCGCGATATCAAAGCCACCCTCAACAACATCCACCATCGAATCTGATAGCCTGAGATCGACTTTTAACCCAGAGTAGCGCTCTAAGAATCCAGGTAAGGCAGGAACAAGATGCAAACGTCCAAAAGACGCAGATGCGGTAACTCGCAACGTTCCGGTTGGAGAATCACAACCCACACCGACCGCCGATTTGGCAGCATCCACGCTCGATAACACTTCTTCAGCATGAGGTAAGAATGCTTCCCCCTCTTCGGTTAAAGAGACCTTACGAGTGGTTCGGTGGACCAAGCGAACGCCTAAATTGTCTTCCAGTTTACTGATGTGCGAGCTTGCAACAGCAGGAGACAAACCAAGCTCTTGCCCAGCCATGCTGATGTTATGTGTGGAAGCTAAACGAACAAACAATTTGAGGTGTTCAATATTCATGAGATTACCAATAAAATCTTAAAAATCGTGTACCAGTAACCCTCATTATGCGTCATTCACATAACAATACAACGTATTAACTCAGTTGAATTGTGAAGAAGTGATTGAGCCAAAACGAAAAAAACTCCCGAAGGAGTTTTTGTCTAAGTCTGTAATTCGCCATTTAGCTAGTCAGAAAAATTGCCAACTCACTAGCCCGTTAAACGAGCATGCAGTGAATCTTTAAGCTCAGAACGATCATGTTTCAATTGGTGCATCGAGCCGTCATCAATGGGTGAATCTTTCAGCTCTAGTTTACGAATCTCTTTATCAAGGTTGTCGTATGTCTTCATATCTTCTGCAAAGCCATCGTCAGTTTTAGCAAGCTCAGCAATTTTGTCTTTCATTTCAGGAAATTCGTGAACAAGAGAGTGATTTTCACCTAGCATAGAAACCTCTTAAGTTGAGTAAAGTGATTGGTATTACGCATTCATTATTAACCTTAGCAAGGGAGTCAAATAACAAATGAGATCCAGTACACAGCATAGAATATAGACAATTCAGATTCACAAATTTACAACATCCACCAAGAAAATGGCTTTGCTGATTTTGAATTGTCTCAGTAACGGAAGTAGGCTTATGGCGATTATCCCGCCTCGAAAACAATACTTCTTTCGATTTTTACTTAGCCTGCAAGTATCGTTTTTAACTAAACGCTACCAAGCAAACGTCTGAATAACACTGTCTTTAGCCATTGGGTTTGATGCTATCGCATGGTTCACCTTAGCCAAAAATTGCTCTCTTGAATCAAGCAGGAAACCTTTCTGAGTCACGATGTTATTACCATGGTCGCCCCAATAGAAAGTGTCGATGTTTAGATTCTCAAGCAGATACTTTTCTTCTTCTAAGATCTGAAGTTGCGTCGGCATAACGAACTTGCCACCTTTTACTTCTTGTTCCATCACGGTTCCTGGCTGAATCGCTAACGCCATTGGCGCTATCTGCTCAGGCTTCATGATATTCAGTAATCTTGTGGTCTCGACAATATGTTCACGTGATCGATCACGACCGCCAAGGCCGAAGATAAACGAAAGTAAGGTTTCAATGCCGGCTTCTTTGGCTAATTCCATGCCTTCGATCGCTTGTTCTGGTGTCATGCGCTTTTTGATGTTGTCGAGTACAACCGCATCGCCTGACTCCAACCCCGCATAAGACATAGTGAGACCGGCACTTTTAAGCTCTTTAAGTTCGCTCAAGCTTTTACGACGGAAATCGTTCAAACCACTATAGAGCGATACTTTTCTGCTTTCTGGAAAGGTATGACGAAGCTTATCCAAAATCTTAAGGAGATAATCCGTGCGGGCGGCCATCACGTTGCCATCGATAAGGAAAATTGATTCAACATAAGGATAAATCAGGCGAGCTTCTTCGATATCTTTAAACACATCCTCAATATCACAAACCTTGAATCGTTTATCGCTGAACATATTACAGAACGTGCACGTGTTGATACTGCAACCTAAAGTGGTTTGAATCAGAATGCTCTTCGCCTCTGTCCATGGACGATATACTTTTCCCTCGTAATTCATATTGGTTTCTCCGGTCTATAAGCACGAGAGCGTGCTTTAATAAAACAGAGTTTATCAACACCAGTATTCATTGATAATTCGCGATATAGTCGAATCAGTTTTTAGATTTTGTATAAAATAAAAGCCTTGTGACAACACAAGGCTTTGTAGGGATAACTCTCTACCGGAGCAGCTGAAAATGTGTTTCCACAAAAGAAGATTAGCTGCTGCACCCTTGGGTATGAACTCGATTCATGTCGTCACCGACTTGTGCTTCTTGAGACCCCGTCGATTGGCATCCTGCCACGAATAACAGCGTTACAGATAAGATAAGCCATTTCATAATAAATCCTCTTTCGGTCATGACTAAAGCATAGTGCTTAAAAGCGCGGATACCTCAGTCATTAACTAAAACCTTACCTACCGATAAGGCCTTGGTTAATGAACAAAGCATCGCTTCTTTAACTAACGACCTGCTTTTGTACAAAAAACTTTCACTTCAACGAATGAAAATCGTACAAGAGCGAAAATAGGACAGCTATAGAACTAAGAATAAGAACTAGAAGTTAGTCACTCGTCGCCAAACGTACAGCCGCTTCTGCATGAATGGCTGTGGTATCAAACAAGGGAACATCAGTGTGTTGCTGCTGAATCAGGAGGGCGATTTCAGTACAGCCCAGAATAACGGCTTCTGCACCTTGTTGGCCTAGCTTCTCAATGATTTGACGGTATACATCTCGAGATTCTTCTTTTACTTGGCCTCGACACAGCTCTTGATAAATGATGTTGTGGACTTTCTCTCGGTCACTCTCATCAGGAATCACCACATCGATACCGAATTTGTTAGTCAGACGGCCTTTTGCATGGTGAAAGCGGTACCGAGTAATCCAACTTTCTTTACACCCTGTTCAAGCAACTTCTGCGCTGTGGTATCAGCGATGTGCAAGATAGGAATCGTGACCTTCTCTTCGATCTCAGGAACGACCTTATGCATGGTATTGGTACAAATCAGAATGAAATCAGCCCCGCCCTTCTCTACCGATAAAGCCGCGTCCGATAAGATATCCGCCGTCTCAGCCCAGCGACCTTGATGTTGAAGCTTTTCTATCTCATCGAAGTTCACGCTGTACATACAAACCTTTGCAGAATTGAGCCCGCCGAGTGTGGCTTTAACGCCCTCGTTGATGGATTTGTAGTAGCTCACTGTCGACTCCCAACTCATACCGCCGAGCAAACCGATCGTTTTCATTTTTCTATTCCTTTAATTTCCGACTAACTCGATTAAACCGTCATGCATTGAAAATTTATAGTACGTTCTTGCTTAAAGCGAACCCATAACACCTTATTCCTTTCAAACGATTGCTTTCAAACCGTTCATTCCCAAAACCTCCGCTCACAAAAAAGCTCGAATTTAAAATCCGAGCCTTTGAAGTTTTGACCAAGGGTATACTTGGCGTTAGTACACCTCACACCAATCGGATTTCATGTCGATCAGTGTCCAATCCTCTCTGGAATTCGCCTCATCTAGCGCTTTATCAAGCTTGCCAACGTGAGACTCACGATCGTACTGCCACTCGCGCTCAGCATCAGTGTGATGAACAATCATCGCCATTGAATTGGGTTGGCTCGTTGCCCATTGCATCATCGCTTGGTCACCGTCTGAGTTGCCGACCGCTAGAATAGGTTTCTTGCCGATAATATGCTGAATGTTAGTGACCTTTCCGGCTTTGTCATCAATGGTCAAAATCAACGAATCTTTGGTCACCGTTGGTTTGCCATCGTTGTAGCTGTAGTTGTATTTAAGCGCACTACCGATGATTTGCTCTGTAGGAATATTGTAAGCTTGTGGAGCCCACGCCCTCATGAAATCAACGCCTCCGCCCGACACAATATAAGTCTTAAAGTCATGCTCTTGCAGGTAAGTCAGCATCTCTTTCATTGGCTGATAAGTAAGGTCTGTGTAGGCTTTGTTGAAACGTTTATCTTTTGCTACCGTCAGCCATTGCTCAACGTCTTGCTGGTATTGCTCAACAGTCATACCAGAATGTGTCGCCATGATGATTTTCAATAGCCCTTCTTCACCGCTGCCCAGAACGCTCTCAATATCATCTTCGAGTACAAACTTAAACGGTGCTTCGGTTTTCCATTCAGGGTGATCAGGCGCCATCTCTTTTACACGATCTAGTGCAAAGGCTAATTGGAAGTAATAAGGCTTTTCCGACCAAAGCGTACCGTCGTTATCGAACACGGCAATGCGATCTTCAATTGCCACGAACGTATCAGACTCAGCTTTAGTGGCTTGCCCAACAAAGTCGACGATAGCGGATTTACTCTCGCTGTCCTTCCAAGAAGGCAGCAAGTTGGGATCACAATCTTTAGCAAAAGATGAGAAAGAGAGACTGGATAAGATCGCGACAGATAAGAGGGTTATTTTCTTCATAGCAACTACCATGTTGTTGAATTAATTGTAGGGTTTAATTCAATTCATCCTAGTTGGTCTACTCTGATTTGCCACTTATGAACACTATAACCAATGCTCATGTTGGTATTAGATTAGTACCACAGCTAAGCTGGCTGAGGGTGCTCTGCGATGTATTTATCGAGAACTTAAAAGGAGACAAACAAAAAAGCAGAACTTCAATTCCTCAAAGTTCTGCTTTAACAATCCACGACTGCTTACGCTCTGCGCTTTTTGAAAGCGTGCCAGCCGGCGCTGAAAATTGTTTTTAACACCACACCGAGTGCGCTTAGTTTTGGGTCGGCTTTCTTGCCAGAGGCAATGCGCCACATCTGATGTTCATACCAAACCAGCCCGACCATCGCCATCTTGTCTAATGCGGGTTTTCCTGTGGTTGGCACCGTTAGTGGCATGCCGTGGCTAGGGTTTTCAATTAACTTGTTAGGGAAATCAGGATCAACCGCCATTGTTCGCGCAATACCAATAAAATCGGTCGCCGAGGTGTTTAATGCTTCATTCATTGCTTGCGCGGTTCGAAAACCACCCGTGACCACCAGCGGTGTACTCACGAGTTTTCTCGCCTTAACCATGTAATCCATAAAATACGCTTCACGTTTTACTGTGCTGGACTTGATTGATTCAGCTTTGCTCTTTGAACCCATCATTGATGGACTTTCATAGGTGCCGCCAGAGATCTCAATCAGGTCGATACCGTTATCACTCAGTGTTTGCACAACCTGCATCGACTCTTCTTCAGTGAAGCCACCTTTCATGAAGTCGGCGCTGTTGAGCTTAATTCCGACAGGGAAATCTTCACCAACCTCTTTTCGAATCGCGCGATAAACCTCAAGCACGAAACGAAGTCTGTTTTCGAGTGACCCACCCCATTTGTCTTGGCGTTGATTGTGTCTAGAAGACAAAAACTGACTGACAAGATAACCATGAGCACCGTGAATCTGTACACCAGTAAAACCCGCTTGTTTTGCAAGCTTTGCACTCAGCGCGAATTTATCAATGATTGCGATTATTTCCTTCTCAGTCAGAGCTCGTGGCGTATTAAAGCCTTTTTCTAATCCACGCTCTAAAGAGATAGCTGAAGGGGCAACCGGGCTATCACATAAGAATTTAGGGATTTGCTTTCCTGGGTGGTTCAATTGCATCCATATCTGCGAACCATTTTGTGTTCCAGACTTCGCCCACTCACGAAATACGCTTAAGTCACTGTGCTCATCCAACACAACGTTTTTAGGTTCACCAAGCGCACCTCTATCGACCATCACGTTACCCGTCATGGATAGACCAATTCCTCCTTGAGCCCAACGCTGGTAAAGCGTGACTAAACCTTGCTTAGGGTTATGATGTTTATCACCTAGCTGTTCACTCATTGCCGATTTGAACAGGCGATTTTTGATCACTTGGCCATTAGGAAGAGAAAAAGGGTCGTTGAGGCAGATTGGATTCATGCGCGTGGTTACTTTCTTGGGTTTATATATTGAGTCCAGTATGCCCTATTTTATCCGACAGTTCTGAGCATTTGGTGCCTATTTCGAAGCAAGTTTCACTCAATAATAAAATGCCAGCGGCATAGCAGCTGGCATTAATCGATTATAAATAGAATCTCAAAAACTGGGCTGACGCTGCTGAAATATGTCAACCAGAAAGGCTCTAATGCCCTTTACGCTCATGGTAATTGTCGTTATTGTGATTCTCTACGCCATCATCACAAGGACTGTCTGAGAGTTATGAACAGCACGATTGAAACTATTCTGGGGCACCGCTCCATTCGTCAATATACAAATCAACCGATTGAAAAAGCACAACTTGATGTGATTATTCAGGCTGGTCTCGCGGCTTCGTCATCGAGCTTACTGCAGGCTGTTTCTATCGTGAGAGTGACAAACAAAGAGAAGCGTAAACTGCTAGCCGAATACGCAGGCAATCAAGCTTACGTGGAGAACGCGGCTGAGTTTTTGGTGTTCTGTATCGACTATCAACGCCACGCTCAAATCAACCCTGAAGTGAAAACCGACTTTACTGAACTGACCCTGATTGGCGCTGTCGATTCTGGCATCATGGCGCAAAACTGCATGTTGGCTGCTGAGTCTCTAGGTTTAGGTGGCGTGTACATTGGCGGGCTGCGTAACAGCGCACAACAAGTCGATGAACTGTTAGAACTGCCACAGCACACCGCCGTGTTGTTCGGGATGTGCTTAGGTCACCCGGCACAACAACCAGAGGTGAAACCTCGCCTCCCTGCTCACGTAGTAATGCACGAAAACCAATACCAACCGCTGAGCCTAGATGAAATTGCCAGCTACGATGATTCGATGCAAAGCTACTACGCAAGCCGTTCAAGCAACCAAAAGCAGAGCAGTTGGTCACAGCAGATCACACAGAAACTCTCTGGTGAATCTCGCCCACATATCCTGCCTTACTTAAACAGCAAGCAGCTGACCAAGCGTTAAGCCGTTAAGCCGTTAAGCCGTTAAGCCGTTAAGCGATTAGAGCTAGCAGCAAACAGCAGTACAAACAAAAATGTCAGCGTAATATACGCTGACATTTTTATTTATCCGGAGGCGGCTAGCTTACAGATATTTCTCAATCGGTAACAATTGTAGGAAGCCAGACTGCATTCGTTCCCATTGACCAGTGTCAGGTTCGCTGTCCCAACGTTGATCGCCTGAATACCAATACACATCGCCGTCTTCCAGTTCCAAGCGCCAGCTATTATCTTCACTCATCGCTTGCTCAATGGTGTCAGCTAACGTTTCAGCAATCTCTTTGTTCTCGATGATCAAAACCGATTCCGTATTGAGGTAGGTAGAACGCAGGTTGAAGTTAAATGAACCGATGCTCGCGATGCTGCGGTCGAATACGACTGATTTAGCGTGCAAGCCATAGGCTGTCTCAGGCGCACATTTAGACACGTCTTGAGTCGATGCTTCACACAACTTAGATTCTGGTTTTAGCTCAAACAGATCGATGCCATGCTCCAACATATCGTAACGTCTGCCCGCATAAGCAGAATGATTAGTCACCAGATCATTAGAGGCCATAGAGTTAGTTAGCGCTTTTATCTCAACGCCCTTATTGTTCAACACTTGCCACTCTTCAAGCTGACCATCATCGAATACAAGGTAAGCCGATTCCAATAAGATCTCTTGTTTCGATTCACTCGCTAACTTACCTAGAAGAATCGCGGTCGCTTTCGGTTCATCGGTATTGTCTGAATCATCAGGAACAGGTTGATCATAAACAAAACGCGCATTCACCCAAGTCATCTCACCAACCACCTCTTTCAGTAAACTATCAGCAGCCTTACGATCTAATGGTAATTCAGGATAATTTTGATAATGCGGAACGACAATATTATCTATCTTCGAGAGATCAGGTTGTTCGTCATCACCCAGCATATCGACAGGGTAAGACCAACGGCTGTTCCAGTATTCAACAAAACTGGTTTGGATGGTGTTAACTACCGAGCCCATAACTAATACATCGCGGTCTCGGAAATTGATTTCATCAGAAAGGTCAAAGTATTCATCACCGATATTACGGCCACCCACCACAGACAAGGTACCATCTACGGTAAACGATTTATTGTGCATACGGCGATTTAAACGAGAAAAGTCGCCGACAAAGCTCAGCCATTTACTGAAACCGCGGCGTGTTGGTGTTGGATTGAAGATACGAATCTCGACGTTCGGGTGTGCATCCAGTGCCGACAGCAACCCTTCACGTTCGTTGAGGTTGATATCATCCAGCATTACGCGAACCTTCACACCGCGCTCGGCCGCTGCTAATAAACGGCTAGCGAGATAGCTGCCCGATTCGTCAGAGTTCCAGATGTAATATTGAATGTCGATGGTGTGCTCGGCACTTTCGACCAGCGCTAATCGCTGTGCCAAGGCATCCCAACCAGACTCTTGCAGACGAACCGCAGTGGTGCCTTGCTCTAAAGCTTCAGGCTGAAATTCATTGGTTAGAACCGATAAAGAACTAGGTGCAGGAGAGGTTGGCGGTTCTGTTGGATGATCGATGCCTTCAGGAAGTGAAGAACACCCACCTAAAACGGCGATTAAGATTAACGTTAAACTGATGCGTTGGAGCACAGGCATGTATCTGACTTCCTTTTCACGATGGCGTCTTTAGAAACTTTCCGTACAGCTTTTCAATGAACAAGCTATTCCGATCTATTCATTGATTATTACTGCTAAAGCCTGAAATTTATAGGTAATTATCCAGTATAAATTTAAAGGTCGGTAAATTGGCCCACAAATCACTTAAGTTGGGTGAGTGCCAAACAGTATAAACTCAGCGGCTTTTCGACCATGTCAATGGTGAGCTCTATTCGGTCTGGGTGATGCTTCACCATTGTTTGGAGATCTAGTTTCACCGCTTGATTTCACACTAACAGGCGTGTCGACTTACTTATATGAGATTGTGCAAACGCATTACTTACGTAAGCGCTAAAGCTGTTGTTCATCTAAGGGGCATGTAAGGATCAACACCGAAAACATTGTTCACGCTACATAACGTTTATCGTCCCTACACAAGCCTTCCCTACAAGCTCAAACGGGGCTGAATAAAGTCGATAAACGCCGAGATACGTTTAGAGACCGATGACGACTTGTAGTAAACCGCATTCACTCGCTCTCGGTCTGTGTTGGCAAGTTTGTCTTGTTCCAGAATAGGGATTAGGCGACCCGCAGCCATATCTTCCTGCACCATAAACCCCGATAAACAAGCAATCCCATTTCCAGCTAAGACTAGTTGACGCACGGTTTCACCATTACTGGCTGTCACAGTAGGCGCGACATCACTTTGGTTTGGTAAAGGCCAATGGTTAAGCACTTTGTTACCCGCAAACCCCACAATTTGATGCGAACTCAAATCTTCAGGTTTGGTGGGCAGCCCACGCTTAGCGAGATAATCAGGTGACGCCACAATATGGAGTAAACTTTTTCCTAACGGGCGAGCGTGCAGTGTTGAATCGGACAACTTACCGATTCGAATCGCAACATCAGTTCTCTTTTCGAGAAGATCAACGAAGCCTTCGTTGGAAGTGAGTTCCAACTCAATGTCTGGGTAAGCCTCTTTGAATGACTGCACCAACGGCACTAGCTGATGGAATACGAATGGACTGGCGGCATCGACTCTTAAACGACCTTTTGGCAACTCTCCGCGCGACACGATTTCTTCTTCCGCGCTCTGAATCATCTGTAATCCCACCCTGACTGAATCGACAAACTGCCGTCCTTCCTCCGTCAATTCCACGCGTCTCGTTGTTCGGTTGAATATTGAGACGCCGAGTTGCGACTCAACCTTACTCACCGAACGAGACACCTTGGCGACCTGCACATCCAGCCCCTCTGCCGCCGCAGAAAAACCACCAGCATCGACAACGGTGAGTACCATTTCTAAATCATCTGAACGGGTTAACATGAGGCTCCTTCGCTATCTTCATTTTGTTTAATGTCATCTCGCTTGTGCTCATCACAGCTCAAATCATCTGAGTCTTTTCGATCTCATCAGCTTAACCCAATGATCGGCTAACTCTTTAATTATTGCAAATTTCACAAAGGTTATTTGTGAATAGCGGCATTTTTCACAAATATATTTTGCTAGATAATCCTCGCCATCAAACGAAGCGCTCCTATTGCAGTCACAAGCTGCCCCATTTTATCGCGCTCGGTATTTAACAAAGAACAGTAAGAGAGATGATTATGCCATTAGCATTACTTGCATTGACGCTCAGCGCCTTTGCCATCGGAACCACAGAATTTGTCATCGTAGGCTTGATTCCTACCATGGCGAGCGACTTGAATGTATCTCTGCCATCGGCAGGCCTATTAGTCAGTTTATACGCGCTTGGCGTTGCTATTGGCGCACCAGTATTAACGGCATTAACCGGCAAATGGAATCGTAAAGCGGTGCTGCTAACCGTGATGGCATTGTTTGTCATTGGTAACTTATTGGCGTGGCAAGCTCCGGGTTATAACACGCTGATCGCCGCACGAATTTTGACTGGCCTTGCCCATGGCGTGTTCTTCTCGATTGGATCGACCATCGCGACAGGTTTGGTTTCAAAAGATAAAGCAGCCAGTGCCATTGCGATCATGTTTACAGGTTTAACGGTTGCATTGGTAACCGGCGTACCACTGGGCACTTATATCGGGCAAACCTTTGGCTGGCAAGCGACCTTCTTGATCGTGGCTCTGCTTGGTCTTATTGCTCTTATCGGTAGCGCTATCTTGGTTCCAAGCAACCTTAAGCAACCACCAGCGGCGAAGATTTCGGCACAACTAAAGGTTCTAACTCAACCACGCTTACTGTTGGTTTACGCTATCACAGCACTAGGTTATGGCGGTACGTTCACAGCGTTTACGTTCCTTGCTCCAATACTGGAAAATGTATCAGGGTTTGATTCGAGCTCTATCAGTCTCATCATGTTGGTTTACGGTGTGTCAGTGGCGGTAGGTAACATCTGGGGCGGAAAAATGGCCGACAAGATGGGCCCGATTAAAGCGTTGACCGTTATCTTCTCTGGTTTAGCCGCAGTACTGGTGGTATTCAACTTTACCGCAGTAAACCCTTACGCAGCTGTTGCTACCATTTTGGTTTGGGGTGCATTCGCATTCGGTAACGTTCCGGGGCTACAAGTGTATGTTGTGAAACTGGCTGAGAAATACACACCAGACGCAGTCGATGTCGCTTCTGGATTGAACATTGCAGCCTTCAACGTCGGTATTGCATTGGGCTCATGGGGCGGTGGTTTGATTGTCGCGAAATCTGGATTAATGAACACCCCTTGGGTAGGTGCTGTGATCGTTCTGATCGCTCTTGTTCTGACTCGATTCAGTGGTGCGTTAGATAAGAAGCAAGCACAACAAGCTGTTCCATCTAGCATCTAGCATCTAGCATCTAGCAAGAATAGAAAAAACAAAGCCCGAACCTAGGTTCGGGCTTTATCAATTCAATCTGATTATTACTCGTTATCGATCGCTTTCAGCACTTTACATGGATTACCGACTGCAACCACATTGGCTGGGATGTCTTTGGTTACGACACTGCCCGCGCCAATCACGCTGTTTTCGCCAATGGTGACACCGGGGCAGATAATTACACCACCGCCAAGCCAAACATTGTTGCCAACATTAATCGGTGTGCCAAACTCAACGCCTTCTTCTACACGGCCTTTCACATCGAGTGGGTGACCTGCAGTCAGGATTTGAACGTTCGGACCAAGCAGCACATTGTCGCCAATAGTCACTTCAGCCACATCCAAAATCACGCAGTTAAAGTTAGCGTAGAAGTTCTTGCCTAGCTTGATGTTCGAGCCGTAGTCACAACGAAATGGAGGTTCTAAATGCGCATTTTCACAGTCCGGAATGAGCTCTTGCGTTGCTGCTTCCCATTCAGATGTGCCAGGAATACTGTTATTGAGTTTTTGAAGCACCTTGCGACATTCGATACGAGCTGCATAAAGCTCTTTATCCCAAGCCTGATAAGGTTCACCTGCTAGCATTTTTTGTTTTTCTGTTTTTCTGTTTTCACGTTACTTACCTGTTCTCACATCAATTAGCTATTTTCATATTACTTATCTAGCTTCACATTACTTAACTAATGGTGGTCAATTCATCGACCAAAAACGCAATATCGCACATCTAAATAACAGTGAATAATGAGTGTTTGAGCTTGGTTTAAGAGATGCGCAGCTCGTCACTTTTTGTAGGTAAAATATGAAATTCGAACAGTGCTAATTTAGCTTCGCTATCGAATCACGTAACACCAAACTACCAGTGGTATTGATGGTGGTCGCTTGCTCTGTTTCACCGACAATTTGCAGGATCGCCTTTTGCGTCATTTGCTCTAATGGCACACTCACAGACGTTAAGCTTGGCGTTAAAAACGCCCCCACTTTGCTGTTATCAAAGCCGACGATCGAAACATCTTGAGGCAATGAGTACCCAAGTTCGGTTAACGCCTTAATCGCACCAATCGCCATATCATCGTTTTCAGACAAGATAGCAGTGAATGTGGTTCTGCTTTTTGCCAAAGCCTGAGCCGCGTGATAACCGCTCTCCATCGTCCAATCACCTTGAACAACGTTGGACTCATCCAATGCAACACCATGTTTAGTTAACACATCTTGATAGGCTTGGTAACGCAGCTCATCGGTCGAAGAACCGGCTTTACCACGAATCACTGCAATATCGGTATGACCCTGCTCGATGATGTGTTCAACCATCAAACAAGCGCTCTGATAATGGTCGGTGGTAATAGCATGATTGGGCTTCGACGGCATTTCTCGGTTGAGTACCAGAATCGGAGTGTCAGTGCTTTCGATGATCTGAGCTATCTCGCTTTCGGTTAAACATTGCGGATAGATGATGATGCCCGCGCACTTCATATCCAGCAGGAAATTGATCGCCTTTCTTTCGTCTTCAGCGCTGTGTTTGCCATCGGTGATCACCAATTGGTGATTCGACTTTTCGCTATAAGAAGCCGCGTGATACATCAAGGAAGAGAAGTAAGGGCCATTGAACAACTCATTGGTAATTACAAAGCCGATGAAATTGGTCTTCTTGGTCGCCAATTGCTGAGCCAACAAGTTCGGTCGATAACCTGTTTCTTGAATCGCATCAAATACCTTTTTCACCACATCTGGGCGCACGATGTTCTTGCCATTTAAGACACGAGAAACGGTCGATTTAGATACGCCTGCGCGGTTTGCGACATCAAGCATGGTTACCATTCGCTTCTTTTCCTTTATAAAAAATTAGCCGACATAGGCCGACTAATTCATTGCAAAATGACAGCTCACAGTTCACATAACTGCGCTGGGGAATGCATTCTAAATAGTGGCACCGTTAGATGCAATCACACCTTTATACCACTCGAAAGACTTCTTGCGCTTGCGTTCTAGTGAGCCAGATTGATCGTTGTGCTTATCTACGTAAATGAATCCGTAGCGTTTTTTCATCTCGCCCGTGGTGAACGAAACTAAATCGATACAGCCCCAAGGGGTATAGCCCATCAAATCAACACCATCAATCGAAACGGCTTTTTTCATCTCTTTGATGTGGTCGCCAAGGTAAGCAATGCGGTAATCGTCATTAATGCTGCCATCTTCTTCAATGGTATCAACCGCGCCAAAACCGTTCTCAACGATGAACAATGGCACTTCATAACGTTCATACAGAGACGATAAACAGAAACGCAAACCCGTCGGATCAATTGGCCAGCCCCAATCGCTAGACTGGATGAACGGATTATCGACCGAATTTTCATGACCGCCGTCCATCGCTTCTTCTGTAGATTGGTGAGAAGAAGAATCCAAGGTATTAGACATGTAGTAGCTAAAGCCTAAGTAATCAGCCTTGCCTTCTTTTAGGATCTGCTCATCTTCGGGCTGCATCTCAATATTGAAGCCTTTGATTGCCCAGTCATGCTTAGCGTAATTTGGGTAATGACCACGCACCATTACATCCGAGAAGAAATAACGGTCACGCATCGCTTGTTGTGCCACCATAATGTCTTCCGGTTTAGAAGAACGAGGATAGAAAGGCACCATCGCACACATTGCGCCGATTTGAAGATCTGGATTGATCTCGTGACCTTTCTTAACCACCAAAGCACTTGCAACAAACTGATGGTGAACCGCTTGATACATCGCCTCTTGCGGCTTTTCGCATTGTGGAAACTTCACGCCTGAGCATAACCAACCGAAAATATCTGCCGAGGTGTTCATCTGGTTGTTGATCTCGTTAAACGTCATCCAGTATTTCACTTTGTGTTGGTATCGTTCCATCACTGCAGTTGAATACTTAACGAAGAAGTCGATCACTTTGCGGTTCATCCAGCCGCCATATTCCTTAGCTAGATGGTAAGGCATTTCAAAGTGGCTCAGTGTTACCACAGGCTGAATGTCGTATTTCAACAGCTCGTCAAACAGATCATCGTAAAACGCTAAACCCGCTTCACACGGTTCAGCTTCATCGCCATTTGGGAAGATACGCGTCCACGCGATACTGGTACGGAAACACTTAAAGCCCATCTCAGCGAATAACTTAATGTCTTCTTTGTAGCGATGGTAGAAATCCACTGCGACTTGGTTAGGATAGTTTTCGCCATCAATCACGCCATCGGTGATTCGACGTTGTACACCATGAGCGCCCGCTGTTAATACATCAACAACACTGACACCTTTACCATTCGCATCCCAGCCGCCTTCTAGTTGATGCGCTGCTACTGCACCGCCCCATAAAAAATCGTTCGAAAATTCGTTGTTCATACCATTACTCACTACAAGTTATTCGTGAAAAAGATCAGAATTTGAGCTGCAATTACAACTCTGAAATCGATTTCAATAAAAGCAAAGATACAGATTGAAACCGGTTTCAGCAACAGTTAAAAGATCTTTTTTGATCGATCTAAAGACTAATCAACAGTCAGCATTACGATCAATGCTGTTCAAAATACTGATCATGCAGTGATTTGCCAGATTGGTCTTGAGTGCCAGGGTAGAACTGAACGAGTGTCTGATCGGCTAGTGTGAGGTGAATCCAACCCTCTTTGACTTTCAGCCAATTGGTACCGTTGGTCTCATAGACGGCAGGAAACTTGCCCCAGCCAGACTCTGATACCTGCAGCTCTTGAAATAGGTTAATCGGGGCTAGCTTATTGCTGTCGAAGTTTGCGTCGGCATAGACAGATAAAGGCTCGATGGCATCGTTTGGCTTAAACGTATAACAGCTCACAGAGGCTGAAGTGCGATCAAACCACTGGTAAGGTTGTGCACCGATTAAATCGTAGACCGTGCAATCATTGAATTGAATCGCCCACTCTTGGTGAGCTTTAAAACCGAGGTAACCTATGGGTTGTGATGGTTCAGGCTTTGAGTCCGCCTCCTGCTCATACACCGGTTCTGAGGTAGCACATCCCATAAGCCCAAGACTAAAAAGGAAAGTCACAGCAAGCTTCATCATTGTCATACCTCAGTTCCGTTAGTAGATGAGTAACTCAATTAAGTCTCTACATTAAACGGTAAGTTCCAAACGATTACCATCCTGATCGAGTACACAGCTCTCATAATAGCCATCGCCTGTTCTTCTTGGGCCATCTAAGCGCTCATAGCCGTCTTCGACCAAGTGTTGAGTCAGTTGATCGACCGCCTGTTCCGAACCTATGATATCGCCATGTGAATGAAGCCTGTGAACTGGTCATAGATGTCGTCTTTCGATTCAGGGACAGAGTCCATTTCCATAATCTCTAAACGACTTCCCGTATCAAACGAGAGGAAGTATGAAGAAAACCCTTTAGTTGGGTTGTGATATTTTGAGTTCAATGTCGCGCCGAAATAATCTTCATAAAATCGCTTCAGTACTTCGAGTTGTTTGGTCCAAATTGCGATGTGTTCAATCTTCATTTTGTTTGCCTAAGTTTGATGTCTAACGCTAGATTTCTCATCAAATAAGGAACAATAAACAGAACGAAATTCATCGAAATTGTTCCTGATTAACGGGCTCGATTTTATGTCCATAACTGCACAGTATTGGCATCTATGTTTGTGTAATAGTTATCTTTCCTCCATAGTCAGGTTTTACACAATCTGAGATTCAAACTGTGAGCTTTTTAAAACTGATACTACTTGCGGCTATATGGGGAGGCTCGTTTCTTTTCATGAGAATGGCCGCCAATCCATTAGGGCCCGCAGTCTTAATTGAAGCGCGAGTTCTGTTTGCAGCACTTACTCTGCTTTTAGTTTCTTTCTATTTAAAAAAGAAGCTCTCTTTTCATGATCACGCAAAACACTTCTTCATTCTCGGCCTGTTTAACACCACACTTCCTTTTTTGCTTTTCGCTTATGCCGCGCAGACACTTAACGCCTCGACACTCGCCATCTTGAACTCTACCGCGCCAATATGGGCGGCAATCATTGGTGCAATATGGACCAAAACAGCACTCGAGGCGAAAGTTCTATTGGGACTTGGGATTGGGGTAACAGGAGTTGGCGTGTTAGTCGGTTGGGATGCGATGAACATTGGCCGTGAGGCTATGCTTCCTATCTTTGCAGCAGTGATGGCGGCCTTTAGCTACGGAATAGCGTCAAACTATACCAAACAAGCCCCTAAAGTTGAGGCATTCAACAATGCTCATGGCAGCATGTGGACTGCGGTATTGCTGGTTTTGCCGTTTGTATTCTTTATTCCGATGAGAGAAACACCCGACGTTACGATCACTACATCAGTTGTCTTATTAGGCGCGGTATGTACTGGGTTAGCGTATCTACTTTACTTCAATCTCGTCTCTGAACTCGGCGCACCTTCAGCCCTGTCCGTGACCTTCATCATTCCGGTATTTGGTATTCTATGGGGTAACTTATTCTTAGATGAAGCAATTGGCATCAATACGATTGTTGGTTCAATTCTGGTTATCACCGGCACCATGTGGGTGACAGGAATGACGCCTTCTAAGATGATAGAGAGCGCCAAACAGAAACGAGCAGCAAGAGCGGCTCGTTAATCAGCCATATATTGCTGAATCTTGTTTCTCAGCCACTGATGAGCAGGGTTCAAATCGGTTCTTTTATGCCAAATCATGTATTGCTGCATAGGTAAGATTTCAAACGGCTGATCAAGGACTTGAAGCTGGAAGGATTCGGAAAATTGATTGGCAAAATCACGCGATGTACTGCCGACACAATCTGAGCCCGATACCAGCACACACATGGTCATCAGCGAGTCACACTCGGCACTCACTTTTCTCTGTTTCAGTGGCGACTTGGTAAAATAATCTGCCGTGTATAAACGGGTTCGACGCATTCTAAAAGTAACATGCTTTTCGTTGTAATATTGCTCTTGCGTCACAGAGCCATTGATTCTCGGATGCCCCTTTCGAGCTATCAGCACCAACTCATCTTCAATCATCGGCTGCTTCATGTAGCCGTTAACTTGCGGGTAATGGATATCAATCGCTAAATCAGCTTGTTGCATGCTCAAGCCTTGCAATAATTCTTCTTCGTTGTTCGGCACCATATTGAATTCAATCGAGATATTGCCCAACGTCTCATCTTGCTCGACGAGAGGTTGAAGCTTGGTTAATCCAATCTCATTCACCAGGATACGAAACACATGATGCTGCTGATTATCAAATGTCTTTAAAGTGCTTACTGCGCTGCTTATCCCTTCTAGAGCAGGCTCTACTCGGTCTGCCAATTGCACCGCAGCGTTAGTCGGAATAATCCCACGCCCTTCACGAATAAACAGGTCGGTATCAAGCTGAGATTGCAATCGCTTCAATGCCCCACTAACCCCAGGCTGAGTCATACCAAGCGATTCTGATGCAAGCGTGATCGACTTTAATCGATACACTTCTAAGAACACGCTCAATAGATTTAAATCCAACTTTTCCACGTCGCTCACCGTTACTCTCCCTGTCAATGTGGTCTTAATCAATCATAGGTCAGGATTCGTCTTCGTCGCCCAACCATTGCATGATTCAATACATAGCCAATCGTGATGTATTAAATAAAGCTTACTTTATTTTTTGCTATATGTCTTATTCCTATAATCGCCTCAACGAAACAAAATTCTGAAATGAAGAGGCTCTTATGACAACTTCTCGCACGTTCAAAAATGCATCACTGTTCCTGGCTATCTCGCTCGCATTCCCGGCAATTGCAGCTAACCATGACCACGCACACTTCAGCGAAATTGGCGACCAAGGTGGCAAAAGCGCAACCGAGATGACGACTAAGGCAAACCAAGAGTTCGCAAAAACACTTAACTTTGCCGACACTCGCGCTTTCGACAATAACAACAAGGGCCTTATTGCTAGCTTCGACCAAGAGACGGGCGACATCATTCGCAATAGCTTTAACTTTATCGACCCAAGTGTGACGAATGCAGACCAAGCACCAGATTCAGTAAACCCTTCACTGTGGCGCCAAGCGGTATTGAACCAAGCAGCAGAAGGCTTATATGAAGTTGTTCCGGGTAAAGTTTACCAAGTTCGAGGCGCGGATTTAGCGTCTATCTCTTTCATTCGTAGTGACAACGGTTGGATCGCTTATGACGTACTTCTTACCAAAGAAGCGGCCGCTAAATCTCTAAAATTCTTCAAAAACAATGTGCCTGATGGCGGCGAACTGCCAGTCGTAGCAATGATTTACTCTCACTCGCACGCTGATCACTTTGGTGGCGCAAGAGCAATCAAAGACGCATACCCAGATGTAAAAGTGTACGGTTCGAAAAACATTACTAAAGAGATCGTCGACGAAAACGTATTGGCGGGTAATGCAATGTCTCGTCGTACCGCTTATCAATATGGCGCAACGCTGAACCGACATGAACACGGTATTGTGGATGCAGCACTGTCGAAAGGCCTATCAACCGGTAGCATTACTTACGTCCTGCCAGACTACGAGCTGAACCATAACGAAGAAATTGAAACTCTGGTTATCGACGGCCTAGAAATGCAATTCATGGATGCTTCAGGTACCGAAGCGGCCTCTGAAATGGTGACGTATATTCCCAGCATGAAAGCACTTTGGACTGGCGAACTGACCTACCAAGGCATGCACAACCTGTACACGCTGCGTGGCGCTAAAGTACGTGACGGCTTGAAATGGTCTAAGAAGATCAACGAGATGTTAGTCACTTGGGGCGAAGAAACAGAGGTGTTGTTTGCGTCTCACTCATCGCCAATTTGGGGTGAACAAGAGATCTCTGATTACCTAAAAATGCAGCGTGACGCTTACGGTTTTACTCATAACCAAACGCTTCGCTTAGCCAATAACGGTGTGGTTCTACAAGACATCGGGGACGAGATTTACAAGGTAATGCCAGACAGTATTCAACAGTCTTGGCACACCAACGGTTACCACGGTACTTACTCTCACAACGCTCGCGCTGTGTACAACATGTACCTTGGTTACTTCGACATGAACCCAGCTAACCTAAACCCATTACCAATCAAGCCAGAGTCAGTGAAGTTTGTTGAGTACATGGGCGGCAGCGACGCTGTGATTGAAAAAGCGCAGCAAGATTTCCAAGAAGGTGAATACCGCTTCGTTGCAACTGCACTGAATAAGGTGATTCAAGCTGAACCAGAGAACAAAGTTGCACGCGGCTTATTGGCTGATACTTACGAGCAGTTGGGTTATCAATCAGAAGGTGCAGGTTGGAGAAACATCTATCTAACCGGCGCTCAAGAGCTTCGCATTGGAACACAACCGGGCGCACCAAAGACTGCATCTCCGGATGTGTTAGCGAACATGACCATTGAGAACTTGTTGGATTACTTAGCAGTTAAAGTGGATTCGCTAAAAGCACAAGAAACACCATTTACGTTGAATATTCAGCTACCAGACGTGCAAGAGTTCTACTACGTTGAAATGTCTAACGGTAACCTGAACAATATTCAAGTGAGCGAGCTACAAGACGCCGATACAACACTGATCATCAATAAGTCTGACGTGTCTGACATCGTGCTTAAGAAAACAAGCCTTGGAAAACTGTTAGAAGACGGACAAGCAGGCGTGAAAGGTGATAAGACATCACTTAACAAACTGCTGTCTTCACTGACAGAAGCTGACACCTCTTTTGAGATTGTACCGCGTCCAAACAAAGGCGAAGAAGTTGATGCAGAGCTATACCAAGATTCAGCGGTACACGCTCATTAAACGCCAGATACACTAAATAAAAACAACAGCAGTTAGCTAGAAAAACGTTCTATAAAGAACATAAAAACAAGCCCCTACCTTTTGGTCGGGGCTTTCTTATTTGTTATCAATGAGTGCTTCTTGAACGCTACTGCGTTTGCTCTATTACTGAGACTGAGAGCTTAATAAAACTGATAATTTGTTGAAGCTGATAGATTACTGAGTTTGCCCGTTTACGTCGCAATCCCAATAAGAAGGTGAACCATAATATTGAACAAAGTAATCGATAAATACGCGCACCTTTGGTGCAAGTAACTGAGCACTCGGGTATACCGCCCAGATAGCCGCCTCATCCTTTAAAGGGTAATCCGGCAACACCTCAACCAGCGAACCTTCCGCGAGCTGCTTGTATGCTATCCAACTCGCGCACATGGCAATGCCCAAGCCATCGACACATACATCCCTTACCGCTTCACCGTGATCGACGCGGATAGCACCTAGGCTCTCTTCGAGTTTTCCGATATGAATACTGGCTACCGGAGGTGACAACCCAAGCTCTTGTCCTGCTTGACCTATATTGTGCGTAGACGCGAGTCGCACAAACAATTTTAGATGTTCAATGTTCATCAATAATGGCTAGCCTGCGCTGAGTACACGCTGCTTATTGGCCGCAGCGGCACGGGGAATAATGTGAGTTTTAATATAGGCATTAAGCTTAAACCATGCAAAAGCGCCCGCTAAAACATTGGCGACTGTCGCAGCAATAACCGCATTGACCATGTCTCCGGTTATCGAGCCGATCCATAAAGCGGGAATGTAGAAAACAAACAAGCGTAGGAAAGAGACATTCAAAGCTTTACGCGGCACACCCAAGGCATTAAAGACCGACGCAACCAACATGCAAAGCCCAAGCGGCCCATAGCTGAACGGTATCAATAACAAGGTCACTTCAAACCAGCTGCGTATGCTTTGTTCTTCCGAGATAACAGGAATAATCCAGCCACTAAACAGCGCCAACAATGTTGCCATCACGGTGTGGAAAACCAATAAGAACTTCGCTGTTGTATTCAATAGCTCTGGGATTTTGCATCGCTGCTGCGCCCCTAGGTAACGACCAATCATAGGCGGGATAGACATCGTCAGAGCAAGAGAAAACACCAGCATAAAACTTTCAACACGGGCGAGTAAGCTCCAAAAAGCCATCTCATCGGTTCCGATTCTCGCAATCAATAGCATTGAGAAGAACGCGCTGACCGCAGGTAATATCTGATTCGCAGTGGTTGGCATTACCGTCTTGAATAACTCAAAACTGTAGCCTTTGATTCGGTTACTGCACGCGCCATTGAAGCCAAACCAACCTTTGCCGCGAGACTTGATTAGCATGTAGATTGCGCCGAAAGCGTAGCCAATGCTCGATGCGATCGCCGCCCCTGCGATGCCCATATCCAATCCAAAGATCAGAATAGGGTCGAGAATTAGGTTAATCACGCTAGCAGCCAAGAACATGCTTCCGGTTGTTTTGGTATCGCCATTGGCACGATAAACGCAGGTGGCCAGATAAAGCACCGCCACCATCAATGCACTGAACAACCACAGTGGCCAGTACACATTAAAAATAGACAGCATGGATTGGTATTGAGCGTCAGAGACATCATTCACAAACGACGCAAAAACAGAATCGCTAAAAACAATCAGCCCTATGCAGATCAAAGCAATCACCAACACTCCAAATCCAACCGACAGCGTCGCAATTGAAGTAGATTTACGTTGTTCTTTTGCCCCTACCGCTTGAGAAATAATGGACGTTGCCGCCACACCGATGCCCACTTGAACCCCGGTAAACGCTGCTTGAAATGGCAAGGTGATACCGTGAACCGCCAATTCATTCACCCCTAGCTGACCAATAAAGATCGAATCGACCAATTGAACCATCATGATCGCAAACACACCCAGCGTCAGTGGCAGCGTTTTCTCAATAATGGTTTTCAAAGTCGCGGATCTCATCTGCATAAGTCGGTTCACTCTTGTCTGTACCTTGGGGCTAATTACCTAGTTGAGCAGTATACGAAGCTAAATGAAAAGGATAAGAGCGCCAGACAAGGAATGAGTTTTTAGATTTCGTTGACAATCGAATTAGCAAGATACCTTCAACGTTAAAATATCCATCTAAGACACTGAATAAATTGAAATTATCAAACGCGCCAACACTCTTAATAATTCGTTAATAGTGTTTCGTTTAATGGTTAATTGTTGGTTCGAACATTCCTCGCTAGCCTGAATTTAGGTCGCATTCACACTGAATAGGCTGAAATGAAATCTCTCAGAAGGAATATGGAAATGGTATATCAAGGTTATACAACGTTTAAAGCTCAAGCCGAGGATGGGATTCTTACCGTCACTTTTGACTTCGGTACTGTGAATGTTCAAGGGCAAGAGACTTTGATGCTGACGAAGCCGAAGCACTCAAAGCGGAAGCTTATTGGTTGTATCAAGCTACGAGCAAAACCCCTGCGGTTAAGCGCTTCCAAATTGCCGATGAGCAAGGCCTAGAGCACGATATGGAAAACCAACGTAACTGGGAAACTCTGGTTATGAACGTTCAAGACATCAAGTAACTCGGTCACTTCTCTTAATTTGGGTCAGTCACAAACTGACCCATTGTCTTACTTAATCGTTAAACGCCAACGGTTAACCACCAAGTGTTAAAATGGTCATTATTTGCCCCATAGACTCACATTTGAGTCTTCAGCTTGTGAGCCAAATGCAACTATGTGTCATTAATCTTTGTTATAACGTTGTTCAAACTATTTTTTGAAGGACGGAATATGCAAAAAATAATTCTGATCACAGGTGCCACGGATGGCATTGGTTTAGAGACCGCAAAAGCACTAACGCAGCAAGGGCACCATGTTCTAATTCATGGCCGCAACCCAGCTAAGGTCAATAAAGTCGTGACCGCTCTGTCTCGCCTGTCTAAGAATGCAATCATCGAAAGCTACATCGCAGACCTATCGACGCTCTCCGAAGTTGAGGCGCTCGCAACCCAAATCAAAAGCGATCACAAACGACTCGATATACTCATTAACAACGCAGGTGTGTATAAAGTGTCGGACATCACCACTCCAGACAATCTTGATGTGCGTTTTGTCGTAAACACCATTGCGCCGTATCTCCTGACACAAAAGCTGCTTCCTCTTTTTGATGCGACAGGTCGTATCGTCAACCTATCTTCAGCAGCCCAAGCACCCGTAGATTTAGATGCATTAATCAGTCCGAATGCAGGTGAACTGGATGGTCCGGTTTACGCACAAAGTAAGCTCGCGCTAACGATGTGGTCCATCGAATTAGCCAATACTCTTTTAGACAAAGGCACTGCAATTATCCCTGTAAACCCAGCCTCTTTCCTTGGCAGTAAATTAGTAAAAGATGCTTATGGCGTTGATGGCAACGACCTTGCGATTGGAGCCGATATTCTTTGTCGTGCTGCGCTCAGTGATGAGTTTGCCAACGCTTCTGGTCAATATTTTGATAATGATTCTGGGTTGTTCAAAGACCCGCACGCCGACGCATTAGACAACACCAAGAACCACAAGCTGGTGACCGTGCTTGATCAATTGCTCGAAGAAAAGCTGTGCGTTACGCACTGATCATTCATTAGTAAAAAACGACCACTAACACTCCCCCCCACCACCACACACACAATCCAAGCCGCAGTTCTATCCATACAGACAAAGAACTGCGCGCTCTTTCGATTATTAAGATTTCTTTAATACTGATTCCCCGCTTTGCCCAATTATCACCCAAGATGCAGATTGCTAAACTTGCCCCCGTCGAAACAACACAGGCTACGGCCGAGGAGCATTTATGCGTTTTGAAGGTAAAGTTTATCGTCCTTGGATGGAAGCAGAGAGCGTACTCATCCAGACAACATTGGGGTGCAGTAATAACCAGTGTACCTTCTGCACGATGTTTGATGATAAGCGTTTCAAAGTAAGAGACATCAAAGACATCTTTGAAGATATTGATGCGGCGAGAAAAATCTACCCGCATGTTGAATCTATCTTTTTGGTCGATGGTAACGTGATGGCTATTAGAACCGAGATGCTGATTTCGATTCTGGATTACATCAAGATCACCTTCCCAGAGAGCAAGAACATTTCTCTGTATTCGGGGTTCAATGACTTCCGTCGTAAGAGCTTGTCTGAATTAAAAGAGATTAAGTCGGCAGGTTTAAGCATGGCCTATTCTGGCTTGGAGTCCGGTGACCCAATTGTGCTTGAACGCATTCAAAAGCGCATGACGCGTGAGCATGCGATTGAAGGAATGAACCTAGCCCGTGAAGCAGACATCAAGGTACTGGCTTCTTTCATCTTTGGCCTTGGCGGCAAAGAGCGTTCTATAGAGCATGCGATTAATACCACCAGCTTGTTGAACATCATGCAGCCAGATGCGATTGCACCGATGGCTTTAGCCGTTCAACCGGGATCGGTATTGGAAAAAGAAGTAAACCGTGGCGAGTTTGTTTTACCAACGCCATTGCAGATTCTGGAAGAAGAAAAATACTTGCTCGAAAACCTAGAAGATTTCGATTGCTACTACTGGGGTGACCACGGCAATAACATCTCACCAATGCGTGGCATGTTGCCTCAGGCTCGTAAGCCGTTTCTTGATAAGATTAATCAAGACATCGCGCATAACCCAATCACTAAGCAAAACGTCATTAAAACCTTTGCTTGGTAACGAGTAACCTCTACATCGTTTGAAGCAGCCACAAAAAGGGCCAGTGTCAGCTGGCCCTTTCATTTTCTAGCTATGTATCTCTCTATCGAACTATCTGGAGCCGACCGCTCGGACTAATTCTGCGATTCCATCCCAATCACCCTTGTCCATTTTGTCTGTCGGTACCATCCAAGTTCCACCGCAGGCAACGACTGATTTCAGTGCTAAGTAAGACTCAACGTTCGCTGGGCTTACACCGCCTGTAGGCATAAAGTTAACCGGGTAAACAGCCGTCAACGCTTTCAACATTGCGACACCGCCAGATGGCTCTGCTGGGAAGAACTTTAGTGTCTTAAGCCCCATTTCCATTGCTTGTTCAACCAAGCTTGGGTTATTCACTCCAGGAACAATCGTAACCCCTCTTTGCTGACAGTATTTGACTGTGGTTGGATTCAAACCTGGGCTAACAATGAAATCAACACCCGCATCAATGGCAGTATCCACCTGATCTGTAGTCAGCACAGTACCTGCGCCAATCAGTAACTCAGGGTAGGCTTCACGCATCAAACGAATCGACTCTGCTGCCGCTTCTGTACGAAATGTCACTTCAGCACAAGGCAAACCATTTTCAACCAGCACTTTCGCCAGTGGTACAGCCTGAGCAACGTCATTAATGGCGATCACCGGAACGATGCGAATATCTCTGAGTCGCTGTTCAATTGTTTTCATTGTTCATTTCTCTCATTATCAAACAGACAAATTAAGCCAAGTCGCTGCCGTTGCTTGCGATCACTTTTTTGTACCAGTGGAATGACTTTTTAGGAATACGATTTAACGTACCATTGCCTAGGTTGTCTCTGTCCACGTAGATAAACCCATAGCGCTTGCTCATCTCTCCGGTCGACGCCGCAACAAGATCGATACAACCCCAAGGTGTGTAACCCATCAATGGTACACCGTCTTCCATTGCTTCATGCATCGCAACAATGTGCTGACGAAGGTAATCAATGCGGTAATCATCGTTCACTTCTCCATTGTCATCCAAGGTATCACGAGCACCTAAGCCATTTTCTACCAAGAAAAGTGGTTTCTGGTAACGGTCATAGAGTGTGTTCATCGTAATTCGAAGACCTGTAGGGTCAATGACCCAGCCCCAATCACTTGCTGGAAGATGAGGGTTTTTGATGGACTTAACGACGTTCGCTGCACTCGTATTTCCTGCATTCATATCAGCGGAAGCACAGCGTGAAGCGTAATAACTGAAAGAAATGAAATCGACGGTGTTCTTTAGAATCTCGAAATCTTCATCTTGTGTTTCAAGCACCACACCTTTGTTATCAAACACTTTTTGAGCATAAGATGGGTAGTAACCACGCGATTGAACATCGATAAAGAACAGGTTCTCGCGGTCTTTTTCCATAGCCATCAGCACATCTTCTGGCTTACATGAATATGGATAGAAGTTACCGCCCGCCAGCATACAACCCACTTGGTTTTGCTCATCAACTTCATGGGCAATCTTGGTTACCAAAGCGCTTGCTACTAGCTCATGGTGAGCTGCTTGGTACTTCACTTGATCGTGATTTTCGCCTTCCTGAAACAACAATCCAGCACCAGAAAACGGGCTCGCTAGTAAAATATTGATTTCGTTGAAAGTTAACCAGTATTTCACCAAGCCTTTGTAGTTTTCGAAACAGGTTCTCGCGTAACGGCTAAAGAACTCAATCATCTTACGATTACGCCACGAACCATACTCGTTGACCAAGTGCATAGGCACATCGAAATGGCACAAGGTAACGAGCGGCTCAATACCGTATTTCTTACACTCTTCAAAAACATCACGGTAAAAATCTAAGCCAGCTTGGTTCGGCTCTAGCTCGTCACCTTTTGGAAAGATTCGGCTCCAAGCGATGGATACGCGGAAGACTTTAAATCCCATCTCTGCCAGCAAGGCGATGTCTTCTTTGTAACGGTGATAAAAGTCTATCGCGTTATGGCTTGGGTAGAACTCGTCTTCGCTGAGCGTCACCTTATCAACCTGACCAAGCTTAATTGGCATGCGGTTCTCACCATAAGGGATCATATCTACGGTTGTTAGGCCTTTACCACCCGCTAAGTGAGCGCCTTCAGACTGGTTTGCAGCAATAGCGCCGCCCCATAAGAAATCTTCGGGAAATTGAATGTTTGACATCGAATACCTCGGAAACAATAAAAGTCACCTTACGCTGAAGTAAGGTGACTGAATAAATTAATCAATTCTAATTAAGACGCGGACACTACTGTCGGCTTGTCTTCTGCCTTACCAGCTTCTTTGTTTGCTGACTCTGAAGTTGCTTTCTCATCGGCATCATCTTCTGGAACATCTTCAAAGCCTAAAACTAGGGTTAGAACAAATGACAGAACAATAGACAATGCGATCAGACCGAACACCCAAACGATACTCATTGGGTCATTCACATCGAAGAACTGAACACTCGTAAACAAGCTTGGTGCTGCCATCGAGTGACTCGCAAGGCCACCCATGCCCGCTAATGCACCTACGATAAAACCAGTAATCATTGTTGCGATAAGTGGACGTTTCAGACGAACAAGCACGCCGTACAATGCAGGC
The DNA here is from genome assembly GCF_041469785.1 of Vibrio sp. 10N.286.48.F5. Classification (NCBI taxonomy): domain Bacteria; kingdom Pseudomonadati; phylum Pseudomonadota; class Gammaproteobacteria; order Vibrionales; family Vibrionaceae; genus Vibrio; species Vibrio sp. 10N.286.48.F5. Next base: position 10,243 of record NZ_JBFRLG010000002.1, on the reverse strand, counting down.
TCAGAGATACCGGCGAAGATAGCTGAAGCACCTGCGGCTAATGATGTCTGCTTTAGTGCGCTGTTTTTGGTTTTGTAAGCAACAGCCAGACACGCACCACCCATACCGAGGTTGGCACCGATTTCTGAAGGCATAACCATACCTTCACGACCCGTCTCAGCAATGGTTTGAATAATCGTTGGAGTAAATACACGGTGCATACCAGTAAGAACAAGTAGAGGCCACAGTGCGCCCATGATAGCAACCGACAACCAACCTAATGTGTCATGAATTGTGTAAACAAGCGCTGAAAGTGCAGTACCAACCCAAATACCAAATGGACCGATAAGTACGATAGCAACCGGAGCTGCAATCAATACGATAAGCATAGGTTTCAGGAAGTTTTTAGTCACAGCAGGGGTAATGCTATCTACCCAACGTTCTATGTAAGAAAGAGCCCAAGTCATCACAAGTACAGGAATAACCGTGTAGGTGTATTTCACTGACGTGATTGGGATACCGAAGAAATCAACGTGCTTGCCTTCTGCTGCTTGCGCCATCAATTCCATAAAGTTCGGGTGGATTAAGACACCGGCAATCGCAATGGAAAGAGACATATTGGTCTTGAATTTGATCGATGCGGAAGCGGCAACCATAACCGGTAGGAAGAAGAAGGCGCCATCGCCAATCGCTTTCAAGATAATCAAGGTAGGTGCATTTGGCTCAACCCAGCCCAGCATCTCAAGTACCATGGCGAGCAGTTTGACCATTGAAGCGCCAATGATTGCTGGGATAAGAGGCGACATGGTACCAACCAGTGCGTCCAACATTTTCGCACCAATTGACTTAGCCGTTAGCTTCTCTTTTTTAGCAGGAACCTCTGACTCAGATACAGTGGATAGCTCACAAAGCGCCATCACTTCTTTGTATGCATACGATACCTCGTTACCAATGATAACTTGTACTTTGTCTCCATTATCAACAACACCCATCACACCTTTCAGTGCTTTTAGCTTGTTAATATCGACGCCATCTTGGCTGTGTAAAACGAATCGTAGTCGAGTCATACAGTGTGTTAGGGCAGCCACATTTGTCTTGCCCCCAAGATGCTCAACAACAGATTTCGCAATTGCGCGGTAATCGTTGGCCATTTTATCCCCCAAAGATCTCTTTCCAGTGATTTTTAAACGCGAATATAGTGAGATGTGACTAATTTTCCGTCAGTAGGATGCAAAAACAATCACAATTGTTGTGAATTGTTGTTTTGTGTCCTTCATCACACTTCCTTAAGTTACCGGTAACATGTTACCGGTAACGCTTATAAGATAAAGCCATATTTACAAGCGATGTTCAAAATTGAGATCACGCGCAAATTTGTTAAGAGGATTGAGTTATGGCTGGTAGTAGTGTCATCGTCATGGGTGTCAGTGCTTGTGGGAAAAGCACGATAGGCGAGCAGTTGGCAAAAAAACTTGGGCGTAAGTTCATTGATGGTGACGACCTTCATCCTCGAGCAAACATTCAAAAAATGGCGTCAGGCCAACCTCTTAATGATGATGATCGCATTCCATGGCTGGAACGCGTTCGTGATGCAGCGTACAGCCTAGAAAGTAAAAATGAGCACGGCATTATTGTGTGTTCTGCGTTGAAGAAGAAGTACCGCGACCAAATTCGCGAAGGGAACAAAAACCTCACCTTTCTCTTTTTAGATGGCAACATTGACCTGATCTTGCATCGAATGCGTCAGCGCCAAGGCCACTTCATGAAAGAGAACATGATTAAAAGCCAGTTCGAAACATTAGAAAGACCCGATCACGAGCCAGATACGGTTGTCATCAGCATTGATGGCGATATTGATGACGTTGTGGACTGTGCTGCGATTGTGCTTTCAATGACTGATGAGGCAGAAACAGCATGACCCTTCCAACCATCCAAGCGGTGACTCAACGATTAATTGAACGAAGCAAAGAGACTCATGAAGCGTTTCTAAACCGAACCCAACACCAAGCCTCTGCTGGCAAAGGTGGTAAAGGGCTTTCTTGCGGCAACTTGGCTCATGCTGTCGCAGCTTCTTGCTCCGATGAGAAACGCTCGATTCTTGATCTCACTAAATCCAATGTGGCGTTAATCAGCTCTTACAACGATATGTTAAGCGCTCACCAGCCGTATCAACACTATCCAGATCAGATCAAAAAGGCGTTAGCTAAGTTCGGCCACACCTCTCAAGTAGCGGGCTGTGTTCCCGCGATGTGCGATGGGGTAACTCAAGGCCAACCAGGCATGGATATGTCTTTGTTTTCAAGGGACTTGATTGCTCAATCGACCGCTCTTTCACTGAGTCACAACGTGTTTGATTCAACCCTATTACTTGGTATTTGCGACAAGATAGCTCCAGGACAACTGATGGGCGCGCTCTCTTTTGCACATCTACCCACCGCTTTTGTTCCGGCGGGCTTGATGGCAACGGGCATCAGCAATGATGAGAAAGTACATATTCGCCAAGAATACGCGGCTGGTAAGGTAGGAAAAAGTGCCTTACTGGATATGGAGTGCAACGCTTATCACTCAGCGGGCACCTGCACTTTTTACGGCACAGCCAATACCAATCAGCTGGTATTTGAAGCGATGGGGCTGATGCTTCCGGGCTCAGCGTTTATTCACCCTGACTCTGAATTGCGCGCATCACTCACTCAGCATGCCGCCATTGAAATTGCTTCAATGACACCACAAGCCGCAAACTTCCGCCCACTTTCTGAAGTCTTTACCGCTAAAAGCTTAATCAATGGCATTGTTGCCCTACTCGCATCAGGTGGCAGTACCAACCACAGCATTCACATGGTCGCGGTAGCACGCGCAGCAGGATTTATTCTGACTTGGCAAGACATCAGCGATCTATCCTATGTGGTGCCTTTACTTGCTCGAGTTTATCCCAACGGTCCAGCAGATATGAATGCGTTCCAAGCGGCAGGAGGAGTTCCCGCGCTGTTACGCCGTTTAGATCAAGCCAACTTACTGCACCGAGATGTCACACCTACCTTTGGCTCGTTTGAAGATCAAATGAGTATTCCAGAACTTGAAAATGGAAAGCTAACGTGGAAAAAGTGCAAACAGTCGGCAGATGCAGAGGTAATTGCAGGCCAAGAACAGGTATTCCAAAGCACAGGCGGAACGCGAGTCCTTTCAGGGAACCTTGGCAACGCAGTGATTAAAGTGTCAGCGGTTGCAGAAGAGCAACGTGTAATAGAAGCACCTGCGGTAGTTTTTGATTGCCAACATAAGGTAGAAGCTGCGTATCAACGAGGTGAACTCAACAAAGATTGCATTGTTGTGGTAATAAACAATGGCCCAGCTGCGAACGGTATGCCTGAACTGCACAAGCTTATGCCGATTCTAGGTAATGTTCAGAAACAAGGGTTTAAAGTGGCTCTGGTTACTGATGGGCGCCTTTCTGGAGCCTCAGGAAAGATCCCATCCGCGATTCATGTCTCACCAGAGGCCATTCGAGGAGGAACTATTGGGCTTGTTCGCGAAGGCGATATCCTGCGCTTAGATTGCGCGAGTGGCGAACTCAATAACCTCAACGACATGCAGTCTCGCCAAGCGAAGGTGTTTGAGGTAGACGCTAACCAGCAAACCATGGGGCGCAACCTATTTAGCGTGATGCGCCAAAGCGTTTCGAGTGCAGAACAAGGGGCGAGTTTTATCGTCTAACTGTGTCATCGCTTAAATGTAAAAGCAAAAGGGGCATCATTTCGATGCCCCTTTCCGTTTCCACCATACTTGGTTAAACGCTTTCGCCATCCGTGATGCGATAGCCCATATCCACTACCGTTTCCGTGACTGGCTCACCTTTCAATCGGGCAAGCAGTAGCTCGGCACTTTTCTTACCTATTTCATAACGTGGCGTATCCACGCTAGTCAGTTTTGGGCGTATGGTTTGACCGATATCTAACGCGTTATAGCCCACCACAGATAGCTGTTGCGGCACTTGGATTCCACGTTGCTGGGCAATGAGCAAGGTACCTATCGCGATGTCATCATTGGTGCAGAACACGCCATCTAGATCTGGGTAATCCGCAAGAGCGCGATCAAGCAGATCTTCAGCCAAAGAGAAGTTAGAGTGCTGTTCAGTCAACACGTGTTTAGGCTCTAATCCAGCCTCATACATCGCTTTGTCATAGCCTTGCAAACGCAACTTGGTTCGCGCATCCAATCGAGCGCCAAAGTAAGCAATAGAGCGTTTACCAGCTTCAATCATTCGCTTCACGACATGGTAAGAAGCATCAATATGGTCCAAGCCAACAACCATATCGATCGGATTGGTTGGGAGTTCCATCGTTTCAACAACAGAAACACCTGAATTCTTGATCATCTGTAACGTGCGGGGGGTGTGGTGGCTTTCCGTCAATATCAACCCATCAACTTGATACGAAAGCAGCGAAGCAATCTTTTCCTCTTCTTCCACAGCATCATAGCTAAAGTGAGCAAGCAACGTCTCGTAGCCATTCTCTTTAGTAACCGTTTCGATACCTTGAACAAACGCGGCAAAGATTTGGTTTGATAACGAAGGGAGCAAGATACCGATCGCTTTACTCGACGATTTAGAGAGCATAGCTGGCGCTTTGTTTTCGATGTATCCCATCTCTTCAATAACCGCTGCAATTTTAACACGAGTTTTGGCTGCGACTGAATCGGGATTGCGCATGTAACGAGAGACGGTCATCTTTGTGACCCCCACTTTGTCTGCAACATCTTGAAGTGTGGTTCGAGTTTTCTTCTGCTGTTCTGTCATAACTATTTGAACTCTTTATTATGTTACAAGTAACATTATAAAGTTCTCACCGCCTTAAGTTCAACCCATTCGTTCTCATCGACACATAGTATTGAAATCGTTCTACCATCGGCAAATTAGTTTGGCGTTAACGAAAGGTTGGTATCACGCATGCTTGATGAAAGCTTGGCTTAACTGCCGAAAGAGTGAGTCTACGTTGGGTAGAGTTGTCAGATGTGCGGACAACGGAGTATGAACTTGCGCGTCCACCACGGTTGGATTTCCACAAACTTGATTATAAAAATTTACGGGTGCAACGATGTTCTCTAGGTCGACATCCAACAAGATACAAGCTTGCGAAAGTACGATTTGGCCGCCCCCTTGTTTAAGCAAAACACGCTGCGCCGTGCCCACTATTTTTTGTTTATTGATATTGAGGTTGTAGTCACCATCACAATAAGAACCGGGAGTCGCGTGTACATCCACATCGATGCCCAGTTCTTTAAAAAACAGGGTTAAGACATTGCACAGATGTAGATACGCTTTTTGGATGTTGTAGGCTTCATCACGAGGCCAATGGTAAATATGCGATAAGTTAATGATCCCCGGCAGTTGGGGAACGGGAGCACCACCCGTTTTACGTGAGGTGAGTTGCCAGCCTTGTGCCGCGAGTTGCTTTCTAGACTCGACCGTCACTGGCCACTTCTTACCTGCGGGCAAAACGAGTGTCGGCGTTTTTGCTTGCCACAGCATTAAGGCTTGTCCAATCTCACCCGCCTGAATTTGCTGCAATAATTCAGCTTCTTTTTCAAACGCACGATCAACATCAATGTGCGGGTAACGTACGAGTTTATTGGTTAACTTCAATGCACTTTCCTCTACAGATTGTGGTGACCTATCATTTAACGTTCTGCAATGGTTGATGAGATATGGGACTATGTGCGATGAAACATAGCACCAAAAGTTAGTTATTGGCGCCATAGTAGCTTGTCAGTTGCCCATCTCAAAGGTGAGTGCTAACATTTGTACACACACCAATAAAGGAATACATCATGGACACTAGAATTCAATTTCGTGTTGATGAAGAAACAAAACGCCTAGCTCAACAGATGGCTGAGAGCCAAGGTCGCACACTGAGTGGTGCTTGCCGTGAGCTTACTGAGCAACTCGCTGAGCAACAAAGACAAACATTATCTCACGATGCATGGCTAACTGAACAAGTAAACCTAGCATTTGAGAAGTTTGACTCAGGAGAATCCGTTTTCGTTGAACACCAAACTGCTAAATCTCGAATGGAAGAACGCAAAGCCAGAATACGTAATCGAGGTAAGCAATGATTTTATGGGAAGAAGAATCACTCAATGATCGTGAAAGGATCTTTGAGTTTATCTATGACTTCAACCCTGATGCGGCAGAAAACGCTGACAACCTCATTGAAACAAAAGTAGAAAACTTGCTTGAGCAGCCTCTAATGGGTGTACAGAGAGACGGCATTCGTGGGCGATTACTTATAATTCCTGAGATTTCAATGATCGTCTCCTATTGGATCGAAGGCGACATTATCCGAATTATGCGCGTACTCCACCAGAAACAAAAGTTCCCAATGGATTGATTACTTCCTCTGGGCAACTAACTAGCCCAATTAAGGGGTGAACAACGCCTCCACCCAACCTAAAGCATTGTGCCATAAACACTAAATTTGAAGTAGAAGCAAAAATGCCAAGCGTTGGGAATCCCTCTTAAATTGATTGTTATAACACAATTGCTACACGTCACTTTCCGTTAGTATCTGACGACAATTTCGTACTGTGAGGACGCGAATTTCATGGCTAAGGCTATATATGATGCGATAGTGACCAAACAAAATTTCACGGTAATTGGTATGAGGCAGCTCAGGAACCATTCGCCCCATGTCAGGCATACTTGAGAGTAAATCAGTTTTATCAAAAACCTCATTAACCCAGTTTTCTGCCGCCACTGGATTATCCAGTGAAATAAACTCGGCTGCATCACCTAACTTTTGTAATGCTAGTGGTGACCAGACTACTTTCATTTATTAAGACGCCCCAGCACTTGAGCACGAGCGTCTTCATTGGAAACACCTAAACCTGAAGCTAATTGTGCTTCAGCAGTACGCATTTCTTCCAGTAACTCGATCTTCTCTTGCATTGCTTCATATTCTGCAACATCAAGGACAACCGCAACACCCTTACCACGTTGTGTGATAACTAGTGGTCTGCGAGTTTCGTTAATCTGTTTAATAAATGACGTCACGCCAGCACGAAATTCAGACAAAGGCTGAATATCTTGATCAAAATGGATGCGGCTCATGTTGAACTCCCTATGGTACAATTTAATGTACAAATAATAGTTCAAATAGCAATTTTGAGCAATAGCCTGATTTTGTGTTACGCCGCAATAACACGTTTACTACGACATTGACCAAACTGAATTTTACAGCCTTAACCACTGAAACTAAAGACAAACCCAGAATGGCGAATGTAGTAAATCGTGTTGATTACTTTGTTATGCCATGTATTTTGAAAACCCCCCAAAGTAAGGTTTCAGTGCTCTTTTCACATCTGCCACTAAACCACTTTTTGCCATTCTAATGACAAACTCTGGCAATTCATCATTCTTTAAGCCTACTTTTTGGGCTATTTGCTTAGGTAGTGACTTTCTATTATAAATTTTCAAGAGTAATTTATAATCTGATGTCGATATTATCTGTTCAAATAACGATTCATTTTGCTTATAAATAAACGGAACATCTATTGATGAAGTTAAACCAACCAGAGCTGTTTCTAAGCCATCAATACCCTTTGCTTTATCATCAAACAAGTTCAAACGAAACTTTATTTCACTTACTGTTCTTAACGAAATCTGATTTTCTAGCTCAGATTTCAAGCGTGATATGATAAATGTACGAATCTCTGAAAAGTCATCCTCTTTATTTCGTACTAAACGCTCACTTATTATTGCCAATATTTCTTCTGTACAAAATAAATTTTCCACTTCTGCAACTTTTAGAGTATAAACACCGTACTCTTCTAAAGAAGCAATTTCATCGTCAACCCTTCTGTCACGGTCGATGATGCCATAAGCTGATAAATGGTGGAGTTGCTGACTGTTTCTTAAAGCCTTAGTCGACTCTATAACTTGAGAGCACGAACCTCTTGGTATGACTAAATAGTCATCTAATAACATTCGATATAATGTCGTATCATGACTACCCGTTTCTCCTTCAACAAATACAATAGGTTTTCTACTTCCAAGAATCTCGATCAATAATTCTTCAGGTAAATTATCTATTTCTTGTACTATATCCCAGTCCCAGGTATTTCCATCATATGATTTTAGCCAAACTTTTTTAGCATCTTTAAAAGATGCAGCAAAATCAACATCATGTGTTAGATATACAAACAAACAATCAGGCCTTTGCCGCTCAATTTCAGCCCACAATGGCGCTTGTACCGATTTATGTAAATGTAATTCTGGCTCATCAATAACAATAATGCCATCAGTAGGGGCCGATAAACATTGCCCAATCAAATAAAAAATGACTCGTTCTCCATCACTCATTTCCGATGAGTTATAAACTGATGCTGCATCATTCTTCACTTTAGTCTGAATTCTTAAACCACCTAGGACTAGTTCTCTATGAGGTAAAATTTTCTCCCATACTTCTTTAACTCTATCCAATTTAGTAGTCGGAGGTGCTACTCGTTCATTCGATGACCTTGACTCAGCAAGATACTTAGCGCTTTCCTCAGTATGATCTGAGAACAAGTAGACCATTAGTTTTTGAAAGTCATTTAGCATTGTATTTGCAGGTTTTCTTTGCCAACGGTTAGAATGTTTATAAGACGAAGGACTAGATTGATTAATCGCATCTGGATAACCAAATAAAAGGTCGGAAACAGCTTCATCAATAGAACGCGGAGTTGTACTATCTGGCATAGCTAATGATTTTTGAGCTGATATACGATGTACTTTTTCTTTTTGTGGGGAATTAAATTCAACCCATGTTCCTAATCGAGTTTTCCCTGAACCATTGGCACCAATAAATAGTAGACTATTCAACGTTTCTATTTCAGATAAACCATTCACATTATTAGGCAAACTTAATGTGAATTTATTGTTTTTTCCCATTTCAAACTTCACCTTTGTAGTTGAAAATTTTAGTGTGGCATAACGCCTTGCTAAGGTGTGAGTAACGCAATATAAGAGTTACCGCACAGCGCCTTAACCACAAAAGCCACCGCACAGTAAAAATGCCACGCGTTACGAATCGCTCTTAAGCAATTTGTTAGGGCTTAATTCCGTATTACTTACAAGCAGTTTGCCATCGATTAAAAATACATCTATTTCATCTTGTTCCATTAGATGAGCTAAAATATTAAAGCCATCTAGTTTCGCTTCTAACAAACCAGATACTTTGTTTTCTATTCGATCAACAAAGCCAATATGCTCCACTAATTGATCATTTAGTTCTTTGCGATCATAACCAGACAAACTCAAATCTTCTTCAATTTTTCTTTTTTGATCTTCCGTAAATCTATGAAATGCATTAAGGCGATATTCCATGATTTTTTCTAGTTCAGTCTGAACCCGACTTATGAAGTCTTTATGCCTTTGAATATTGCTATCTGAATAATTACCACTTAGAACTATTTCGCAAATTCTCCCAGCTACCAAACGTTCAAAAACTGAAAATACAGGGTGAGCTAAAACTTTACTCTCGAAGAACTGATCCGGATAAAACCGCTGACCATTATGCATTGTGTAATAATAGCGGAATCCCGTAGAATACTCTCGTGGCTCTGACTCAATAAGGTCATTAAATCCCTGTCTTTGAGAAATATACATCTCATAACAATCGTCATTATTTTTTACTATGCGAGATAAGTATACATCTCGCATTGACCTGTCTAGTGCTATGTCAGGAATACTTTTAAAACTATCTACTATAGTTTCTGAAATCCTTTCAAACCGTGCCTGCTCCTCAATAATCTGGTGATTTCTAATATCAACACATAAGTGAGAAATATAAGACAAATTATTTTGAATAGAGCCATAAAGGCTAATACCTAACAAAGTCGGCATTAGATCTGATTGGTTATCTAGTTCTACCTTTTCTAGCCCTGCAACATCACTGATTTTCCCTTTCTCAATACATGTAGATGTAAGCAACCCTTTCAACTCCCCACTATTAATTGTCATTAATTCTCTGGAAGAGTTTTTCTTAAAGACAACTTTATAAAAGCATTCCCCCTCTTCAACTACAGACGAACGCCCTAGCTTTTGACTAAAAGCAGATACGAATGATGAATCTGACACCAAAGTAGGATTGGGTATTAACTCCTTGAGCTGGGGGTTATTTTCAAAAATAACTTGAATACTTTTTGGTAAATCTGACATGTATATTCCTTTTATTATCCGGAGAGCCCTAACGAATGACATGGATTCCCCATACCGAGGATCTGCCACACT
>NZ_JBFRLG010000001.1:117611-228999 GCF_041469785.1 Vibrio sp. 10N.286.48.F5 | reverse complement strand
CTCGCATCTCGCATCTCGCAGTATGTTACAAGCAATAAAAAGCCCCGCAAGCTTTCACTTGCGGGGCTTTTTTAGCTAATTGAGAAAAGGGCTAATTACTTACCAGCTTCTTTTTCTGCTTTAACTTTTGCAATCACTTCGTCAGCAACGTTAGTTGGACATGGTGCGTATTGTGCGAATTCCATAGAGAATTGGCCACGACCAGAAGTGATAGTACGTAGGTGACCGATGTAGCCGAACATCTCAGAAAGAGGTACGTCAGCTTTAATACGAACACCAGTAACGCCAGCTTGTTGATCTTTGATCATGCCACGACGACGGTTAAGGTCACCGATAACATCACCAACGTGATCGTCTGGAGTGAACACGTCAACGTTCATGATTGGCTCAAGAAGTTGCGCGCCAGCTTTAGGCATAGATTGACGGAATGCGCCTTTCGCTGCGATTTCAAATGCGATAGCAGATGAATCGACTGCGTGGAAACCACCATCGAAAAGTTCAACTTCAACGTCTAGAGTTGGGAAGCCAGCTAGTACGCCGTTTTCCATCATAGATGCGAAGCCTTTCTCAACTGCAGGCCAGAATTCTTTAGGAACGTTACCGCCCACAACTACAGAGTTGAACTTGAAGCCAGAACCTGCTTCGCCTGGTTTGATACGGTAATCGATCTTACCGAATTGACCAGAACCACCAGATTGCTTCTTGTGCGTGTAGCTATCTTCAATTGCTTGAGTGATAGTTTCACGGTAAGCAACTTGAGGAGCACCTACAGTTAGGTCAACGCCGTATGTACGCTTAAGGATATCTACCTTGATGTCTAGGTGAAGTTCACCCATACCTTTCAGGATAGTTTCGCCAGTCTCTTCGTCAGTCTCAACTTGGAAAGATGGATCTTCTGCAACCATTTTACCGATAGCGATACCCATTTTCTCAGAACCGCCTTTATCTTTTGGAGATACAGCGATTGAGATTACTGGAGTTGGGAATACCATTGGCTCAAGCGTTACTTGGTGCTTAGGATCACATAGAGTGTGACCAGTTTGCACGTTCTTCATACCAACGATCGCAATGATGTCACCAGCTTGTGCGCTAGTTAGTTCGTTACGGTCATCAGCTTGCATCTCAACCATACGGCCAACACGTTCAGTCTTGCCAGTGAATGAGTTAAGAATCGTGTCACCTTTGTTCAGTTTACCAGAGTAAATACGAACGAAAGTTAGAGCACCGAAGCGGTCATCCATGATTTTGAATGCAAGCGCTTTGAAAGTCTCATCTGTAGAAACGATAGCGTGTTCGCCAGTTTCTTCACCGTTCTCATCCATTAGAGGCTGAGGGTCAACTTCAGTTGGTGCTGGTAGGTAATCTACTACAGCATCAAGGATAAGTTGCATACCTTTGTTCTTGAACGCAGAACCACAGAACGTTGGGAAGAATGCGATATCACGAGTACCTTTACGGATACAACGCTTAACGTCTTCAATAGAAGGCTCTTCACCTTCCATGTAAGCTTCCATTAGGTCATCGTCTTGCTCTACAGCAGTTTCGATTAGCTCTTCACGGTATTGCTCAACGTCATCAACCATGTCCGCTGGAACATCTTTGATTTCGTAGTTTTCAGGAAGACCAGTGTCATCCCAAACGTATGCTTTACGGCTTAGTAGGTCTACAACACCAACGAACTCGTCTTCACGGCCGATTGGTAGAACCATTACTAGAGGAGTTGCACCTAGAACGTTTTTAACTTGGTCAACAACGTTGTAGAAGTCTGCACCCATACGGTCTAGTTTGTTAACGAAGATCAGACGAGATACTTCTGATTCGTTAGCGTAGCGCCAGTTAGTTTCTGATTGAGGTTCAACACCACCAGAACCACAGAATACACCGATACCGCCATCAAGAACTTTAAGAGAACGGTATACTTCAACTGTGAAGTCAACGTGTCCAGGAGTATCGATAACGTTTAGACGGTGATCGTTCCAAAAACAGCTTACAGCTGCTGATTGGATAGTAATACCGCGCTCAGCTTCCTGTTCCATGAAGTCAGTCGTTGATTCGCCATCATGTACTTCACCAGTCTTGTGGATTTGACCAGTTAGCTTAAGGATACGCTCAGTGGTAGTTGTTTTACCCGCATCAACGTGCGCGAAAATACCAATGTTTCTGTATTTCGATAAATCTGCCATTGTCTTACTCTGTTAATAGGATATAAAATGCGCGCAGAGTATATCACAATCTGTGAAGACTGATAGCTTTGCATGCATTTGGGACTAAAAAACTTTGCCTTTTTCTAACATATAGAAAAAGGCACTCAGTAGTAACAATCTAAATGATTGTTAATTATAGTGCTAACCTAAAGCCTAATCGGCGTTAAGGTTAGGCTGAATTGCTGCTGTATAGAGTAGCTGAAGTGAGTTCAATTACAACTCATCAAAAGCATTAATTGCTTCCGATAATTTTTTCACACCGTGGATCTGCATTCCTGGAATGCCACCTTTAGGCATGTTAGCCGCCGGTACAATCGCTTTCTTAAAGCCGTGTTTAAATGCTTCATTTAAACGCTCTTGTCCGCTCGGTACAGGTCGAATCTCACCCGCTAGGCCTACTTCTCCAAATACCACCACATCTTTTGGCAATGCGCGATCTCTGAAACTAGAAAGTAGAGCCATCACCAACGCAAGATCAGCACTGGTTTCGGTTACTTTAACACCACCGACGACATTCACAAACACATCTTGGTCAGCCATTTGTAAGCCGCCGTGTTTATGCAGCACCGCTAATAACAAAGAAAGCCTGTTTTGCTCTAGGCCGACAGCGACGCGACGTGGGTTAGCCAGCTGTGAATAATCCACCAGCGCTTGGATTTCGACAAGAAGTGGACGCGTCCCTTCCCACACCACCATGACAGAACTGCCCGAGGTTTCTTCTTCACCACGAGACAAGAAGATAGCGGATGGGTTGCTGACTTCTTTTAGCCCTTGGCCTGTCATCGCAAACACACCCAGTTCATTCACTGCACCAAAACGGTTTTTGTGGCTGCGTAGCGTTCTAAAACGGCTATCGGTTCCGCCATCTAATAAAACAGAACAGTCAATAATGTGCTCAAGTACTTTTGGCCCTGCTAAGGTGCCGTCTTTAGTTACGTGTCCAACTAAGAACACAGCAACGTTATTCTGTTTTGCGTAGCGCGTTAATGCGGTTGCCGATTCACGAACCTGTGCAACACTGCCCGGAGAAGATTGAACATCCGCAACGTGCATAACTTGGATCGAGTCGATAACCATGATCTTAGGTTGTTCTTTTTCTGCAACCTGACAAATCTTATCCACGTTCGTTTCTGAGAGCATCTTTAGGTGCTCTTTTGGCAATCCAAGTCGAGACGCACGCATCGCGACTTGTTGCAGAGATTCTTCCCCGGTTACATAGAGAGTCGGTAATTGAGAAGAAAGCTGACACATGGTTTGTAATAGCAGCGTTGATTTACCGGCACCCGGGTTACCACCAATCAGGATCGCAGCACCCGGTACGACACCACCACCAAGTACGCGGTCTAGCTCTTTAAAGCCACTACTAAAGCGTGGTACTTCTTGTAGATTAATTTCAGATAATGTCTGAACGCTCGATTCTGTTACTGCACCTGCATAACCAGATAATCTTTCATTGCGCGCTACTTGAGGTGAAGCGGCTAACCTAACTTCTGTAATCGTGTTCCAAGCACCACATGCGTTGCACTGCCCCTGCCAACGTGGAAAGTCAGCACCACAGTCATTACACACATAAGCTCGTTTTGCCTTAGCCATAAAACCTCAATAATTTACTCAGTTACACAATGATGTTGTCAATTTGTGACTTATTTGACCGTACGGGTGAAAATAAACGTTGCAGTCATACCACTTATACTTAAAGATCGATTTAAACTAGTCGATAACATAAATGCACCGTCCATTCTAACAAGAAAAGTATGCAGCAATCTGAAATTCTATCTGTAGCAGAACGTCTTATCCCGGCCTACCACGCCGAAGATTTCGAATTCCTTCTTTCTCAAATGACAGAAGGCGAATCTCCGTCTCTAAAACTGCTCGTTAAAATGGAACTGAATCGTATCATGGCTCCGTGTACAAAGAGCATTGATTTACGCGGGCGTATTGATAATGAGTGTCGTCAGTTCACTCTCGATGGCCGTAAGCACTGGCTCGATGATATCGCTTTAAACGCATATCAACGTGGTACGAAAAAGTTTAAAGGTTACACAGAAGGCGCATGGGAGTTAGTAATGACTCCGCGAACTCAGCCTCTGAGCGTTGTTAAAACATCTTCTCAAGGTAACCACGACATTACTAGCGCCAATAGCCCGTACGAAGCGGAAGCTATTAACCTAGGTTACGACTTAAAACGCCAAGAGAACAGACTCAAGATTAGCTCGCAGGTCGAGATCACCACATCGAAAGGGCAAAGCCTACATGGTGTAACGGTTGATATCTCCCCGTCGGGTGCAAAGTTCAAAGTACCGAGCGCCTTTCGATACAACCTCGGCGAGATCATCAGCGTTAAGTTCTCAGAGCTTATCGAAAAGTCCCAAGAAAACGATGTTAACCAAGCGGTTGAATTTCGTGTTTTGGGTATCGACGAATCTTATGAGAACAACGCGGTCAAATTTCTAAGAACCATCAAGGTAAGCGACAACAATATTGTGGCTCGCTTACTCGATGAGTCTTTAAATAGCACCAGTAAGAAAACCAGCCATGAGAATCAAGATAGGATTATTCGAACTCGTACTCGAGGAATCGAACATACCTATCTAAAGCATACTTGTAACCTACCCCTGTTTTTCAGCGGTAGCGAACTAAAGCTTGCCCTACTGACGGATAACAACCATCCATTATGGCAATATTGGCACGACGAACGAAATCAACAAGCGCTGGGTACCCTGTTCAACGAGCAACGTATGAACCTGTTGGCGAAACCAGGAGTGAAGGGAACCAGTAACGTTATCTACTCTTTTACCCA
Source organism: Vibrio sp. 10N.286.48.F5 (assembly GCF_041469785.1). Lineage (NCBI taxonomy): Bacteria > Pseudomonadati > Pseudomonadota > Gammaproteobacteria > Vibrionales > Vibrionaceae > Vibrio > Vibrio sp. 10N.286.48.F5. Next base: position 223,995 of record NZ_JBFRLG010000001.1, on the reverse strand, counting down.
TGAACACCAAAACAAGACCTTGTTCTATTCAATGATGCTGCCTGAAGCCTCTCGTGAACAAAGACAGCTGTTCTGGCACATCGGTGGCAAACGTAAAAGTTGGAAGGCGTTCAAGTTCTCGGTTTTCGAACTTTCAGACACTGAGCGACAAGCATTAGCTAAACACTCGGATACGCTGGCTCAAAGCTCAGCTCAACTGACGCATTGCGGAATCTTGCAAGAGATTGGCGATCACGAAAGTGCGGCGGACTATCTTCTGAGTGAAAAGCCACGCATTCCAAGCAGTGAATTGAACCGCTTCCGTCACCCGCGTACTGTCGTCGGCAATATTCAAAGCATCTACTTTGACTCTCAGACTCGTCGTAAAGAGCCGAGATACCAATTTAAGTCACCGTTGCAACTTACATCACAAGATGGCACAGCGGCGAACGGACACACCTTAGATATTTCGAAGCGTGGACTGAGCATTAGCCTTGAACACCCAATGGTACTCAAGATTAATGATCCGGTATTAGTGAACTTCAATGAACTGCAGCTCTATGACAAGAACCTGCCACTGAGCACAGTGCCTTACCACGTAATTCGAGTGAGTCCGAATGGTCGCAACGTGCAGTTGGTTATTGCCGAGAACGCCAAGACAATGCGTACCATCGCTTTCCTTAATGGGCTTATCGATCAAAACCAAAGTAAGCTGATTAAGAAGCAAGAGATACTGCCAACACATTCGCTACTCGAATCACTGCACAACATTTTGTTGAGCAAGATGGTCAGTAACCCAATATTCATTGATAAGCCAAGTTCAACGCTGCGCTGTAAGATCATTGGTGTGAATTTCCCACTGAATAAGCATCTAACGTTACTTGCTAAGCTTGGCCATAATCAAAAGTTCTCACTCGAGCCAATCTTCAAGGGTCACACCAACTCACTGTTGGCTGAGCCACTAAAAAGAATTGAAGGTGCGGAGCCTAAGCATCATGACGTGTACATTGCTGCAGTGAAGTTTGGCGACAAAATCCAGTCGGTACACACCAAGTTGGTCAAAGACTTCGCCTCAGCAAAGGAACGCATCTTATTCATCAAGAAAGCGCAGCACTTAGGTGATGTGTATGTATTGCGAGTCACCACGGCACCTATCTTTAATCCGCTAACGAGTTTATTCCAGTCGGATTTAGAAGAGCTTTCACGCATCAGTATGCATCAAGCTAAGAAGCTAGAGAATGAGGTGACGGCGTTTATCGGTTATGGCGAGATAGAGGACATTACCGATGAAGTGCTGATTCGATTGGAGCTAACACGCTAGCCTCGAGTGGCGTATTAACTTAAGCATGAAAATTGAAAAAGCAGGCTGATAGCCTGCTTTTTTTGTGTCTGAGCCACTATTGCTAAATAAGATACATAGCCAATAGCACTTAGGTAGAGCCCCTAAGGTTTCGCTTGCCAGCTGATCTTCTGTTGCTTAGCCAATACACCCGACAAGATACACAGCACACCGCCTAAACCTGCGTAACGAACAGCAGTTTGAGCTTGCTGCTCTACTTTTGGTTTTGCGTGGTAGGCAATGCCTAAACCTGCAGAGCCCATCATCACCAAGTCATTGGCACCATCACCAACGGCAACGGTATTATGTAGTTCCAATTCGTACTCTTCAGCCAACTCTACCAAGATATCCGCTTTGGTCTGCGCCGAAACAACATCGCCTAAGACTTCACCCGTCAACTTACCGTTGACGATCTCAAGCGTGTTTGATTGAGCATGGTCTAGATCAAGGGTATCTTTCAGGTAGTCAGAGAAGTAAGTAAAACCGCCTGATGCAATCGCCGTTTTCCAGCCAAGCTTATTTAGAGTATTCACCAGCCCGACCAAGTCTGGCATGAATGGCAATGACTGACGCACTTGCTCTAATATCGATTCATCCGCACCTTTCAGTGCTCCTACTCGCTGGCGTAGGCTCTGTTCAAAGTCGAGCTCGCCTTGCATTGCTCGTTCTGTGATTTCAGAGACTAACTCTCCCACTCCAGCTAGCTTGGCAATCTCATCGATGCATTCAATTTGAATCGCTGTGGAATCCATATCCATCACGATCAAACCTGGCTTAGATAAGTCTGGTACCTCGCTAAGGCAAGCATAATCAAGCTTTAGCGCTTGGAGGATTTCTTCGTGTGCTGGCGTTAGATTGCCTGACATCAAAGCCACTTCATAATGCCCAACCTTCCACGTATCGAGGATGGTGTTGTAAGTGCCAGTGAAAAAGTCGATGTCATCGAAAGATTGTGGAGATAGGTACTCACCAAACACAATCCAATTGGCCTTGGATTTAGCGAGTTGAGAAGCGAAACGAGTCTCGGGGAGTCGAGTTAATAATGTCGTATGCCTTTTTATCGGCAGATATTTCTGAGCGTCCATGTGTATGATTCCTAATTAACTATGCTAAACGTTAACCTATTGCAATTTGAAAACGCAAGTCTCAATATGTCTTAATCATAACATTTGTTTATTTCAGGCTTCGTGAAACATGAATGAATCATTGTTCTCAATACGTAACGCTTTACGAATGCTAGCCCTCATTTTGTTGGCTACCATGTTCGTTGTAACGATTAAAAATACGGTCGTGATCAGTAAAGGTAACGAGAAGATCCAAGCAAAACAGTTGGAAACTCTTACCAAGCTGCTTATCTCTCAGGCATCACTTTCAGCCAGCAAGATGATCACGCAACAAGACCAAGAGCGATTGCTTGATCTGACTAACCAGCTATCTCAAGACCGACTGGTGTTCGATACCACCATCTATGATGCAGAGGGTATTCGACTGGCTTCGAGCGAAAAAGCCCTCTCGGTACGTGAGGTTCTTGGCTTAGATACGCCACTTTCAACAGCAAGTATCGGCAGACAACAGTTAGTTGAACCTATTTATTCTCCAGAGAAAACGATCATCGGCTTTATTCGAGTGACTTTTGAAACCGGTAAGATGACGGCGATTTCTGATCACCACTACCGCAAAAGTGATCACTACATGATCGGTATGGTGTTGATGGGGTTTGTGAGTGGCGTGTTGTTCATCATGCTGATTCGCAGAAGACCAACTAAGTCTGGTGAGAACTTACTATTGAAAAATGTAAGCTCATAAACACACTAGGCTGACAATAAATACTAGACTCAGAATAAGTACAGCAATCCAATAAAAAGCCCCGACGCTCAGGCAGCAACGGGGCTTTTTGTTATCTGTTAACTTATCAAGCTAAGACAAATCAAGATTATTCTTGGTCACCAAGCAACACTGAGTCTAGTGCGATAACCATCATGTCGTTGAAAGTCGTTTGACGTTCATCTGATGTCGTTTGCTCACCAGTCTTGATGTGGTCAGAAACAGTACAGATCGTTAGAGCTTTTGCGCCGTATTCAGCACACACACCATAGATGCCAGCCGCTTCCATCTCTACGCCAACAATGCCGTATTTGTCCATTACTTCGAACATCTCTGGATCTGGCGTGTAGAACAGCTCAGCCGAGAACAGGTTACCGACTTTTACGCCGACACCGAGAGCTTTGGCTGCATCTTCTGCCGCGCGCACCATTTTGTAATCCGCAATCGCCGCAAAGTCATGATCTTTAAAGCGAATACGGTTCACTTTAGAGTCAGTACATGCGCCCATGCCGATCACCACATCACGCACTTTGATATCTTCGCTCACTGCACCACAACTGCCCACACGAATGATCTTCTTCACACCAAAGTCTTTGATCAGCTCAGTCGCGTAAATAGAACAAGATGGAATGCCCATACCGTGTCCCATTACCGAAACCTTACGACCTTTGTAAGTACCGGTGTAACCAAACATGTTGCGAACGTCGCACACTTGAACCACTTCTTCTAAGAAGGTTTCAGCGATGTATTTAGCACGTAGCGGGTCACCTGGCATTAAAACTACGTCAGCGAAATCACCCATTTCAGCATTAATATGTGGAGTAGCCATTGAAAATATCCTTAATCTCAAAACAAAAAAAGAAGAGAGAGGTTTCCCTCTCTCTTCGTTAACTATTATAGAAAGCTTGTACCGTGTCCCATTGGCGATGTACCAAAGTATGACGCTAAGCTTTGACCGATATCAGCGAACGTATCGCGACGGCCTAAAGAACCGGCTGGAACCTTCTGACCGTAAACAATCACAGGGATGTGCTCACGAGTATGGTCTGTACCTGGCCATGTCGGATCACAACCGTGGTCAGCCGTTAGGATAAGCACATCATCTTCTTTCATCATATCGATGATTTCATTGATGCGACCATCGAAGTACTCAAGTGCCACTGCATAACCAGCAACATCACGGCGGTGGCCGTAAGCTGAGTCGAAATCAACGAAGTTAGTGAACACGATAGTGTTGTCGCCTGCTTCATTGATCGCTTCTTTTGTTGCTTCAAATAGCGCAGGAATACCTGTTGCTTTGGTTTTCTGAGTGATGCCACAACCCGCGTAGATATCAGAGATCTTGCCGATTGAGTGAACGTTACCGCCCTTCTCATCAACCAACTTCTGAAGAATGGTGGCTGCAGGTGGCTCAACAGAAAGATCACGACGGTTACCAGTACGTTCGAATTGACCTTTACCTGGGCCAATGAACGGACGAGCGATAACACGACCAATGTTGTAGTCTTCTAGCTCTTCACGAGCAATCTGACAAAGGTCTAATAGGTTTTGCAGGCCGAATGTCTCTTCGTGACAAGCGATCTGGAAAACAGAATCTGCAGAAGTATAGAAGATAGGCAAGCCAGTCTTCATATGCTCTTCACCTAGGTTATCTAGGATTTCCGTGCCAGATGAGTGGCAGTTACCTAAAAAACCAGACAGGCCTGCACGCTCAAGGATGCGGTCAGTCAGTTCTTTTGGAAAGCTGTTCTCTTTGTCGGTGAAGTAGCCCCAGTCAAACAGTACAGGAACACCCGCAATTTCCCAGTGACCTGATGGCGTGTCTTTACCAGAAGACAGCTCAGCAGCGTGACCGTAAGCGCCAATGATCTCAGCGTCTGCATCCATACCAGGAGCAAAGCGACCTGTAGACTCTTTGTGAGCCATCGCTAGACCTAGCTTAGACAGGTTTGGCAATGTCAGTGAACCTTTACGATCTGCATTGTCTGCAAGACCTTGGTCACAATGATCTGCGATGTGGCCCATAGTGTCAGAACCTACATCACCAAATTTGTCTGCATCCGCTGTTTCACCGATACCGAATGAATCTAAAACTAAAATAAATGCTCTTTTCATTTTCTTCACCAACTTATTGCTCTTTGCACCAGAACTCTGTTTATCGGCATACACGAGGTATGCCGATACCTGTTATTTACACGTCTTCAGAACGAATCTGACGGTAAACGTCTGGCGTTGCTGTATATTCTCCGCCCACAGTGATTGCATTTTGTAATGCTGTTGCAGCTTCTTGCCACTGTTGTTCGTTGCGAGCATGAATCATTGCTAATGGTTTATCTTCACTTGCTACTTCGCCAAGACGAATGAAGTGATCAAAACCGACTGCGTAATCAATGCTGTCAGTTGCTACGCGACGACCGCCGCCCATACCAACCACAGCCATACCAATTGCACGAGTATCCATTGCTGATACCACACCGCTTTCTAGCGCGTACACTGGTTTAATAATTTCTGCTTTTTCTAGGTAGTTATCGTAGTTCGTTACGAAATCAGCTGGACCGCCAAGGCCCGCTACCATCTTACCGAAGCACTCTGCTGCTTTACCGTTATCCAGTACTGTCATCAGTTTTTCGCGCGCTTCGTCTGAATCTTTTGCAAGGTTACCCAACACCAGCATTTCAGCACACGATGCCATCGTAATTTCTAGCAAACGTGGGTTACGGTATTCACCCGTTAAGAATTGAACCGCTTCACGAACCTCTACTGCGTTACCCGCTGAAGAAGCTAGAACTTGGTTCATGTCCGTTAGGATTGCTGTTGTTTTAGTACCTGCACCATTTGCTACTGCAACGATAGATTTCGCTAGCTCTTCTGACGCTTCGTAAGTCGGCATGAATGCGCCTGAACCTACTTTTACATCCATCACTAGGGAATCAAGGCCAGCAGCCAGTTTCTTAGATAGGATTGAAGCCGTAATTAGCGAGATGTTATCTACGGTTGCTGTGATATCACGAGTCGCGTAAACACGCTTGTCAGCAGGCGCTAGATCGCCTGTTTGACCGATGATAGCCACACCAGCATCTTTCGTTACTTCACCGAACACTTCGTTGGTTGGTGTAATGTTGTAACCCGGGATAGATTCTAGCTTGTCTAGCGTACCGCCAGTGTGGCCTAAACCACGACCAGAGATCATTGGAACGAAACCACCACATGCTGCCACCATAGGGCCAAGCATCAGAGAAGTTACGTCACCAACACCACCAGTAGAGTGTTTATCAACGATTGGGCCATCAAAGTTCATGTGGCTCCAGTCAATCACCATACCTGAATCACGCATTGCACACGTTAGTGCGATACGTTCTGGCATCGTCATTTCATTAAAAAAGATAGCCATTGCGAATGCGGCAATTTGGCCTTCAGAAACCGTGTTTTTAGCAACACCTTGAATGAAGAAGTTAATTTCTTCAGCTGTTAGGACTTCACCGTCACGTTTTCTGCGGATAATTTCTTGAGGTAGATACATTAGTGCCTCCCAAACTCTAGTGAGTATGGTTTGTAGGGAAAAGAGGTAATATGGAGTGGCTTGACGCCACTCCATCAAACAGACTTATTATGTTCAATACTCTAAATATTTGGCGTTGCAGTTAGGCGACCAGTGAGTTCATTCCTATGAGCATAGAGGCTCTATGTGATTAGGAGGAACTTACGCAGTCAACAACGCTGCGGTGTCAAATATGACGAGTAAATTAGTATGCTGCTGGATCAGCAGTCTGGTCTGTCACTTCTAATGTATTAAGAAGGTTAGTTAGTAGGCTTGAAGCACCAAAACGGTAGTGCATGTTGTCTGCCCACTCAGCGCCTAGTAGCTCATCAGCCATTGCTAGGTATAGTGCTGCATCTTCAGCAGTACGTACGCCACCAGCTGGTTTGAAACCAACTGTTTTAGCAACACCCATGTCACGAATAACTTCAAGCATCATGCGCGCGTACTCTGGAGTCGCGTTTACTGGCACTTTACCTGTTGAAGTTTTGATGAAGTCTGCACCTGCTTCGATACAGATTTGAGAAGCTTTCTTGATTAGTGCTTCTTCTTTCAGTTCACCTGTTTCGATGATCACTTTAAGCGTGATGTCACCACAAGCTGCTTTACACTGTTTAACTAGCTCAAAGCCAACTTCTTCGTTGCCAGCAATAAGAGCACGGTATGGGAATACTACGTCAACTTCGTCTGCGCCGTACGCTACCGCTGCTTTTGTTTCTGCAACAGCAATTTCGATGTCGTCATTACCATGAGGGAAGTTAGTTACAGTCGCAATGCGTACTTCTGGAGTACCTTGCTCACGCAACGCTTTCTTAGCTGCTGGGATAAAGCGAGGGTAAATACAGATTGCAGCGGTGTTGCCTACTGCAGTCTTCGCGTCATGACAAAGCGCCACTACTTTTTCAGTAGTATCGTCGTCATTTAGCGTAGTTAGGTCCATAAGTTTAAGTGCACGTAGAGCTGCTGCTTTTAAATCGCTCATTTCTATCTCCGATCAATATATTCAAATAGTTAACTACTTCGCCCTCCATCCAGTATAGATGGATATTTTAGTAATGCTCAGTAGCCACAAATGAACGGACTTGGTTCCCTGAAGACTTGATAACTTTCGCTACCAATTGCAATCCTTGTCACCGCACAGTACCAGTTTGGTCTATGGCACAACAAATCAGTCATGTTGTGTCTAACATCTATAGCGTATCGCTAATTTTGGCTTAATCCCAGAAGAATAACGTTCGAGTTGATTTCGAGGTTACTTTCTTGCCAACAGAGACATCCTATCCCTTTAGCTTATACATTATAGGTATCCATCAATAAATTGTAGTGCTCCTTAGAACGCAAACGGTTTGTATCTCAAAAAAACATTCTAGACCCTACATCGAATCTAAGCATAAGCGCGTGCATATACTAAAAACGGTAGGCCTAAAAACAAAAAAGCCCCGCAGCAATTTCTTGCTACGGGGCGATATTATTATGGCGTCTATATATCGATTTCTAACTAATTAGAAAGACAGGAAGAAGCCAGCAATTGTTGCTGCCATCAGGTTAGATAGAGTACCAGCAATTACCGCTTTAACACCCATACGTGCGATGTCGTGGCGACGGCTTGGTGCAATACCACCTAGACCACCTAGAAGAATCGCAATTGAAGAAAGGTTTGCGAAACCACATAGTGCGAATGCGATGATAGCTTGAGTCTTCTCAGACATCACTTGACCAGTTGCTGCAACAACTTGAGCGTTTTCACCAACGTATGGTACGAAGTTTAGGTATGCAACGAATTCGTTAACAACTGTCTTCTGACCAATGAAAGAACCAGCGATAGTTGCTTCTTCCCATGGAACACCAATGATGAATGCTAGCGGTGCGAAGATCCAACCTAGAAGAAGTTCTAGAGTTAGGTTTTCCATACCGAACCAACCACCGATGCCACCTAGGATACCGTTGATTAGAGCAATTAGACCGATGAATGCTAGTAGCATTGCACCAACGTTAAGTGCTAGTTGTAGACCAACTGATGCGCCACCTGCTGCTGCGTCGATAACGTTAGCTGGTTTGTCATCGCCACCGTCCATTTCGTCAGCGATGTTGTCGTCTGGCGTATCTGTTTCAGGCTTGATGATTTTAGCGAATAGTAGACCACCAGGTGCTGCCATGAATGACGCTGCAACTAGGTACTCTAGAGGTACACCCATAGATGCGTAACCTGCTAGTACACCACCAGCTACAGAAGCCAAACCACCACACATTACTGCGAATAGTTCAGAGTTAGTCATTTTAGGAACAAATGGACGAACAACTAGAGGTGCTTCAGTTTGACCAACGAAGATGTTTGCTGCTGCAGACATAGACTCGGCGCGAGAAGTACCTAGAGCTTTCTGAAGACCACCACCAAGAACTTTGATTACAATTTGCATAACACCAATGTAGTAAAGTACAGAGATAAGTGCAGAGAAGAAAATCAGAGTTGGTAGTACTTGGAAAGCAAAGATGAAACCGATACCGTCAACTGAGAAGTTAACTAGGCTGCCGAATAGGAAACCAGTACCGTCTTTACCGTAGTCGATCACGTTTGCTACACCAGCAGAGAAACCTGCAAGTAGATCACGACCCCAAGGGATGTAAAGTACGAATGCACCAAGTGCGAATTGGATAGCGAAAGCGCCACCCACTGTTCTTAGATTAATAGCTTTGCGGTTGTCAGATAGTAGTACTGCGATTGCGATCAGTGCAACCATTCCGACTAGGCTCATAAACAGGCTCATAGTTTATGACTTCCTTATTAGTTATTTATTGGCGTGTTACAAAATGGGGCTATAAAGCGGAGGCAATTATACTCATGCGACCACTAATAAAGTAATGCCGTCCTCACACTTTCGTAGAAGATTCATGTACCATTCACACACAAATGTGACCCAAATCACAAGCTCAGTGCAATTTACGCAAACGATAAACAAAAACCTTCGATTTTATTCACATATACCGAATGCGCGATGGCTATTTTGCCAAATTTGCGCTGCAATCGATTGCTTTGGCTCTTTTCTAAGCAAAAAAAGTTCATTTAAGATCGTAACTAAATATTTGGAATGATTAACATTTCCTTGGTTTCCATACATGGGCATGTCCGGAGCATCCGTTTCCAATACCAGACATTCAAGGGGCAATTTTGCGATGGTTGTGCGTGTTTTTTGCGCTCTTGGGTAAGTTATCGTTCCACCGACGCCAATATAGAAACCGAGCTTGATCCACGCCAAAGCTTGCTGTTCACTCCCAGAAAAACCGTGAATCACACCACCTAAGGTGAACTTATGCTGCTTTATTAGCTCGATAAGTCGGTTGTAAGACTTCCTCTCATGGATGATTAAAGGCAGGTCAAACTCCTTCGCAAGCTCCATTTGTTGGATGAAAAAGCGCTCTTGTTTCTCTCGTTCAACGTCCACAAAAAAGTCGAGCCCGCACTCACCTATCGCGACACATTGGCTGTTTTTTGAAGCGAGTAATTGGTGAAGTTCTTCAAATTGCATCTCATCCGCTTGCTCTAAAAAGTAAGGATGAAAGCCTAATGCGTAGTAAACATTGGGGTGAGATTGAGCGATTTCATCGAGCTTCCTCCAGTTACTTTGGCCAATAGAAGGGATGATTAACTTCTCGACTTGAGCTTGCTTTGCTTCTTTAAGATAGCCATCAATACTTTGTTCAGGTGTAAAACCTTGCTCAAACGCCTCAAAATCCGCGTGGCAATGAGTATCAAACAGCGGAAAGTCACTTATTTGCTGTGTCATCTTCCCTACTCTCTGTTTGTTTCCCTTGAGGATCACGGCGATAAGCAACACAACTGCGCTTGTTCTCAGGCGTTAACCCAAGCTCTTCACACCACTTATCGTATCTTTTAACCCAAGTTTTTATCCAACCCAACATAACTGCCTCTAACCTCAGCCTTTAAACCTCAAATAAAACGCATTAAAAAACGCCTATTGCAGAACAATAGACGTTTTTGTTTAACTCTAATAGATCGCTGAGAAATTAGTGCTCGCGCGTCGCTCGGAATTGAACTTCAGGGAAACGTTCAGAAGCTAGGTTCAAGTTCACCATAGTTGGTGCGATGTAAGACAGGTTGTCACCGCCATCTAGCGCTAGGTTAGATTGGTTCTTACGTTTGAATTCTTCTAGTTTCTTAGCGTCATCACATTCAACCCAACGAGCTGTTGCAACGTTAACACCTTCGTAGATAGCTTCTACGTTGTATTCCGCTTTCAAGCGCGCTACAACCACGTCGAACTGAAGGACACCAACCGCACCAACGATCAGGTCGTTGTTCTGCATAGGACGGAATACTTGTACTGCGCCCTCTTCTGAAAGCTGAACTAATCCTTTTAGAAGTTGCTTCTGCTTCAGTGGATCGCGTAGACGGATACGACGGAATAGCTCAGGTGCGAAGTTAGGAATACCAGCGAACTTAAGGCTCTCACCTTGAGTAAAGGTATCACCAATCTGGATAGTACCGTGGTTATGTAGACCGATAATATCACCCGCGTATGCTTTTTCAGCACGCGCACGGTCGCCCGCCATGAAGGTTACCGCATCCGAAATACTTACGTTCTTACCAGTACGAACATGGTTCATCTTCATGCCTTGGTCGTAAGTACCTGATACGATACGCATGAATGCGATACGGTCACGGTGTTTTGGATCCATGTTTGCTTGGATCTTAAACACGAAACCAGAGAATTTCTCTTCTGTCGCTTCTACATCACGCTCATTCGCTTGGCGCGTTTGAGGTGCAGGAGCCCACTTCGTTAGACCATCAAGCATGTGGTCCACACCAAAGTTACCCAATGCAGTACCGAAGTAAACCGGCGTTAGCTCACCAGCAAGGAACAGTTCGTGATCAAACTCCGGACAAGCACCAATAACAAGCTCTAGTTCTTCACGTACGCTTTCCGCAAGATCAGCACCTACCGCTTCATCTAGCTCAGGGTTGTCCAAACCTTTAATGATGCGAACTTCTTGAATCTCATGACCGTGGCCAGATTCGTACAAGATCGTTTCGTCACGGTGAATATGGTAAACACCTTTAAACTCTTTACCACAACCGATTGGCCATGAGATCGGAGCACAGGCCATACCTAGCTCGCTTTCCACTTCATCAAGCACTTCCATCGGGTCACGAACATCACGGTCAAGTTTGTTCATAAACGTTACGATTGGAGTATCACGAAGACGTGTTACTTCCATCAGCTTACGAGTACGGTCTTCGACACCTTTAGCAGCATCGATAACCATCAAACAAGAATCAACCGCTGTTAGCGTACGGTACGTATCTTCCGAGAAATCTTCGTGTCCTGGAGTATCGAGTAGGTTTACTAGGCAATCATTGTATGGGAATTGCATTACCGACGTAGTTACCGAGATACCACGTTCTTTTTCCATCTCCATCCAGTCAGATTTAGCGTGCTGGTTAGAGCCACGGCCTTTTACGGTACCCGCTTTTTGAATCGCGTTTCCGAATAAAAGAACTTTTTCAGTAATCGTGGTTTTACCCGCATCCGGGTGAGAGATAATCGCAAACGTTCTACGTTTGCTCACTTCTTGTTGGAAAGACATAGTCGCCCTTTGCTGATCTAAAGCGTAAAAAGGGCAAGTAGATAATACTTGCCCTTGAATTCTGTGTGCGGATTATACAGAAAGCGTATCACTTTCTAAAGGGTCAGTTTACACCCTATTTTTTGGCTAATTTTGTGATTAGCTATCTAGTTAGCGAAAAGACGTAACATGACTAGCTAAAAGACATAAAAAGATAGCTCATAATGATGGCATCTTCGTTGCCTTGTTTAGTTGGATAGTAATTACGACGGCGATCAACTTCGTTGAAGCCTGCCTTTTCGTAAAGATTAAACGCATTCACATTACTTTCGCGAACTTCTAGCCAAGCGCTTTCCGCACCAGCTTGTTCGCACATATCAAGGAAATGTTCAGTTAGTGCCTTACCATAACCTTTGCCTTGCTTGCTTGGGTCTACCGCGATATTAAGCAATGTGACTTCGCCAACGATGTTTTGCGCGAAGAAGTACCCAACCACTTGCCCATCGACTTCAAGGACATGGTGACAAGCGCCTCGGCTATCAAGATCTCGGATCATATTTTCAGACCAAGGGTGAGAATGCGCGGCCTGCTCTATCTTCCAAATGGCGTCTAGGTGTTGTTGTGAAGTCGGTAAAAATTGATTAGTCATAAGCACAAATTTGTTGCCATAAGTCGCGGCGGTGTTGGTTGTTACCGTTAATGTCAGACAGTAATGGCGATTGAAGTGTTTTAGCCTTCAGCTCTTGAGCCGACTCACAACCAGCAAACCATATCCACTCAACCGAACCTAAATCCACAGTAGACAAGTGTTGCGGTTGAAGGTGTAAAGCCTGAGATAAGTCGAGCTTGATACTTTTGAGTACTCGCTCAAACATCACGGCGAGATCTTCCTGAGGTTTTTCAGGCGAAACCAACAGTAACTTGCAATCGCTCGAGAGCGGAGTCAATTCAGATTCATAACCTGCTAAACGCTCTGGGTGACTTAATTCCCATTGGCTAATGCCCATCTCATGTAGGTATTGCGCGTGTGTTTGTGACATATCTAGCGGTAGTAACCTTAAGTTTATTGGAGCCAAAGTTTATTGAAACCAGAAGTTTGTTAGAACTAGTTTTGTGAAAGCTGCCTCTATTGAAAGAGCGCTTATTAGAGCAGGGCTGATACTAACAAAAAATAAAGGAGCATCAAGCTCCTTTATTTAGACTAAATCAGTTTGTATCTTATTGCGTGATAAATCAGCTTATAAGTCGTTGAACTCGGGGCTGTAAGCAATCTCACCAGCATGTCCAGCAAACGCACCGTTTACCAATTCAATCGCTTGGAAAGCACCTTCAGGCACATCCCAAACACAACTCAGGCCAAACTCGCTCGCAGCCTTGAAACCAAAGCGGCTGTAATAAGCAGGGTCACCCAACACAACGCAAGCTGGGTAACCAAAATCAACCAAAGTGGAAAACGCATCTTCAACTAGAGATTTGGCAATGCCTTGGTTGCGGAACTCTTCTTTCACAGCGAGAGGCGCAAGCCCTTGCCAGTTATGATCGTCGCCATCAAGAGTGATAGGGCTAAACATCAGGTGACCAACCACCTCGCCTTCATCAGAACAAGCCACCAGCGATAGCGTTAAATGGCTATTCTCACGCAAGCTCATAACCAAGTTAGCTTCTGCATCTGTTTCAAAAACAGATTTCAATAAACGATCAATGACAAGTATATCTGCCGGTGCTTCAGTTCGAATAAGCATTCATTACCTCACTTTGTGTATCTGGGGATTGTACTCCCTTCTGCACAAAATCAGCTAATTGATTTAACAAAGTTTTCATAGGAGTCGGCAATAAGTCCAAATCTACGCTATCCATCAAGTTTTTAACTTCTAAACCGAGCTCGGTATCGCCTTCAATAGACAGTCTACGTTGGAAGAAAAGCGTATCTGGGTCTTCTTTACGCCCCGCAATCAACACAAGATCGTTAAGATTGCCGCTAAAGCTTACATCTTCAACCACCTCTTTATCAGCTACAACCAGTTGCTCATTTTTGTAGCTAATACACCAACTTAACCCCATGTCTTTTATTGAGACTTTCAGCCATTTGTCTTCTAAAAACTCAAAGTCACCGTCCTCTAAAGCTTCCTTGAATACATTCTTAAGCGCCTCCAATAAGGCTCTTTTTTGTACTGTTTTAGGCAATAACTGGACTGGAGATCGCAAAATTGATGCGGCATTTTGAACTAGTTGAGTGCGAATCTTGTTTATCACGTGACTTATCCGTAACTTTGTCAATAATATGGAATGCATCATAGATGATGTTGAGATCTCAGTTACTGTTATGTATCAAATTAACTTCTGTTTGATACTCGACCTTTAATATCCTGAAAATCACAGTTATAGTAACTCAGGTAATGAGAATTACAGCGGATCGCTGCACTCACAGGTAAATATCGATAGCCACACAAAAAGTAATAAATATTTATCGATAGTGAATATTCAAGCTCTTGGAGAATTGGTAGTACTTTGATGCCTCCCCAACAACTACAACATTGGTTTACCCAGCTAACTGCAAATAGTCCGTTCTTTTTTGCAGTACTTGATGCTCAACATAACTATTTTATGGTGAATGAGCGTTACTGCGATATTGCTGGTTTGAGTCAAACAGAGCTTGCAGGCATGAATGATCGCCAAACATTGGGCGAACAGTTCTACCAACATCTCAAGCCTTACTATGAGCGTGCATTCAGTGGCGAAACGATTGAGGCCGAAGTCACCCTCAACGAAACAGACCTCGATACCAGCCTTCATTTCAGCCTATCTCCGCTTACCAATGGCAACAAAACCGACTACATCGTCTTTCACGCCTTCGACACATCAGAAAACCAAGTACTTGTCCGTTCTTTAGAAGAATCCGAAGCCAAATTCCACAAACTATCTCAACTACTTCCAGATGGATTACTGCTCGTTGAAAGTGACTACATCTTGTCATCTAACCCAGCAGCAGCGCGCTTGCTTGGCTTTAACTCAACCACAGAGTTAATTGGTGAAGAGTTGGGACGCCTATTTATCGATGAACAAACCAAAACAGTCTTCAATAATAACCTCAGCTCTATTATTTCTGAGTCTGGTTTGGTTTGCTTAACGGGTGCACGATGCGGCTTTGAACGTAAGGTTCAGCTCAACATCGACTCCACCACTGTTCTTGGAAGCAACACTCAGTTGGTGCTTATCCAAGACGCACAAGAAACCGCAAAACAATACACACCAGCAAACAGTGAAGATGCCTACATAGATGCACTGACCAAACTCTACAATCGAGTTGGGTTTACTAAGCGTCTTGAGCAGTTCATTCACAACGATACGCCGGTGGTGATGCTCTACTTAGACATTGATAACTTTAAAAATATCAATGACTCACTTGGTCATCACATCGGTGACAAGGTGATTAAAGAGGTCGCTTCGCGTCTTAAACGCTTACTGCCTCGTAAGGCCGTGATTGGACATTTAGGCGGGGATGAGTTTGGTATTATCCTTCCAGAACCTGAACATCAGCGAACACCTGAAATGCTCGCTGAAAAGATCATTTCCCTGATCAATCAACCCTTCGATCTTCACCACTTTAGCAAGCGCTTAGCCTGCTCTATTGGTAGTGTGAGCTTTCCTCAAGATGGTACTGATGCTCGTATCTTGCTGCAAAATGCAGACACAGCAATGTATGAAGCGAAAGATCGTGGTCGTAATCGTCTGATCAAGTTCAACGAACAGATGAATAAAGAAGCGCGTATGCGACTGTGGCTTGAGATAGAGCTCCAAAAAGCACTGCAACAAAATGGACTTGAGGTTTGGTATCAACCGAAAGTGAATGCCCGTGATTTCACCATCAACGGCGCTGAAGCTCTGGTACGTTGGAAGCATCCTGTCGAAGGTTATATCAGTCCGGCCGCGTTCATTCCTGTGGCGGAACGAGCAGGGCTTATTGAACAACTTGGCCGAGTGGTAATGCGTGAAGTATTTGCTACGGTTAAGCGCTGGAAGATGCAAGGTATCCTTCCAGGTCGAGTGGCTATCAACCTTTCACCAGAACAGTTTGGTAACCCGAAACTGATTGATTACATGGAAAAGCTACTGCGTTCGACCGAGCTTGATCCAAGTGCGATTACGTTCGAGCTAACGGAAAGTGCGGTGATGAGTGATAGTGAACACACACTCCAAATGCTTAACGCCATCAAGAAACTTGGCTTTGCTCTCTCCATTGATGATTTTGGTACAGGTTACTCTTCACTGTCTTACCTTGCTCGCTTCCCAATTGATGAGCTTAAGATAGACCGTGCTTTCATCTCTGATATCGATACCCTACCAAAGCAAATCACCGTAATTGAAAACATCATCAACCTAGGTAAATCTCTCGATTTGACCGTGGTTGCTGAAGGTGTCGAAACCAGTGAGCAAGCAACTCTGCTATCGAACCTCAACTGTAGTTCGATTCAAGGCTTCCACTTCTACCGTCCGCAACCAAAACAAGATGTCGAAGAGTTGTTTGCCCAAAACCGCCGTCATAAGAACTAATCAAGTACCTCATATTTAAACTAAGCCAACATGTAAAACGGTCACTCGTCAGTACCTCAAACGGAGTAAAAGCAGATTTATCCATCTAAACCTGCCTTACATCAATTCCGTCATTCACAATTCTTCATAAAATGCTCGCTTCAACTTAATTCTACTGGTAGTGAGCAAATGGAACTCTTATGCCCAGCGGGTAACTTACCTGCTTTGAAAACCGCTATTGATTGTGGTGCGGATGCTGTCTATATCGGATTCAAAGACGATACCAATGCCCGACACTTTGCAGGCCTAAACTTTGCGGGTAAAAAGCTCGATCGTGCTGTGCAGTATGTGCATGACCACAACAAGAAAATTCATGTTGCCCTAAATACGTTTGCTCACCCAAATGGCTTCGACCGTTGGACTAATGCCGTAGACAACGCCGCTGCTCTGGGTGTTGATGCGCTGATCATCGCAGACATCGCGGTGCTTGAGTACGCAGCAAATAAGTATCCAGATCTAGAACTGCACCTATCAGTGCAAGCATCTGCGACCAATGCGGCGGCTATCGACTTCTACCATAAAAACTTCAACGTTAAGCGTGTCGTACTACCGCGTGTGTTGTCGATTCATCAGGTCAAACAGCTTTCTCGTAACATCACTTCTGACGTTGACCTTGAAGTATTCGCTTTTGGTAGCTTGTGCATCATGGCAGAAGGCCGTTGCTACCTCTCTTCATACATGACAGGCGAATCACCAAATACTGTTGGTGCTTGTTCTCCGGCGAAATACGTTCGCTGGCAAGAAACAGAAACTGGCCTCGAATCTCGCTTGAACGAAATCCTTATCGATAAATATGAAGCAGGTGAAAACGCAGGTTACCCAACGCTGTGTAAAGGCCGCTTTGAAGCAGATATCGATGGTGAACGTAAGCGCTATCACGCACTTGAAGAGCCAACCAGCCTCAACACGCTATCCATGCTGCCTGAGCTTTTCGCGGCGAACGTTGCCTCAGTGAAGATTGAAGGTCGCCAACGCAGCCCGGCTTATGTTGAACAAGTCACTCGTACGTGGCGTGCAGCTATCGATCGCTACTTAGCGAACCCAGAACAATACCAAGTGGAACAAGCTTGGAATGCGACACTGGCGAATGTATCGGAAGGTACACAAACCACGCTTGGCGCTTATCACCGTAAATGGCAATAGAGCCAAATGGAGAACTCAATGAAATACGCATTAGGCCCTCTACTTTATTTTTGGCCAAAACAAGACGTTGAAAGCTTCTATGAGCAAGCGAAATCAAGCTCTGCCGATATCATCTACCTAGGTGAAGCGGTGTGTTCAAAGCGTCGTGAGATGAAAGCGAAACACTGGATGGACATTGCTAAAGAGCTGTCTGCTTCAGGTAAGCAAGTCGTACTTTCCACCATGGCATTGCTAGAAGCACCAAGCGAAGTCAACATCATGAAGAAGTACATCGATAACGGTGACTTTGCGATCGAAGCCAATGATGTGTCTGCAATTCAACTGGCCAGCGAAAGCAAAGTACCTTTCGTGGTTGGCCCGGCAGTAAACACCTACAACGCACGTACCCTGAACCTATTCTTGAAACAAGGCATGACGCGTTGGTGTATGCCGGTTGAGCTTTCTCGCGAATGGCTAAGCAACGTAATGACCCAGTGCGAAGAGCTAAATATTCGTAACAAGTTCGAAGTTGAAGTGTTTAGCCACGGCTACCTGCCGCTTGCTTACTCAGCACGCTGCTTTACCGCTCGCGCTGAAAACAAAGCTAAAGACGATTGCGAAACCTGCTGTATCAAGTACCCAACAGGGCTACAAGTAGAAAGCCAAGAAGGCCAATCAGTCTTCAACCTTAACGGTATTCAGACGCAATCAGGCTACTGCTACAACCTAGTCAATGATTTACCGAACATGCACGACCTGGTTGATGTGGTTCGTTTAAGCCCTCTCGGTATCGATACCTTCTCTGAAATCAATAACTTCAGAGCGAACGAGCAAGGTCAAAAACCGATGAAGATTGAAAGCCGCCAATGTAATGGTTACTGGCATCAGCTTGCAGGTTTAGACGTTAAGAACATCTAGTTCCTCGCATTGGACTAACCAGCAACAGATACAAAAAAGGTCTAGCGTTCGCTAGACCTTTTTAATGCGACTTAAGAAACACGGCCTATGCCGTCGCTGTTTCCATCGGTGAGGCATCGAGCTTCTTTAAGTCTTTGTAGAGCATTACCATCACCACCACACTTAGTGCGATGTTAGACAGTGGGTACGCAATCCAGATCCCCGGCACACCATACAACTTAGGCATAATGTACAAGAACGGTAGTTGGATAAGCATATTACCTATAGTCACAAACATCGCCTTGCTGCCCTTGTTCACCGCTTGATAGTAAGCAGCTGCGACTACCAAGAAGCCATCCAGCGCCAGTGCAAACATGTGAAGGCGAATACCCAACACGGTGTACTCAACCAACTGAGGTTCGTCTGAGTTAAATACTGATACAAACTCACGTGGGAACGCATTGAGAAGCAGCACGAACGCCACACCAATCAATACCGAACTCATCATCGCAATCTTAAGTAGCTTGCGGATGTTTGCTTGGTTACGCGCACCATGGTTGTAGCTCACCAATGGTTGCATGCCGTTGGCGATACCTTCAGCCGTGAGATAATAAACCGTCACGATGTAGCCCAAAATCGCGTAAGCACCGATCATCAACTGGTCGCCATATTGAGAGAACAACGCATTGTGCAACGCCACCATCATCGAACCATAAGCGTACATAAAGAAGCTTGATGTACCAATGGCGAAGATTTGTGGAATCACATCCAGCTTCAATCTCAACTCATTCCAACGTAAACGTAGGTTTGCTCGACGCGAGAAGAAGTAAGCCAAGCCGAGAGCCGTTACTACAAACTGGGCAATCGCTGTTGCTAATGCTGCACCCATCAACTCCCAGCCATAGAGAGCGATAAACAGGTAATCGAGCACGATATTAATCACCGCACCAACGATCATCAGTATCGTCGCTAAGTTCGGACTGTCATCGTTACGCAGTAGAAACGGCATCGCGATCGAACCTAGCGTGAAGACACTAGCACCAATCAGAATGTGTAAGTACTGCAGACCAAGTTCATACACTCGCCCTTCAGCGCCCTGCCAAAGCAAGAAGTTATCAGCAAACAAGAACAGCAATGCAGAGACAATAGGCGTTATCGCTAACAACAAGGTTAAGCCCGTTGCTAAGATCTGCTTAGCGCCTTGAGTATCTTTTTCACCTTGGCGAATCGAGACAAGCGCACCTGTGCCCACACCCACCAACATACCAATACCAAGAATCGAACCAATCACAGGCCACGCAACATTGATACCTGCAAGTCCATCAGCCCCCACATAGCGGCCAATGAAGATGCCATCCACCACTTGGTACAGGCCATTAACCAACATGGCCGCCACGGTAGGGATTGTGTATCGCCAAAATTGACGACTAATTGAGTTACTCATTTCTTACTCTACTTTCATTTGTGAGTCGCATATCAACAAGATATGACTCGAAAAATTAGTTAACAAGGCTAACTAAATATCTAAATTATTTACTTTAAAGCTTTATTTAATAATAGGTTTAACTGCTGAGATTCTTGCTCAGACAAACGGCTTTCCAGTATCTGTGCCATGACCTGATAGATCTTACTTTCTTCTTCCAAGCCGACTTCCGCTTTGCTGGTCAGTACGACCAACTTAGACCTCGCATCTTCGAGCGAAGCTTTACGCTCAACGAGACCTTTTCTCTCTAACCTTTGAACCATAGTAGTTGCTGAAGGCTTGGTTACTTGCATTTCAATCGCCAGATCTGTCAATCGGATCGGTTCAGGAGAGGCTTGAATGACCTTCAAATAGTCATATTCATTGAAGCTCAATTGGCAAATAGGATCTTCATTTACCTGAGTGCGCCATATCTTAGAGGCGAAGCGCTCAATCTTTTCTAAATTCTGGTTCAGCATACTCACCTAATCAAAGAATGGCATTTAGTTAGCAAGACTAACTATTTTAGTGTTGTTTAAATAAAAAGCAATCAAAACGAGATGAAGATCATAAAAAAGGAGCATAAAAAAACCGCTGACAGGCAGCGGCTTTTCGGAATCAAAATGTGTTGCTTACTTAGCGTTAGCTTCTTCTTCGGCCTCAGCTAACTTAACTTGTGCTAAGTGCTCAGCTTTAAGCGTGGTGAAGATACGGCTTAACTCTAAGAAAGAGTAACGGTGTTCTACGTATTCATACACGTTAAAAGAAACCGCTAACTTGTACAAAGAGATAGCATTCGCGTAATCACCATTCATATGGTAACGCTTAGCAAGGTAGAAGTACGTCTCTGTTAGACGCTGCGCAAGTAACGTGTTGTCACGAGTACCGGTTAAGATCGCCTTGAAAGCCTGCTCTTCAGTAATGTCATCAAGCATAATCGCGACTAATACCCAACCCCACTGCTCATCACGGCTCTCGTAACGTTTTTGCAAATCAAGCTTAGCCTGCTCTGGCGTCAGCTCATGCTGAATGATGTACAACCACAGAGCGCGAAACGGATCGCTAGGATCGTCGGCATAGTGCTTCATCATCTCTTCATTGGCTAAGTCGTAACGCTCGCCATAGTAAAGCGCGATAGAGCGGTTCCTTTCTGCGTAAGAGTTTGCAGGATCAAGCTCTAACGTAGAATCAAAAGATTCATAAGCCGCATCAAACTCCCCTACCTGCGTAAAGTAAACACCCAAAAGATTGAAGATATCAGGTTGAGCAGGGTTCAATGAAAGAGATTGGTTGAAGTCGAGACGCGCGAGATCACGCAGGCCAACACTGTCGTAGTAGTTACCACGTTCAAACAGCATCTTAGCTCGAACTTCATCGTTCAAATCTGGGCGCTGTAATAACTGACTAAGACGTGCAATTTGAACTTCTTGCTGAACGCTTGGTTGCAGTGGCACAGCCATCGGTGGATAAACCCAACTTGAGGTGTTATCTGATGTTGTCGCACAACCTGTTAGTACAAGCAGTAAACACATACTCGCGGTTTGAAACCATTTCACAAATAATTACTCCTGTTATGACCGCAATAAAAAAGGGGAGCGATATGCTCCCCTTTATAACATGCTTTGTTGACGATAGGTTAGAAATCACTAAAAAGCGATATCACCATCGACACACTGAGAATTACTCAGCAGCAGGTGCTTCGCCTTCAGCTGGCGTTTCAACTGCTTCTTTCATGCTTAGACGTACACGGCCTTGACGGTCAATTTCAAGAACCTTAACAGGAACTTCTTGACCTTCAGTTAGGTAGTCAGACACTTTCTCAACGCGCTTGTCAGCGATTTGAGAGATGTGTACTAGACCATCTTTACCTGGAAGGATAGTAACGAATGCACCGAAGTCAGCTAGACGAGCAACTTTACCTTGGTAAATGCGGCCAACTTCAACTTCAGCTGTGATCTCTTCGATACGACGGATAGCTTCTTTAGCAGCTGCGCCTTCAGTAGCAGCAATCTTGATTGTGCCATCGTCTTCGATTTCGATTGTAGTACCAGTTTCTTCACAAAGAGCACGGATAACTGCGCCGCCTTTACCGATAACATCTTTGATCTTATCAGAGCTGATTTTCATTGTGTGGATACGTGGAGCGAATTCAGAGATATCTTCACGAGCACCAGAGATAGCTTCATCCATTACAGAAAGGATGTGCTTACGTGCACCTTGCGCTTGGTTAAGTGCAATTTGCATGATCTCTTTAGTGATACCTTCGATCTTGATGTCCATTTGAAGTGCAGTGATACCAGCGTTAGTACCTGCTACTTTAAAGTCCATGTCACCTAGGTGATCTTCGTCGCCAAGGATGTCAGAAAGAACAACGAAATCGTCGCCTTCTTTAACAAGACCCATTGCGATACCCGCAACAGAAGCTTTGATTGGAACACCAGCATCCATAAGAGCTAGAGATGTACCACATACAGAAGCCATTGAAGAAGAACCGTTAGATTCTGTGATTTCCGATACAACACGAACTGTGTATGGGAATTCTTCAACAGAAGGCATTACTGCTTGGATACCACGTTTAGCAAGCTTACCGTGACCAATTTCACGACGCTTAGGAGAACCAACGAAACCAGTTTCACCTACACAGTATGGAGGGAAGTTGTAGTGTAGAAGGAAGTTGTCTTTCTTCTCACCCATCAGGCTGTCGATGATTTGAGCATCACGTTGTGTGCCAAGCGTTGCAGTAACAAGTGCTTGAGTTTCACCACGAGTGAATAGAGAAGAACCGTGTGTACGTGGAAGAACACCAGTACGTACGTCTAGCGCACGAACCATGTCTTTTTCACGGCCATCGATACGTGGGTTGCCAGCGATGATGCGGCTACGTACTACGTTTTTCTCTAGAGAACCAAGCATGCCGCGGATTTCGCGCTCATCTAGGTTTTCGTCTTGTGCAATTAGAGCTTCAACAACGTCGTTCTTGATTACGCCAACTTGCTCGTAACGAGCCATTTTCTCAGTGATCTGGTACGCGTCAGATAGACGAGTTTCAGCAAGTTCAGCAACTTGAGCTTTAAGCTCAGTGTTAACTGCTGGTGCTTCCCAGTTCCAAGATGGAGTTGCAACTTCAGCAGCAAACTCGTTGATTGCTTTGATTACAACTTGTTGTTGGTCGTGACCGTAAACAACAGCTGAAAGCATTTCTTCTTCAGATAGGTTATCTGCTTCAGATTCAACCATAAGTACTGCGCCTTCTGTACCAGACACAACTAGGTCTAGTTTAGAGTTTTCAAGCTCAGTATTTGATGGGTTAAGAACAAGTTCGCCGTCGATGTGACCAACACGTGCAGCACCGATAGGACCATTGAATGGAGCACCAGAGATAGCAAGCGCAGCAGATGTTGCGATCATAGTGATCATGTCTGGGTTTACGTCAGGGTTGATAGAAACAACCGTAGCGATAACTTGAACTTCGTTTTTAAACGCACTTGGGAAAAGTGGACGAATTGGACGGTCAATCAGACGAGCTGTTAGTGTTTCGCCTTCAGATGGACGACCTTCACGCTTGAAGAAACCACCAGGGATTTTACCCGCAGCGTATGTACGCTCTTGGTAGTTTACTGTTAGTGGGAAGAAGTCTTGACCTGCAACTGCTTCTTTCTTAGCAACAACAGAAACGAATACTGAAGTATCGTCCATAGTCGCCATTACAGCAGCAGTAGCTTGACGTGCAATTACGCCCGTTTCTAGAGTAACGGTGTGGTTACCGTACTGGAACGATTTTACAACTGGTTTTTCAAACATTGTATATCCTTAGCTCTAAAGTCAGACTTTAGATTAAGTGAATAATGACTCAAGACATTACCAATCGCGACTAGTGAAAAGGGACTTAGGATGGTGACTCTTTGTATGTGTTCATACGCCGAATTAAGACCAAATCCGCCTTTGAATAGTCGCGACCTATTGGCCGACATCTGTGACTGTAATCTCTTGAGAGGTTGATTGCCAAACGCTGAAAACGCTATAGGCGGGCGTAGTATAAACTATTTTTATTAGGAGATATATTTCCTATCAGAAAAAGCCAGATGATATTCTGAGCATCCAGCCTAGCATTTTCTTACAGGCACAAAAAAAGGAGCATAAATGCTCCTTTTCTTCAAACTGTCTTTGCAGACATCGCTATTAGCGACGTAGGCCTAGACGCTTGATTAGGTCTTGGTAACGAGCAAGGTTTTTGCCTTTCAAGTAATCAAGAAGCTTACGACGGCTAGAAACCATACGTAGTAGACCACGACGGCTGTGGTGATCGTGTTTGTGCGCTTTGAAGTGACCTTGTAGGTGGTTGATAGAAGCAGTAAGTAGTGCTACTTGTACTTCTGGTGAACCTGTGTCGCCTTCAGATTGTGCGTATTCTGCAACGATTGCTGCTTTAGTTTCTGCATTCAGAGACATAATTCTCTCCTGATAAGAGTAAGTTTATATTTGTAGCAGCCAATCTCTGATTCAGCCGCTACGCGAGCCGAGGATTATAGGGAAGTTTGTCAGTTGGTGCAATAACAATCGAACCCATTAAAAACAAAAAAAGCGAACCACCTAAATTAGGCGTTCGCTTTCTGTCTTATTTGCTCGCATTTCAAGGCAAACCGCTAAGATCTGACTCGATATAAGCGCTAAGCTTGTGGCTCTTCATCTCTGAAAACAACCAAACGCTTCGGTGCAACTCGGCCATCTTCAGCAATCTGAGCTACGCCGACAAACAGCTTCTCTTCGCCACTTGTCATACGAACCGTGCCTTCAGTTGGCGCACCAGCAACCTGAACTGGCATGCCGTGCTGAACTAGGTCAGTCAGTTCCGCGTTCAGGTTTACTTCTGGTAAGTCTTCAACGGCAGTGTCCATTGGCATCAGCAGTGGATCAAGCAGCTCTTTCGGTGCAATTTCTTGCGCCTGTGCTTGCTCTAAGATCTCGTTTAACTGCTCCAAAGTCACCATACGCTCGTATGGGTACTTCGCGACACCTGTACGACGAAGCATGGTCACGTGAGCACCACAACCTAGCATCTCACCAAGATCGTCGGTAATTGTGCGGATGTATGTGCCTTTCGAACAATGCACTTCCATTTCAACTTCATCACCTTCAAAGCGAAGCAGTTCAATAGAGTACACAGTGATCTTACGAGACTCACGAGGAACCTCAATACCTGCACGTGCGTATTCGTACAAAGGCTTACCTTGATACTTCAATGCCGAAAACATTGATGGTATCTGATCGGTTTCACCCTTGAAGCTCGCAATGCAACGCTCAAGCTGTTCTTGAGTCACGTTAACATCACGTGTCTCTACCACTTCACCATCAGAGTCAGAGGTATTGGTACGCTCACCAAGCTTAGCGATAACAACGTAGCGCTTATCAGAATCTAGAAGAAACTGAGAGAACTTCGTCGCTTCACCAAGACAAATTGGCAGCATGCCAGTCGCAAGAGGATCCAGAGCACCGGTGTGCCCTGCCTTCTCTGCAAAGTAAATACGCTTTACTTTTTGCAGTGCATCATTAGACGAAATGCCAGTCGGCTTATCTAATAGAATTACCCCGTTGATAGGGCGACCTTTACGACGGCGAGCCATTACTCTTCGCCCTTAGACTGAGCTTCGTCAGTGCGGCCAGCTTCTTCTTGCTTACGCTTATCATCGTTCAGAACTTCACTTACTAGGTTAGACATACGCATGCCTTCTACTAGTGTGTTGTCGTAAGTAAAACGAACTTCAGGCGTTAGACGGTGGCGAATACGCTTACCAAGAGCCATACGAACTGGCACTTCATGCTCTTTAAGAGCTTTAAGGCATGATTCAGGAGTTTGCTCACCAACACACAGGAAAGTCACGAACACTTTTGCGTAAGCAAGGTCACGAGACACTTCTACGTCTGAGATAGTTACCATACCAATACGTGAGTCACGAACTTCACGTTGTAGGATAAGAGCAAGCTCTTTTTGAAGCTGCTGAGACACACGTTGTGTGCGGCTAAATTCTTTTGACATTTTCTTTTCTCACTTAGAAAGATGGGGGGCTTGGTAATTACCAGCCCCCCATGGTGTATTCAACAACCGATTACTTATTACCTTTACTAGTAATGTTAGTAACCTTAGTCAATATGTCGAGTCGTACAGACTGATTAGTCTAGAGTACGTTTAACCTCAACGATTTCGAATACTTCGATCTGGTCACCAACGCGAACGTCGTTGTAGTTCTTAACGCCGACACCACACTCGTAACCGTTCTTAACTTCTTGTACGTCATCTTTAAAGCGACGAAGTGACTCTAGTTCACCTTCGTAGATAACAACGTTTTCACGAAGTACGCGGATTGGGTTGCTACGCTTAATCGTACCTTCAGTCACGATACAACCAGCGATTGCACCAAGTTTAGGCGACTTAAATACGTCACGAACTTGTGCAAGACCAATGATCTCTTGACGGAATTCAGGAGCAAGCATACCGCCCATCGCCTGTTTAACTTCGTCAATTAGTTGGTAAATGATTGAGTAGTAACGTAGATCTAGGTTTTCGTTCTGAACCGTGTTACGCGCAGTTGCGTCAGCACGAACGTTGAAACCAAGGATGATAGCGTTAGAAGCTGCAGCAAGCGTTGCATCAGTTTCAGTAATACCACCAACACCAGAACCTACGATGTTCACTTTCACTTCGTCAGTTGACAGTTTCAGTAGAGAGTCAGCAATCGCTTCTACAGAACCTTGAACGTCAGCTTTAAGTACCACGTTAAGCTCAGCAACTTCGCCAGCCGTCATGTTCGCGAACATGTTCTCTAGTTTCGCTTTTTGTTGGCGAGCTAGTTTAACATCACGGAATTTACCTTGACGGTAGTTCGCAACTTCACGTGCTTTACGCTCATCACGTACAACAGTCGCTTCATCGCCTGACGAAGGAACACCAGAAAGACCTAGAATTTCTACAGGAATAGATGGACCTGCAGTTTCGATGTCTTTACCGTTTTCATCACGCATTGCACGAACACGGCCGTACTCTTGACCACAAAGAACAATATCGCCTTTGTTTAGAGTACCAGACTGTACTAGTACTGTTGCAACTGGACCGCGACCTTTATCAAGACGAGATTCAACAACAACACCAGACGCCATGCCTTCTTTAACCGCTGTAAGTTCAAGAACTTCAGACTGAAGAAGGATTGCTTCTAGAAGACCATCGATGTTTGTACCCTGTTTTGCAGAGATGTGAACGAAGATGTTCTCACCGCCCCATTCTTCAGGGATAACGTCGTATTGAGCTAGCTCATTCTTAACGTTGTCTGGGTTTGCACCCTCTTTATCGATCTTGTTCACAGCAACAATCAGAGGAACGCCTGCCGCTTTCGCGTGCTGGATTGCTTCGATTGTTTGTGGCATTACGCCATCGTCTGCTGCAACTACAAGTACAACGATATCTGTCGCTTGAGCACCACGAGCACGCATAGCTGTAAACGCCGCGTGTCCAGGAGTATCAAGGAAAGTGATCATACCGTTGTCAGTATCTACGTGGTAAGCACCAATGTGCTGCGTGATACCGCCAGCTTCGCCAGAAGCAACGTGTGCTTTACGAATGTAATCAAGTGTTGAAGTTTTACCGTGGTCAACGTGACCCATGATAGTAACAACAGGAGCACGACCTTCAGCGATAGCATCGCTATCACGGTCAGCTAGTACTGCTTCTTCAAGTTCGTTTTCTTTACGTAGGATTACCTTGTGACCCATTTCTTCAGCAACAAGTTGTGCTGTTTCTTGGTCGATCACTTGGTTGATAGTCGCCATAGCGCCCATCTTCATCATTACTTTGATAACTTCAGTTGCTTTAACTGACATTTTGCTAGCCAGTTCAGAAACAACGATAGTTTCGCCGATAGCAACGTCAGATTTAGCAACAGTTGCTGACTTATCGAAGCCTTGCTGCATTGAAGTTGGTTTAGCAAGCTTACCTTTACCGCCACGACCACGTTGGTTACGACCACCACGGTTGTTTGCAGGTTGGTTAGCAGGAGCTGCTTTCTTCTTGCGACGACGAGGTGCTTTCTCATCTTTCTTATCTGCCGCATCTTCAGCTTCACGAGCGTAAGTAGAAGTAGTCACATGGTAATCCGCAGATTTCTCTTGCTCTTTCTTCTTCTTCTCTTCTTCAGACCAACGTTCTTGGTTCTCTTCTGCTAACTTACGAGCTTCTTCAACAAGCTTAGCTGCTTCAGCTTCTGCTTTACGAGTTGCTTCTAGCTCTTGACGAGCTTTAAGTTCATCCGCTTCTTTTTTCGCTTGTGCGTTAGCGTCTGCATTTTTTGAATTCATGTCTTTTTTAGCCTTTTCAGCTTGTGCGCGTTGAGCCTTCTCTTCAGCTTCACGTTTTGCATCCGCTTCACGTGTTACTTTTTCTTCGGCTTCGCGCTGTGCTTTCTCTGCAGCATCACGTTTCGCTTGCTCTTCAGCATCGCGTTGTGCTTTCTCTTCCGCTTCACGATTAGCTACTTCCTCAGCTTCACGTTTCGCTTCATCTTCAATAGTGCTGCGCTTCACGTAAGTACGCTTTTTACGTACCTCTACTTGAACATCCTTACTCTTACCGCCTCCAGCGGCAACACTTAGCGTGCTGCGGGTCTTGCGTTGAAGAGTTAAACGAGTCGGTTCTGTTTCGCCTGAAGTATCGCCGTGCTCCTTTTTAAGGTGCGTTAGCAATGTTTGCTTCTCTGAATCAGTCACTTGATCCGACCCTGCTTTCTTCATGCCTGCATCAGCAAGTTGTTCAATTAAGCGGTCAACTGGCGTACCAATCTCTTCACTCAGTGCTTTAACTGTTAATTGTGTCATACCGCTTTCTCTCCTTGCTGAATTATTCTTCGTCGCCGAACCAACAGATGTTACGCGCAGCCATAATTAGCTCGCCTGCACGCTCTGCAGTTAGGTCTTCGATGCCTTCTAGTTCATCAACGCCTTGGTCAGCTAGGTCTTCCAGTGTCGCAACGCCTTTTGCTGCTAGCTTGTAAGCCATTTCACGCTCAAGACCTTCAAGTGCAAGTAAGTCTTCAGCAGGCTCAACACCGTCGAAAGTTTCTTCTTTCGCTAGCGCTAGAGTAGTCAGTGCGTCTTTTGCGCGGTTACGTAGTTCTTCAACGATACCTTCGTCTAGACCGTCTACTTCAAGAAGCTCGTTCACAGGAACGTATGCTACTTCTTCAAGCGTAGAGAAGCCTTCTTCAACAAGCATTTGAGCAAAGTCTTCTTCAATGTCTAGGTGCTTCATGAAGTTTTCAATAGAGGCAACTGCTTCTTCTTGGTGCTTCTTCTCAAGATCAGCAACAGTCATTACGTTCAGTTCCCAACCAGTAAGTTGAGACGCTAGACGTACGTTTTGACCGCTACGGCCAATCGCTTGTGCTAGGTTATCCGCTTCAACAGCGATATCCATAGAGTGTGCGTCTTCATCAACGATGATTGAAGCAACATCAGCAGGAGCCATTGCGTTGATTACGAATTGAGCCGGGTTATCATCCCAAAGAACGATATCGATACGTTCACCACCAAGATCGTTAGAAACAGCTTGTACACGTGCGCCACGCATACCAACACACGCACCAACTGGGTCAATACGTTTGTCGTTTGTTTTCACAGCGATTTTAGCACGAGAACCAGCGTCACGTGCAGCACCTTTAAGTTCAATTAGCTCTTCACCAATCTCAGGCACTTCAACACGGAATAGTTCAGCTAGCATTTCTGGCTTCGAACGAGTAACGAAAAGCTGGAAACCACGAGCTTCTGGTTTAACTGCGTAAAGAAGACCACGAACACGGTCACCTGGACGGAAGTTTTCACGAGGAAGTTGGTCATCACGAAGGATTACCGCTTCAGCGTTGTTACCTAGGTCTAGAATAATAGTGTCACGGTTAACTTTCTTAACTGCGCCAGTTACTAGCTCGCCTTCGTTATCGATGAACTGCTCAACGATTTGAGCGCGTTCAGCTTCACGTACTTTCTGTACGATAACTTGCTTAGCCGTTTGAGTCGTAATACGGTCAAACGTTACTGATTCGATATCATCTTCAATGAAACCGCCAAGTTCGATCTCTGGGTCATCGTACTTTGCAGCTTCAATAGAGATTTCTTTTGTTGGGAATTCAACTTCCTCAACAGCTTCCCAACGACGGAAAGTTTCGAAATCACCCGTTTTACGGTCAATTTCAACACGAACTTCAATTTCTAGTTCGCTTTTCTTTTTTGTTGCCGTTGCAAGCGCGATTTCAAGCGCTTCAAAAATACGCTCACGAGGAACTGCTTTCTCATTTGAAACAGCTTCTACTACCGCCAAAATTTCTTTGTTCATTAATCTAGCCTCTTAAGCTCTTCTCTCTAGGAGAACTAAAATTTAGGGATCAGGTTAGCTTTCGCAATATTGCTCAGGACGAATTCTTCTTCTTGTCCTTCAACCAATACTTTCACTGTCTCGCCTTCGATAGATTGGATATCACCTTTCCATTTACGACGGTTGCCGACAGCCATTTTCAAAACGATGCTTACCTCGTGACCAATAAATTGTTGGTAATGCTCTGCTTTGAACAGTGGTCTCTCTAAACCTGGTGAAGACACTTCAAGGTTATAAGCCACTGAAATTGGATCTTCAACGTCCATTACGGCACTTACTTGGTGGCTAACTTCAGCGCAATCATCTACATTGATACCGTTTGGTGAATCGATGTAAATACGTAGCGTTGAGTGCTCACCAGCACGAATAAATTCTAATCCAACTAACTCATAACCTGATGCTGCTACTGGAGCGTCAAGCATTTCAGTAAGTTGTCTTTCTAAACCAGTCATTTAACCACTCCAGAAACAAAAAAAGGGCTCAAAGCCCAATTTAAATTCCAAGCAAACATTATCTAAATACATTTACAAATGCTTAGATAACAAAAAACCCCGTATAAGCCGGGGTTTTTGTTGCTGGACCCTTATATGTTAAGTGCCATCACATTCGATATCGCACCTAACTCACAGTGAGGTTCACACTGTGCAAACTTGCTACCAATACAAGCTATATAATAGCATTGAAATTGGTTGCGGGAGCCGGATTTGAACCGACGACCTTCGGGTTATGAGCCCGACGAGCTACCAAACTGCTCCATCCCGCGTCCGACTTGCGAGCATTATACGCCCAACAAGATGTTTTACAAGTTTGTAAACATGGTGCCGAGAGAGGGACTCGAACCCTCACACCCTAAGGCACTAGCACCTCATGCTAGCGTGTCTACCAATTTCACCATCTCGGCATCAAATCTTTACAGATTATTGTGGAATTTCGTCGCCTTGCGCCGGAACTTCACTCACTGCATCATCAGCTTGTTGAATCACCTGACCTTGGGTCGGGTCAATCCATTGTGACTCAGTTTTATGTGTAGACATATTACCAAGCACTAAGCTAAGGATAAAAAATGTAGTTGCAAAAATTGCAGTCATTCGGGTAAGGAAATTTCCTGAGCCACCAGCACCAAACACAGTGTTTGAAGCGCCAGCACCGAAAGAGGCTCCCATATCTGCGCCTTTACCTTGTTGAATCAACACTAGGCCAATTACACCAAGCGCTGCCAACAGGTAAATCACAAGTAGAACTGTAAACATTTTTCCACCTATGTTCCTAATTGTTGAGCCAGCGCCGTTCAAAAAACTATTTTTAAGAACAAGGCTAGCGACCTCCTAACTGAAGGCCGAGCAATACTAGCGAATGCGACGATGGCTGACAAGGAGAATTTGCTAAAAAATAAGCCTTTACCAAGTGAGTGGTTAAAAAAAGGTCAAAAGCGACACAAAACTCATTTATGTCTCTTTTGACCGTTATATCTTTTGACCGTGATATAAGTCAACCACTTCTAATCACAAGCGCTATTCGCTGCTCCAGCTAAGTAAAAGGTTAAATTAGCAGTTTGCTTTTACTGCATCTGCAATCTTAAGCGCTGATGCTTGAACAAGCTCTGCATCTTCGCCTTCAACCATGACACGCAGTAGTGGCTCGGTACCAGACTTGCGTAATAGTACACGGCCTTTCTCGCCAAGCTCTGCTTCTACTTCAACAACCGCTGCTTTTACCGCTTCGGCTTCTAGTGGGTTTGAATCTCCGCTGAAACGAACGTTTTCTAGAACTTGAGGGTACAACGTCATGCCCTGAGACAACTCATTCAGTGTCATTTCGCTATCAACAACTGAAGCCAAAACTTGCAGAGCAGCAACGATAGCATCACCCGTCGTCACTTTATCTAGTAGGATAACGTGCCCCGAGTTTTCAGCGCCGATCTTCCAGCCTTTAGCAAGAAGCTGTTCCATTACGTAACGGTCACCAACAGCAGCACGTACAAACGGAATACCTAACTGCTTAAGGCCGTTTTCCATACCCAGGTTGGTCATTAGTGTACCAACAACGCCGCCTTTCAACTCACCGCGACGCAGTGCATCACGAGCAATAATGTAAGCGATTTGGTCGCCATCAACTTTGTTGCCTAGCTCGTCAACCATGATGATACGGTCACCATCACCATCAAAGCCAAGACCTAATGCCGCTTTTTCTTCAAGCACTTTTGCTTGCAGAGCACGTACATCCGTCGCACCGACTTCGTGGTTGATGTTAGTACCGTTTGGCTCAACACCAATCGCAACGACCTCAGCACCCAGTTCTTTAAATACAGCAGGCGCAATGTGGTAAGTCGCACCATGTGCACAATCGATAACGATCTTCATGCCAGCTAATGTCATTTTATGTGGGAACGTACTTTTACAGAACTCGATGTAACGGCCAGCCGCATCGTTCAAACGTACTGCTTTACCTAGCTCTGAAGAATCAACACATTCGATGTCTTTATCCAACTCTGCTTCAATTGCCAACTCGATATCGTCCGGCAGTTTTGTTCCCTCAGAAGAGAAGAACTTGATACCGTTATCGTAGTATGGGTTGTGTGATGCAGAGATAACAATACCGGCTTCAGCGCGGAAGGTTTGAGTTAGGTAAGCCACAGCAGGTGTTGGCATTGGGCCAGTAAACGTAGCCTGAAGACCAGCAGCAGCAAGGCCAGCTTCTAGCGCTGACTCAAGCATGTAACCAGAGATACGAGTATCTTTACCAATGATGACTTTCTTTGTGCCTTGCTTCGCAAGAACACGACCCGCAGCCCAGCCAAGCTTCAGAACAAAATCAGGTGTAATCGGGTACTGGCCTACTTTGCCACGCACACCATCTGTGCCGAAATAACGTCTTTTATCAGACATAGTGATTTTCCTTAATTATATTTAGTGATTGTTGTTCATCACTTCGATTATTTTCATCGCTTCCAGTGTCTCCTCGACATCATGAACGCGAATAATTTGTGCGCCTTTCATCGCGGCAATCGTCGCGCAAGTGACGCTTGCGACCATGCAGTCGGCCGGAACCTTGTCTAGCAATTTAAAGATCATCGATTTTCTCGACATCCCCGCTAAAACAGGTAAGCCTAACGAATGAAACTTTTCAAGGTGCGCTAATAGGTGGTAATTATGCTCAATGGTTTTACCAAAACCAAAACCAGGATCCAGAATCAGCTGATCTTTTGATATACCAACAGCCTCACAAGCCTCCACCCTTTCTTTTAAGAACGCTTCAACATCCATTAGGACATCATCGTAATTAGGGTTAGCTTGCATGGTTCTTGGCTGACCTTTCATGTGCATCAGGCAAACGGGCACATTAGCATCGGCGGCCGCTTCTAAAGCTCCGGGCTCTTGCAGTGCGCGCACATCATTGATCAAATCAGCCCCCGCTTCAACGGCTTGGCGCATCACTTCAGCTTTACTGGTATCAATGGAGATCCACACATCAAACTTAGCGCGAATTGCTTTAATGGCAGGAATAACGCGAGCGAGCTCTTCTTCTAAAGGAACGTCAGGCGCTCCCGGGCGAGTTGATTCACCACCAATGTCAATAATGCTAACACCAGCTTGAATCATTCGCTCTGCTTGCAGTAAAGCATTATCTAATGAATTGAATTTTCCGCCATCAGAGAAAGAGTCAGGCGTAACATTGAGGATACCCATCACATGTGGGCGGTCTAAAACGAGCGTTTTATTATGTGCTTTTAATATCATGGAAGGTGGGTCTTAAAGGTAAAAACATCTAGGGCTAGAAACAGAAAAACCCTGAGCGTACTCAGGGTTTTAATTTAAAGCTTAGCAATTAAGAATCTTTGTTTTGAGCATCATCTGTTTCAGATTTAACTTCTTCAACTTTCGACTCTTCAGCTTTTGGTTCCGCTTTAGCTTCTTCTGCCTTAGCTTCAGGTTTTGCTTCTTCCTTTGTAGGTTCAGCTTTTACCTGATCACCCCAACCAGCTGGATCACGAATCTCTTGCTTACGCTCCATCAAGTCATCAATTTGACCTGCATCGATCGTTTCGAACTTCATTAGAGCGTCTTTCATCGAATGCATGATATCCATGTTATCTTCAAGAATCTTCTTAGCTCTATCGTAGTTACGGTCGATAAGGATACGAATCTCTTCATCGATAAGCTTAGTCGTGTCATCAGAAACGTGCTTAGCTTGGCTCATGCCGCGACCTAGGAAAACTTCACCTTCTTCTTCTGCGTAAAGAAGAGGACCCAATTTCTCAGAGAAGCCCCACTGCGTAACCATCTTACGAGCAATATCAGTTGCACGTTCGATATCGTTAGACGCACCAGTTGACACTTTGTCTTTACCGTAAATAAGTTCTTCAGCAAGACGACCACCGTACAGGCTAGAAATCATAGACTCTAGATGTTGGCGAGACATGCTCACACGATCTTGCTCTGGCAAGTACATGGTTACACCAAGCGCACGACCACGTGGAATGATTGACACCTTGTACACTGGATCGTGTTCAGGTACCAAACGACCAACAATTGCGTGACCCGCTTCGTGGTAAGCCGTTGACTCTTTCACTTCTTCAGACATAACCATTGAACGGCGCTCTGCACCCATCATAATTTTGTCTTTCGCAAGTTCAAACTCAACCATAGATACATTGCGCTTGTTACCACGAGCAGCAAATAGCGCCGCTTCGTTCACAAGGTTCGCAAGATCTGCACCAGAGAAGCCTGGAGTACCACGAGCGATCAGCGACGGTTCAACATCACCTGATAGTGGCACTTTACGCATGTGTACTTTAAGAATCTGTTCACGACCACGTACATCCGGTAGACCAACCACAACTTGACGGTCAAAACGACCAGGACGAAGTAATGCAGGGTCTAGTACGTCTGGACGGTTAGTCGCAGCGATAACGATAATACCTTCGTTACCTTCGAAACCATCCATCTCAACCAACATTTGGTTCAGTGTTTGTTCACGTTCATCGTGACCACCACCAACACCAGCGCCACGTTGACGACCTACAGCATCAATTTCATCGATAAAGATGATACAAGGTGCCGCTTTCTTCGCTTGTTCGAACATGTCACGCACACGAGATGCACCAACACCAACAAACATTTCAACGAAGTCAGAACCAGAGATAGTAAAGAACGGTACTTTCGCTTCACCGGCAATCGCTTTTGCAAGCAATGTTTTACCCGTACCAGGAGGACCAACCAACAGGATACCTGTCGGGATCTTACCACCTAGCTTTTGGAAGCGGCTTGGGTCACGAAGGTAGTCCACAAGCTCTTTCACGTCTTCTTTTGCTTCGTCACAACCAGCAACATCAGCAAACATGGTTTTGATTTGTTCTTCGCTCATCATTCGAGCTTTACTCTTACCGAAAGACATCGCGCCTTTACCGCCGCCGCCGCCTTGCATTTGACGCATGAAGAAAATCCATACACCAATCAGTAAGATCATTGGGAACCATGAGATGAAGATAGTGCCAAGCAGGCTCTGCTCTTCAGGTGGTGTACCCTGAACTTTTACGTTTTGATTAATTAAGTCATCAAGTAGCTTTTGATCATAAACAGGCATGTAAGTTACATACTTAGAACCACCACCACGACGTGTGAAAGTGATTTCGCTGTTATTGAACTGTGCGTCTTGAATCTGGCCTTGGCCAACTTCCTGTACAAACGTGGTGTAATCTACTGCTCTGCCGTTACTTTCCCCAGGGCCGAAGCTCTGGAATACCGACATCAACACTACCGCGATAACAAGCCACAGAATTAAATTTTTTGCCATGTCACTCAAGGTGTAAGCCTCTCGATAACTAATTGTAATTAAAGGTAGGGTACTACAGTTTGTAACCTGTAGCCATGTTGTTAACTCTCACTCTTGGAAGAGAATCGTTAACCTTTGTAACCAGTGGCTACGATAAACACTTCACGAGATCGAGCTCGAGAAGAGTCGGGTTTTCTAACTTTTACTGTTTTAAACATCTCGCGGACGTCCTTAACGTATTGGTCAAACCCTTCGCCTTGGAATACTTTTACAACAAAACTACCATTGGTAGCTAGAACTTGTCGACACATATCCAAAGCTAATTCAACTAAATACATAGCTCTTGGCTGATCCACAGAATTGTTGCCTGCTATATTAGGTGCCATATCTGACATCACGACATCAACCATGTTTGGTTGTATACGTTCCAACAAGGCATCTAGCACAGCTTCTTCGCGGAAATCGCCTTGTAAAAAGCTAACACCAGCAATCGGATCCATTGGTAACAAGTCACACGCAATGATTTGTCCGTTGTCTCCAACAATCTTAGCAGCATATTGAGACCAACCGCCAGGTGCTGCACCCAAATCCACAATGGTCATCCCAGGAGACAGCAATTTATCTTTCGTTTGAATCTCTTCCATTTTGAAATAAGCACGTGAACGATAGCCTTTCTTTCTTGCTTCATTTGCGTACTTGTCGTCGAAGTGTTCCTTCAACCAACGGCCTGAACTGGCCGAGTGTTTCTGTTTGCTCATTGGATACCTAAATTGGAGGAAAGTACTAATTGCTGAATAAATTATAGTCTTCAGCTTTAGATGGCGTTAAAATAGGTTTTTTCAACCCTAATAGTAAAGAAAATTGGCCGCGTAATGAACCTAAGTACCAAACAAAAGCAGCATCTAAAGGGCCTAGCTCACAGTTTAAAACCTGTTGTGCTAATGGGCGCAAATGGACTTACTGAAGCTGTTCTAGCGGAAATCGAATTAGCTCTAGACCACCACGAACTGATCAAGATTAAAGTTGCATCAGAAGACCGTGAGACTAAGCAACTGATTATCGATGCAATTGTACGTGAAACTAAAGCTGAGAAAGTACAGACTATCGGTAAAGTTCTAGTACTGTTCCGCCAGTCAGAAGCACGTAAAATCGAGATTCCACGTAAATAAGCGAGTTTGATATAAGCTAACTTCACTAATAGGAAGCCACAGCGCTTATCTTTTAGTGTAGCGTGAGAAACGAAAAAGGTCGCATTTAGCGACCTTTTTACTTATCAGAAACAAAGAAAATTCAATTAGATATATTCTACTTTGTCGATTTCGAAGTCTTTGTCACCACCAGGGGTAGAGATCATGACTTCGTCGCCTTCCATTTTACCGATAAGACCGCGAGCAATTGGCGATTTCACAGAAATGCGACCCGTTTTGATGTCTGCTTCGTCTTCTGAAACGATTTGGTAGCGGAACTCATCATCGGTATCCACATCAATCAGTGTCACTGTCGTACCAAAGATAATCTTGCCCGTATTATCCATTTGCGTTACATCGATGATCTGAGCCAGTGATAGCTTATATTCAATATCACGGATCTGAGCTTCACAAATACCCTGCTCTTCACGAGCGGCGTGGTATTCAGCATTCTCTTTTAAGTCACCTAGTTCACGTGCTTCACCAATAGCTGCTGAGATAACAGGGCGTAGCTTAAGTAGGCGATCTAATTCGTCACGTAGCTGCTGAGCGCCACGTACTGTCATTGGAACCTTTTCCATTTTTTACCTCTATGCCAAAGCTTTCTTTGGCCAACATAAATACACCCAACGTATTTATTGGGTGATAGAAACAAAACGATTTGGCTTAGTGTAAACAAACTTTATGGCTAAATCACCTTTATTCCACTTTGCGTTATAAAAGCTTTATCTAGGTCTAAATTACAGACATCACAAAAATGAATAATAACCTCCCCATCAATAAGTTGAGAATTAAATACCTAAAAAAACAAAAAACAAACAAAATAAACACAGATCACACTTTTATAAAAATCACTTTAAAACAAACACTTAATCAACAAGAGATATAATAAAACAGTGTTCATTTTTTAGTTTTATATCATTTTACTAACTGACTATGGAACTTTAGAGGTAAAAAGTAACCCATGGATTGCACTGGCATTTTTCAGACTTCTGTTCTAATCATGGTTATGAAGCCTGATTAATACAGGCAATACACAAAAGGGTTCAAATCCTTGATAAAACTTCTATGGACAGTAATTAGGAAATAATAACATGAACAAGACTATGATCGCGCTTGCTGTATCTGCTGCAGCTCTTGCTACTAACGCAGTAGCAGCGGACGGTAAACAAGCTGGTGGTATCGACGGCACTTCTGTATACAGCTCTAACGGCACTTCTCTAGAGATCGGTGGTCGTGCTGAAGCTCGTCTATCTCTAAAAGATGGCAAAGCTGAAGACAAAACACGTGTACGTCTTAACTTCTTAGGTAAAGTTGAAATCCAAGACGGCCTATACGGTGTTGGTTTCTACGAAGGCGAATTCACAACTGCTGAAAACGGCGGCTCTACTGATAACAACGACGGCGACATCACTAACCGTTACACATACGCTGGTATCGGCGGTACATTCGGTGAAGTAACTTACGGTAAAAACGACGGTGCGCTAGGCGTTATCACTGACTTTACCGATATCATGTCTTACCACGGTAACTCAGCGGCATACAAAATTGCAGCAGCTGACCGTTCAGACAACATGGTTTCATACAAAGGTCAATTCCAAGACCTAGGCGTTAAAGCAAGCTACCGTTTTGCTGACCGTTCAGAAAACGCTGCTGGTGAGTTCGTTGACAACGACGCAGACGGCTACTCTCTATCTGGTATCTACGCAATCGGCGATTCTGGCTTTAAGCTAGGTGCAGGTTACGCTGATCAAGACGAGCAAAACGAGTACATGCTAGCGGCATCTTTCCGCACTGAAGCTCTATACTTTGCTGGTACATTCACTGACGGTGAATTAGCAGACAAAAACGGCGATTACACTGGTTACGAATTCGCAACTGCGTACACGCTAGATAAAACTGCATTCACTCTAACGTACAACAACGCAGAAACTGACGGTGAAACTTCAGCTGACAACGTTGCTATCGATGCGACTTACTACTTCAAGCCTAACTTCCGTACGTACATCTCGTACAACTTCAACCTTATCTCTGAAGGTGACAAGTTAGGTTCAGTTGGCCTTCTTAACGGCCCTGCATCAAAAGCAGATGCTGAAGATGAGCTAGCTCTAGGTCTACGTTACGACTTCTAATTCTGATTATCTAATTGATTAATTAGTTAATTGAGAATCAAAACGCTCGCTATCTAGCGGGCGTTTTTTATATCTGTATACTAAAAACATCAGCCATCCAAGAAATCTTCTATGCGCCTTCTACCCACACTACTTGTATGTAGTTTTTCCATTAGCGCTTTCTCAGTTAACGCTTTCGCTTACCCCCCTCTAGATAAATTGCCTGATGGCAGCAGCACAAGTGTAATTTTGGAATCCCTGAGAGGCGATTCAAACAAAATGAATTCCAACAGTGATGGCTTCTACCCGCCCGCCAGTACTTTAAAGCTGGTGACAGCTTTAGCGGCTAAGTTGGAGCTAGGGGGTGACTTTCACTACACGACCAGCATTGCCCGTTCTGGGAATGACTCAATCATTTCATTTAGTGGCGACCCGACCCTACAACGAGAACAGCTTAAAAGCCTTTTGGCTCAATACGCAAAATCTCAATCCAGAACCATCAAGGGCAACTTATACCTAGATAACTCGACTTTTACGGGCTATCAGCGAGCTGTGGGGTGGCCTTGGGACATTCTAGGGGTTTGTTACAGCGCGCCTTCTAGTGCAATGACCTTAGACAGCAACTGCGCACAAGCCTCTATTTATACAAAAGGTAATGGCAGCACTCGCGTTTATATTCCCGCTCACTATCCGATAGACGTGACGACCACCGCTGCCACGGTAACTCGCTCTGGGCAGAAGGCGACACAATGCGACTTGGAACTCATCACCACACCAGATAACGCTTACAAGCTCTCTGGTTGCTTGGTTGAGCGCAAAAAGCCACTGCCACTTAAGTTCGCCATTCAAAATCCAGAACTTTACACCTATCAAGTCGTGACATCGCTTCTCAAAGAACTGAAAATAGAAGTAAAAGGTGATGTGATTATTGGTAAAAAAGCGAAAGCAGACAAAACCACGTTAGTCGCTAGTCACAACTCAGAAAAGCTTCCTGAACTGCTCGATATCATGCTCAAGAAGTCGGATAACCTTATCGCAGATAATCTAACTAAAACGCTAGGAGCGACATTTTATGTTCAACCGGGTAGCTTCAATAACGGTACTGAAGCGATAAAGCAGATACTGCTGACCAAGGCTAATATTGACCTCAGTAAAGCGCAGCTCGTCGATGGTTCAGGGTTATCCAGAAACAACCGAATGAGGTCACAGACCATGGCTCAAGTGCTTCGTTATATCTGGGAAAACGATCAACAGCTCAACCTGATTGAGGCTATGCCTAGATCTGGCACTGATGGAACGCTCAAATACCGTCAAAGCATGAGAAAAGCACCGATTCAAGGCAACATTATCGCCAAAAGTGGTTCTCTATACGGCAGTTACAACATGGCGGGATACGGATTGGATAAAGCGGGAAAACCAAACTCTCTGTTTGTGCAATTTGTCCGTGATTACTTCCCTGAAGAACAAGATCCAGACAAACCAGTGGAAGCACCAATCACCCAGTTTGAACGTGCTTTCTACAAAGATGTGGTCGAGTTCAGTCAACCACAAAGCAAATCTAAGTAATGCTTAGCTTTGTGTAAGCTTCTAGTTTAATAATAAAAATGGCGCTGAAGACCTTCAATCTGCAGCGCCATTTTTATTTCTCAGATGTATTTAGCTATTTTTATAGGTGCCTATTTTTATAGGAGCTAAGCGATACCGAGGAATGAGTTAACCACAGTGAAGTAGATCCACATTCCTGAGATATCAACTATGGAAGCAAGCACTGGGCTCACTAACACCGCTGGATCAAGCTTAAATAGCCTAGCAACTATCGGCAATCCGCCACCCAGCACGGTTGATATGGTCACCTGAATAAACAGCGCTACCGCAATAGCTAACGCAATCATGTTGATATCATAACCACCTGTCGCTTGGTTTTCACTAAAGAGCAAAATACGTCCAATCATCACTACAGCAATCGCTAAAGCTAAACAAATAGCAACTCTAAACTCTTTCCATAGAACGTTAGCCCATTGGCGTTTTTTCAACTCACCTGTGGCTAAGGCTCGGATCACCAAAGTCGCTGCTTGTGTTCCGGTG
Organism: Vibrio sp. 10N.286.48.F5; assembly: GCF_041469785.1. NCBI lineage: Bacteria > Pseudomonadati > Pseudomonadota > Gammaproteobacteria > Vibrionales > Vibrionaceae > Vibrio > Vibrio sp. 10N.286.48.F5. Next base: position 182,098 of record NZ_JBFRLG010000001.1, on the reverse strand, counting down.
TTACCACCAGCAGCAGCAATTACCGGCATGTAGATTGCCAAAAGTACCAACTGACTGAGAATGTCTTCATACTGAGCAATGATAAGCCCTGAGACGATTCCCAATAGTGCTAACGAAATAATCCAACCGATACGCTGCCTGACGTGGCTCATGACGCCAGTCGAAAGGTAACCCTGTTGAGGTTCTACCTCAGAGTAGATCAGCCCTAGTTGGTGAGCTAGATGTCGAGAGCGCTTCTCAAAGCCCTGCTCTTCTAGCTCACTAAGTAAAGTCTGAATCGTACTCAAAGAGCATTGCCCCAGCACTAGCACCGCATCTTCGAGCGGCATTCGATTCAAAAGATTAATTTGTTGTTCACGTCCGTACTGTTGAAATGCATTCGATACAGCTTGGATGTCTTGCTCTGAGTACAGAGCTTCAATAGATAAAAAAGTGTTGTTCATTACCGTCATGGCGAATCTCCCGATTGGCAAAGGTAACGACCATCAAAACAAATAGCCTATAGCTAATACACCAAGAGCGTACAGCTAAGCGCACCAAGAGCTGAAAGCTACTGATGTGTCTACTTGTTAGAATCTAGTGTGTGGAAAAGAATGCGGGGGGAAACAAAGATACCCTACCTGAACGGCAGGACAATAGATCAATACCGAGACAGGTTATTCTTCTCCATTCAAACTAGGAGGATGGTCGGTATTGTTCATAAAAATCTCCAGAATTACTGTCAATTTGACAGCGCGCATAGTGTAGCAATAGGCGTTTCAAAGTTTCGTCAATTTTAAGTCAATAAAAAAGGCATCCGTGGATGCCTTTGGTTCAATTATTGATGTGCATTATTACTTAATAGTAATACGAGCAAACTTACGCTTACCTACTTGGTAAACGGCAGTACCTGCTTCAGGCACGAATTTGCTGTCTTCAATCTTCTCGCCTTCAAGCTTAGCAGCGCCTTGCTTGATCATACGCATCGCATCAGAAGTCGAGTTTACAAGACCCGCTTCTTTTAGAACGTTCGCAATTGGCAGGCCTGCTTCGAATTCAAACTCCGGCATTTCATCAGGAACTTGGTTCTTAGCAAAACGGTTAACGAACTCTTGCTCAGCGGCTTCAGCATCTGCTTCACTGTGGAAACGAGCGATGATCTCTTTAGCAAGAAGCACTTTAACGTCACGCGGGTTCTTACCTGCATCAACGCCAGCTTTCAGTTCCGCAACTTCTTCAAGAGGACGGAAAGACAGCAGCTCGTAGTAGCTCCACATTAGATCGTCAGAGATAGACATGATCTTACCAAACATCTCGCTTGGTGCTTCGCTAATACCGATGTAGTTATGCGCAGACTTAGACATCTTCTTAACACCGTCTAGACCAACAAGTAGTGGCATCATTAGTACCGCTTGTGGTTTTTGACCTGCTGCTTTTTGCAGTTCACGACCCATTAGAAGGTTAAACTTCTGGTCAGTACCGCCAAGCTCAACGTCGCTCTCTAGTGCAACAGAGTCGTGACCTTGTAGAAGTGGGTACATGAATTCGTGGATTGCGATCGGTTGACCACCAGCGTAACGCTTTTTGAAGTCATCACGCTCAAGCATACGAGCAACAGTTTGGTTAGAAGCAAGACGAATCATGCCTTCAGCGCCAAGCTCAGATAGCCATTCAGAGTTGAAACGAATTTGCGTCTTCGCAGGATCTAGAATCTTGAATACTTGCTCTTTGTAAGTTTCAGCATTCTTCAATACGTCTTCGCGGCTTAGCGGTGGACGTGTTGAGTTTTTACCTGATGGGTCACCAACCATTGCAGTGAAATCACCGATAAGGAATGTCACTTCATGACCAAGCTCTTGGAAAGCACGAAGCTTGTTAAAGATAACCGTATGGCCTAGGTGGATATCTGGAGCTGTTGGATCGGCACCCAGCTTAATGCGTAAAGGACGACCTTCTTTTAGTTTTGCAATCAGTTCGTCTTCTGGAATCAGTTCTTCTACGCCACGTTTGATCTCGGCTAGTGCAGCTTCAATACTCGCCATTCTTGTTCACTCCCACAGATTTGGCAAAAATACATTAATTAGACATCTTACTTGAATAGCGATGTATTTTGAAACCAGTTACACTATTCCGTCGTCGATTTTCATAATATTTACAGAACGAACCGGAACATGTTGTCTATTTTTGCACGCCTTCCTATTTTGCACCGGGCTTTTATCGCATTTTTTAGTGCCATAATTTTCGTCGCGATTTTCTTACTCCCCGACGTCAACAGTTTGCGTGACGATTCGGGCGCTTTAGTTGTGGGAAAACATTACCCACTGACTATCAATGCCTCTGCACTTATTAGCTCAAGTGACGCTCCACCGACGGCAGTGCTCAATTGGGAGAAATACACCGTTCGCTCTGGCGAAAGCACCTCTGTTTTATTTGAACGTATTGGCCTCTCATACCGTCTGCTGATCACGCTACTCAATACCAATAATGATATTAAGAAGCAGCTGTCTAACCTCAGACCTGGTGATGTCTTGCAGTTCGGCTTTGATGAAAACAACGACCTTATTCAGTTAAAACGACAACTTAGTGCGTTTGAAAGCTTCAAGATCACTAAATCTGGCGATTCTTTCTCATCAAGTTTCGACAAAAAAGAAGTGGTATACCAATACAATTATGCCGAAGCCAACATCACCTCTAACTTCTGGAACGCTGGCGTCAGCGCAGGTTTAACCGCAAACCAAATTATGGAACTGGCCGGCATCTTCGGTTGGGATATCGACTTTGCGTTAGATATTCGTAAGAACGACAGCTTCAAAATCTTATACCAAGAGAAAGTGGTTGAAGGTGAAGTAGTTGGTCGCGGTAAGATCATGGCAGCCGTGTTCAAAAACCAAGGCGATTCGTTTACCGCGGTATTGGATGATAAAAGCGGCAACTACTTCGATGAAAATGGTCGTGCGATGAAGAAGGCGTTCTTGCGCTCACCAATTGATTTTCGTCGCGTAACATCGAACTTTAACCCTACCAGGAGACACCCAGTAACCGGTAAGATTCGAGCTCACCGCGGTACTGACTACGCAGCCCCTGTTGGCACGCCTATCTGGGCAGCCGGTGACGGTATTGTTCAGAAGTCAGGTTACAACCAATTCAATGGTAACTACGTGTTCATCCGCCACAGCAACACCTACATCACCAAGTACCTGCACATGAAGCGACGTATGGTGAAAACCGGTCAGCGCGTAAAACAAGGCCAAACCATTGGTACTTTGGGCGGTACAGGCCGTGTGACTGGCCCGCACTTACATTATGAATTCTTGGTTAATGGCGTACATAAAAATGCGCGTACCGTGAAATTGCCTCAATCCAAGTCGTTAACTGGTAAAGCAAAAGCAACCTTTATTGCCAACTCAGAGATTCGATTAAGAAACCTTGAGCGATACGGTCAGTTACTAGCGACTAACTAGGCGTTTGTAGCTTCACTGCAAAATAGAAAAATGCAAAGAGCGCCCATCAAGGCGCTCTTTTTTATGCTCACATACCACAACTAGCTACTGTTTTTCAGGTTTGTTGTTCCGTCCAAGCATTAACAAACAAGGGGTTAATACTAAAGTCAGCACCGTGGCAAACGCCAAACCACCAGCAATAGCGGTCGCAAGCTGTGACCACCATTGTGTACTTGGCGCGCCAAACTCTATCTTTTGATTAATCAGGTCGATGTTCATCTCTAACACCATCGGCATTAAACCTAAGATAGTCGTAACCGTCGTGAGCATTACTGGCCTTAAACGCTGAACACCGGTTCTTAGAATCGCATCTCGCTTGTCCAAGCCTCTTTTGATGAGCTGATTATAAGTATCAATCAACACGATGTTGTTGTTCACGACTATGCCGGCGAGCGCTATTACCCCAATTCCCGACATCACAATGCCAAACGGACGTTGGAAGATCAGTAAGCCAACGAACACGCCAACGGTCGAAAACAATACAGCACTCAGAATCAAAAACGCTTGATAGAAGCTATTGAACTGAGTAATCAGAATCAAAGCCATTACCGCCAAAGCAACCAAGAAAGCACTTTGTAAAAAGGCTGACGAGTTTTCTTGTTCTTCGTTTTGACCACGGATGCGAAATTCCACGCTACTCGGCAGCCCTAGCTCACTCAATGCTTGTTCGATCTTTGGTAGTTCGAGAGCAAGGTTATACCCTTCTTCCATATCCGCCATGATGTTCACCACACGCTTGCCATCAAGGCGTTTAATGGTGTCTTGCTTATGGTCGGGAACGATCTGAGCGAAATTAGTAATAGGTACTAAACCTGCTGGCGTTTTCACCCTAAGCTGGTCGAAGCGTCCAATATCCCTTTTATCATTCGGGTAACGCACCAATATATCGACCTCTTCTGAAGAATCATCTGGGAGGTAATCACCAATCTTGAGACCATTAGTCACGAATTGAACGGTATTACCCACCAAGGTCGCATCAGCAGCAAAGCGCGCAGCATCGTCGCGGCGAATATCCACCTTCCAATCGATGCCATCTTTACTCGCAGTATCGCTGATATTGGTCAGTGCTTTATTTCCATCAGCCCAACCTCTCACAATTTTTGCAGCCTGATTGAGCTGCTCTGGAGTTCTTGCCGACAGCTCAATCACTAAGTCATTTTCAACCGGAGGCCCAGCATCAGGGAACTTATATTCAATCTCAACACCAGCGTATTGATCGGTTTGTACCTTCAACTCATCAATAATCGCCTTAACGCTGCGTCGATATTGCCAGTCAACAGGCGTAATTGAGATCAAACCAATCTGGTCGTCACCACCAGTACGCGTGTAAACGGTATCGAACTCATCATGATTGAGCATCATCAGTTCAATATCACGCATGATGTCATCCTTTTCTTGGATAGACAGATCCCCATGCGAGCGAACTTTGACATTAAAGAATGGCGGATCAACTTCTGGGAAGAACTCTGCACCTAGACCCGCTTTTGAATAAGTAAAACCAACTGCAACCGCGAGCAGTGCCGCACTGAACAAAATCTTAAAGGGGTGTTTAATCGCAATCGAAAGCGTGTGGTAGTAAGCCTTGGTTAAACCAGTAGCCTGTGAGAAATCACCGTTGTGTAGTGCGACCATTCGAGCTTGGCTCTGAGACGACACGTATTGAGGTTTGCCAATCAAACCGCCTAATACTGGCACAAACAACAGCGCCATAATCAATGAGGCAGTTAATGTCGCGATCAGTGTTAATGGCAGGAACTTCATGAATTCGCCCGTCACATCCGGCCAAAACAGTAACGGAGCAAATGCGGCTAAGGTTGTGGCAGTCGATGCGGTTATTGGCCACGCCATCCGTTTCGCTGCATCTCGGTAAGCGGCTTTGCGCCCTTCACCCTCTTGCATTCGCCTGTCTGCAAATTCGGTCACCACAATCGCACCGTCTACTAGCATCCCCACCGCCATAATCAGAGAGAACAGCACTACGATGTTGACGGTTAAGCCAAACACCGAAAGAACCAATAACCCGGTTAGGAATGAGCCTGGAATGGAAATACCCACTAACAAAGCGGTACGCACACCAAGAATCGCGATGATAACGATCACCACCAGAATAATGGCGGATAAGATATTGTTTTGCAGATCATTAAGCATGATCTTCACATCTTTAGATTCATCCCAGGTGTATTTGACCAACAGGTTATTTGGCCATTCCGCTTGCTGCTGAGCACCAGCCATTACCGCTTTGACTAGCTCAACGGTTTCGATGATGTTCTCACCTGCACGCTTCTTGATATCCAACACCACCGCAGATTTGCCATCTAAACGAGCAAAACTTTCAGGATCTCGAAACGCTCGACGAACCGTAGCGACATCGCCAAAAGTGACCACCTGCTTGCCATCCACTTTAATAGGCAACTCAAGCACGTCTTTTAAGGAGTTAAATACCGAAGGGACTTTGACAGAAAAACGTCCGTAGCCAGTATCAACAAAACCTGCGGCCACCACTCGATTGTTCAGAGCGATCAGATTATAGATATCCGCTTGATCTAAGCTGTAGCTCTCCATCAATAACGGATCGACAATGATCTCGACGATGTCAGCGCGATCGCCCGCAATATCGACTTCAAGGATTTGGCGATAGCTTTCTAATTTGTCTCCAAGCTCTCGGGCAATTTGCACTATGGTGCGCTCAGGAACGGTACCGAATAGCACAACAGACAAAACAGGTTGCTCAGAAGCCAGCGTCACCTCATTTACGGTCGGTTCGTCACTGTCTTCTGGTAGTTTTGGTTTAGCCAGATCAACCGCGTCACGCACATCGGCCATTGCTTTGGTGAGATCGACGCCAACATTAAACTCCAACACAACAGAGGCATGCCCTTCTGCTGCGGTTGCTGTCATCTCTTTTACGCCTTCAATCGACCTCAGCTCTTGCTCAATAGGTCGAACCAATAAACGTTCTGCATCCGTTGGCGAGATCCCTTGGTGCCCGACCGAAACATAGATAATTGGGATGGTAATGTCTGGGCTCGATTCCTTAGGTATCGTGATATAGGTGACGACACCGGCTACAAGGATTAACGCTAAAAGGGAGAGCATTGTTCGAGCACGAGACAAGGCTGCATCAATAATTGAATACATCGGTTATCTCCTACTCTGCGGTTACGTTAGAGAGTTCAGCGACTTGCTTAACAGCAATCACCGAATCACCATCACGCACAAACCCTTGGCCTACTGTGATGATATCGACGCGTTGACCTAGCCCCGTGAGCCACACTCCATCTTGTTCGGCCTTTACTAGCTGAATGCCTACAAACTTCACCGTTGGTGAGTCATCGACTGAAACCAAGGTTTTGACCCCTAGGTTACCCGCCTCATCCAATGCTAGCATCGCCGGTGTTATCTTTATTGCATCTCTTGTTTCTAGGTTGAGTTTAACTTCGGCACTGACACCTGCTGGTAATAGGCCTTTAGAGTTATCGATTTCTATCTCGATTGGGAAGGTATTAGTAGCAACAGAAGAGATACGAGAAACATAGCGTAAACGGCCTTCCGCTTCTTCTCGCCCTAACAAACGAACCAAAGCAGATTGATTGACTAGCAAATGTTGGATATGACGCTCACTGACATCCGCCTCAATAACCAAAGGATCGAGGTCAATCACGCCAGCAACAGGATCGCCAACACTAACGAAATCACCGAGCTCCACCATCAAATCTTGAACCACACCCGAAAAAGGCGAAGTAATGACAGTATTCTTTAAAGCCAATTCCGCATTGCGCATCATGGCTTTTGCTTCTGTTAATGAAGCCTCAGCTGTGGTGTAGGCGATTTCACCTTGCAGTCCTCTTTTCTTCAGTGACTGCGCCGCTTTGAACTCTTTCTGCTTCAAGCGATATAACGCAGATGCTCGCTCTAGTTGAATCTCTAAATCACCCTTATCTATCTGGGCAATGGCTTGTCCTGCTTTAACCATCCCCCCCTTAACAACATTCAATCTGACAATCTTACCCGCGACTTCTGCACCTAGACGAGCATGCCTATCGGGCGCCGTTCTTCCATAGAGATCAATCGTTTTAAAGGTCGGTGATGAGGTGAAGGTTTGAAAGGAAACCTTAGCCAGCGGAATTTCTGTTGCCTTTTTTTCAGGTGACTCTTCTGCTTGCCCTACGCCTAAACCAAGCCAGATCGACAACAACACGACTAGAGTCAGAGAAACCAGCCACGGCTGCTTCAATTTCTGAAAAAGTGGTGAGTTAGAAAATAGAGTGGGCATAACAAATCCTTTTGTCCGATGTCATTCAGGCGCGCTAGTTGGCTTAATAGCGTGATGTGCAACTTCCTTATGCACAAAGGTAACCTTAACAGACCAATCCTCAACGAAGTTGGACGCTATCGACAGTTTAAAAAATATGCCGTGTACTAAAAATGAGAGGAATGCTTTGAAAAGTAATAAGTTACTAAGTAAAAACAAAAACGCCGAACATAAGTTCGGCGTTTGAAATGTATCTAATACAGCTTTGAGCTCAAGCTATTTTCAACTCATGCTATACGCTGAATGATGCGCCACAACCACATGTTGTTGTAGCGTTCGGGTTGTTCACAAAGAAGCGTGCGCCTTCTAGGCCTTCAGTGTAATCAACCATGCCGCCCATTAGGTATTGTAGGCTCATTGGATCAACAACCAGCGTTACACCGCTGTTTACAATTGTAGTGTCGCCATCATTTACTTTTTCATCAAATGTGAAGCCGTATTGGAAACCGCTACAACCACCACCTGTAATGTATACACGCAGTTTTAGTTCTGGGTTTTCTTCTTCAGCAATTAGCGTTTGTACGCGGGTAGCTGCTGCATCAGAAAAAGACAATGGGATATTTACTTCGCTCACGACAACCTCTCTTACCTGTGTCAAAAACAACATGATACAAATCTAATTCGAGACCATAGTTGTTGAGTATTTTCTTATATTCCGGTGATTATCTAATACCTGACTGAAACGTTCAAGTATTCACCACAGGATCGGTCCTTTTACTGCTGTAAACTCGCCAATATCTAACAATTAAAACGTGTAACCACACAAAACAACCAGATTCGGGTGATTATCTGGGCGAAAGCATTCCTAGTTGGATTAGGGATAGGTACAATGCGTGCCAATTGGTCCGACAGTCAAAAGAGGATATATCAATGACCAAATCAGCAGAGCTGTACGAAAAAGCACAGCAAACCATTCCTGGTGGCGTAAACTCTCCAGTTCGTGCATTCAATGGCGTAGGTGGTTCTCCAATCTTCGTTGAACGCGCTGATGGCCCACTTATTTTTGATGCTGATGGTAAAGCGTATATCGATTACGTTGGCTCTTGGGGTCCAATGATCCTTGGTCACAACCACGCGGTTATTCGTGACGCAGTTATTGCAGCAGCTCAACGCGGCCTTAGCTTCGGTGCTCCAACCGAAACTGAAATCAAAATGGCTGAACTGGTATCTGAGATGGTTCCATCAATGGAACAGCTACGTATGGTGAGCTCAGGTACAGAAGCAACAATGAGCGCGATTCGTCTAGCTCGTGGCTTCACTGGTCGTGACAAAATTCTTAAGTTTGAAGGCTGCTACCACGGCCACGCAGACAGCCTACTTGTAAAAGCTGGTTCTGGCGCACTGACTTTAGGTCAACCAAGCTCTCCAGGCGTACCGGCTGATTTTGCGAAACTAACGCTAACAGCAACCTTCAACAATCTAGATTCAGTACGTGAAATCTTCGCAGCAAACAAAGGTGAGATCGCTTGTATCATCGTTGAGCCAGTAGCGGGTAACATGAACTGTATCCCTCCTGTAGAAGGCTTCCACGAAGGTCTACGTGAAATCTGTGATCAAGAAGGTGCATTGCTAATCTTTGATGAAGTAATGACAGGTTTCCGCGTTGCTGAAGGTTGTGCTCAGGCTTACTACAACATCAAGCCAGACCTAACGTGTCTTGGTAAAGTGATTGGCGGCGGCATGCCTGTCGGTGCTTTCGGTGGTCGTAAAGACGTGATGCAATACATCGCACCAACTGGCCCTGTTTACCAAGCGGGTACGCTTTCAGGTAACCCTGTTGCAATGGCTGCTGGCTACGCATGTTTGAACCTTCTACGAGAAGAAGGCAACGAAAAGCGTCTAGCTTCAAAAACTAAGCAGTTGGCAAAAGGCTTCAAGCAACTTGCTGACAAGCACGGCATCCCGATGCTAGTTCATCAAGTTGGCGGTATGTTTGGTTTCTTCTTCACTGACCAAGAAACTGTGACGTGCTACGAAGATGTAACTAAGTGTGATGTAGAACGCTTCAAGCGCTTCTTCCACCTAATGTTAGATCACGGTGTTTACCTTGCACCTTCAGCATTCGAAGCAAGCTTTACTTCTCTTGCTCATGGTTCAAAAGAACTTGATGCAACACTAGAAGCTGCTGACCGCTCTCTTGCGATCATTGCTGCTGAAAGCAAATAATCGAAAGCACTTTATAAGTCGCTAACCGATTGAATTTAGGGCTGCATTAAATGCAGCCCTTTTTATATATCGCGCTCACCAGCCACAAATATGACAGCTTATTTAGCCGTCGACTAAGGCTAAAGCTGAACCAAAAGCATTAACGTTCCCAGAAAAGGAAAACCAACAACATCAAGGTACCAAGGAACATTCTGAACCAAGGGATCTCTTTTTTTGTTTGCTGTTCTTCGTCTTGGCATTTCTTATCTTTATTACAGCATCCCATTATCAAAACTCCTCATTGCTAACTCTCTGTTTTGCAGCCATTATAAACTCAGAACGCAAATATAGAGACCATTACCGTGTCAGAAAAACTCAAAATCAATTCCAGCCACTGGGTGATCATCATTGCCCTACTCGCGGCGGCTTATGCTTGTTACTTGCTTATCGAGCCATACGTTAACTCTATCGTGATGGCCTTTATCATTTCACTATTGATGTTCCCAATCCATGAGTGGCTTGAAAAAAAGCTCCCGAATAAAGAAAACATCGTCTCTCTGCTGTCTTGTATCATACTGACCTTCATTATTGTTATCCCTTTATTGGCAGTATTCGCAGCAATTGTTCAGCAAGGTTCTCTGTTCTCTCAGAATACTTACCAATGGGTGACCCACGGTGGCATTCAGACTCTGTTTGCTCATCCGTTAGTGGTCAAAGCGCTGTCATTTGTGAATAACTACCTGCCTTTCGACAACATTGAGCCCCAAGCCATCGCACAAAAAGTCGGTGAGTTTGCGACCAGCTTTGGTTCTAAGCTAGTTGGTATCAGTGCCAAAATCTTAGGTGACGCAACCAATTTCTTGATGGATTTCTTCTTGATGCTGTTCGTTTTGTTCTTCTTATTAAGAGATCATGACAAAATCATCAGTGTGGTTCGTCATATTCTGCCGCTGTCTCGTAGCCAAGAAGACAAACTTCTAACAGAGATAGAACAAGTATCTAAATCAGCAGTAATGGGCTCATTCTTAACCGCAATAGCGCAAGGTTTTGCCGGCGGTTTAGGTATGTGGATTGCCGGTTTCCCAGGTCTATTTTGGGGTACTATGATGGGCTTTGCCTCTTTCATCCCAGTTGTGGGTACCGCATTAATCTGGATTCCAGCAGCAACCTACTTGTTCCTAACTGGTGATACCACGTGGGCGATTTTCCTAACGGTTTACTGTGTAGCGATTGTTGGTTCAATTGATAACCTTCTGCGTCCGCTGCTAATGCAAGGCAGTGCAGGCATGAATACCCTGATGATCTTCTTCTCACTATTGGGTGGTATTCAACTGTTTGGCCTAATTGGTCTTATCTACGGACCATTGATTTTTGCGATTACCATTGTCCTATTCAACATCTACGATGAAGAGTTTAAGGACTTTTTAAACCAGCAAGACAAGAGTTAACGAACTTGACGTCAACTTGATTGGCGAACCCGTATTAAACACTTCAAGCTTTGGGCGGATTATGCGAAAATCCGCCCTCATTTTTTGCTAACGATTCAACAGAGTGTCCTATGTCAGCTTATATTGCACCAAGCCAGATTGCTCAACGCCAACTCGCCTACTTTGAAGGCAAACATGTTTTAGTTGCCGGTGAGGCAGAAGACTTGTTCCCTGTTGAGTTAGCGAAGCATTGTGAATCTGTCTCTGTGTTTACTTCTAATTACAGCTACTACCGTCAATTAGAAGGCTACAACACCATCCAACGTTTTTATGGTGCGGAGTTTACCGAAGAGACTAAAGCCGACTTAGTGATGTTGTACTGGCCAAAAGCCAAAGCGGAAGCGGAATTTTTGTTGGCGATGCTATTTGCCAAGCTAGGCAAAGATACCGAGATCGTCGTGGTTGGTGAAAACCGTTCAGGCGTGAAAAGCATCGAGAAGATGTTTGCTCCTTACGGCAAAGTTGTTAAATACGATTCAGCGCGTCGTTGCTCTTTCTACTGGGGTCAATGCTTCGAGCAACCACAAGCGTTCAACCTGCAAGACTGGTTTAAGACCTACACGGTTAACATTGGTGAGCAATCACTTACGGTAAAAAGCCTTCCTGGCGTCTTCAGTCACGGTCAATTCGATGTCGGTAGCCAACTTCTGTTGGATACTCTGCCAAAACTAAAAGGCAAGGTACTGGATTTTGGCTGTGGTGCAGGCGTATTGGGCGCGGTGATGGCATCTCGTAACCCAGATATCGAGCTAGAAATGTGCGACATCAGTGCATTTGCCGTGGCATCAAGCCAAGCAACGCTAGAAGCGAATGGTTTAACGGGTAAAGTCTTCGCATCCGATGTCTATTCTGATACTGCAGAAGACTATCAGTTCATCATCAGTAACCCACCATTCCATTCAGGTTTAGACACTAGCTACAGCGCGACTGAGACCTTACTTTCTCAGGCTCCTAAGCATTTGAAGCGTTCTGGTGAGATGATTATTGTTGCGAATAGTTTCTTAAAATACATTCCAATTATTGAACAAGCGTTTGGAAAATGCGCGACTCTAAATAAGACCACTAAATTCGCGATCTATCACGCAAACAAATAACCTCTCTAGCACAGCGCAGGGTCATTATCTGCGCTGTCTGTTCATATTTTTGTCAAAACTCTATAAAAATGAGCTTTTGCACACGCTTTAAATACCACTTACTTGTCAAAGTAAAAAAACTCGTTAATTTCGTTAAATTGGAACCCGTTAATTCTATTCTCTGTACTTGTTTTCGCCCCTTTTAGCAGTACATCAAAGGAAAGTAGTACCCAATTTATGTTTAGATTCTATCGTAAGCAGAAGTTTAAGCGCCTTCAAAATACCCTAATGCTGGCATTTCTTGTCCTCAGTATTACCCCTGTGACACTTATCGCGATATTTTTCCTCCAATCGCACAGTCAGGATCTCCAGGAACAAAGCACCTCACACCTTGTTTCGGTTCGTGATACTAAGCAGCAGCAAATTGTCGATTACCTACAAGCTCAAGAATCCCAAGTGATGGGCTTTGTTCGCTCAGAATTGGCCAATGCCAGTGGCGGGCGATTTTATGGTTTGATCAATGCATTTCAACGATTGGGGTTAGATATTGACGAGGCACGCAGTAATGCACAGCAGCGCTATATTCAAGGCTCTGGCGATCAAATCAAAACGTCGATCCTCCCTGAATCCAGCAGCTTTATTGGCAGCGAGCGTTATCGCCTGCTCCACAAGCGCTACCATAATGCTTACCTAGAACTGCTTAAACGCTCTGATTTTGACGATATTCTCTTAGTTGATATCAACGGTAACGTCGCTTATTCCGTCTTTAAAAATGACGATTACGGCACCAATCTGCTGACAGGAAAATACAAGGACTCCAACCTAGGTATTACCTTTCAACGACTAGCCAAAGACGTAACCGACCGACGCAAATCTAACGAAGATTACACGCCGGTTATCGTTTCTGACTTTAAAGACGAGAATGGCAAACAGACCGCATGGCTAGGCGCACCTATCGTTCAACAAGGCTACCTACACAGTTACGCGATGTTTAGGCTACCAATCAACGGCATTACTAAGTTGATTGCGGATCTCAACAAGAGTTCGAATATTCAAACGCTGCTTGTAGGTGATGATCACCTGCCGCGTAGCCTTGCTCATTCACAAGAATCTATCAACTTGAGCCTAGATGTTGTCGATAAAGCATTGGCTGGCGAAACAGCGGTTGGCACCTTCGACAACACCCTAGATCAAGCGATCATCGCGGCATATACGCCAATTGAGCTGAAATACGCAACATGGGCTCTTGTCGTAGAGCTGCCAGAGAAAGAGGCGTTTGCCCGTATTCATCAGTTAGAAAAGATCTTCGTGATCGTGATGCTAACGGCGATCATTCTGGTAGTCGTTGCATCGCACTATCTGTCTAACTTCATCACATCCCCACTGCTTAAACTGACGTGGGCTGCCGAAAAAGTATCGGCGGGTGATCTCGATGAAACCATGATCAATACCGAGCGCAAAGATGAGATAGGCCGACTCGCGGTGAGCTTCGAAAGAATGCAGCGATCTATTCGTGAAAAAATGCAGCTCATCAAAAGCCAAAACGATGAGCTTGAGGACAACCTTAAGACCATTCAAAAGCAAAACGAAGAGTTACAACTGGCAAATAAACTCAAAGATGAGTTCTTAGCGACTACTTCACATGAATTGAGAACACCACTGCATGGCATGGTGGGTATCGCTGAAGCGTTGATATCTGGAGCTAACGGCCCTATTCCTGCTAATCAGAAATATCAGTTGGATATCATCATCAATAGCGGTCAGAGATTGGCGACCTTGGTTGATGATCTGCTTGATTATCACAAGATGCGCTATGGCAGCTTAGATATTAAGAAATCAGCCGTTGATTTGTCGGCAGCCACCAGCTTGGTCCTAGAGTTGTCTCATCACCTATTGGGCAATAAGCCAATCCGTATTATTAACCAAGTCCCAAGTGATTTAGGTCTGGTTTCATCGGATCCTCAACGACTTGAGCAAGTGATGTATAACTTGGTCGGCAATGCCATCAAGTACACCTCAGAAGGTAAAATTGTTATCTCTGCCAGCGTTATCGATGACAACATTCGTGTACAAGTTGTCGATACTGGCCAAGGTATACCGGCCGAGTACCTTGAGCACATCTTTGAGCCATTGATTCAAGCAGGCCAAGATGCGAGTAACTACCGCCAAGGTGCAGGGCTTGGACTATCGATCAGCCGTCAGTTGATCGAGCTAATGGGCGGTTCACTGTACGTAAGTAGCCAACCAATGCTTGGCACTACGTTTAGCTTTACCCTGCCCCTAGCGACTCAAGGTGAGCTGGACAGTTACAACGAATCAGGTCACTACTCTCACTTCCAAGCGCCTGATTTAATTGATAACAGCCAACAAGAAAACAGTGTTATCAGTGAAAACCCAGATGGCCCGTTATTGGTTATCGCCGATGATGAGCCGGTTAACCTGCGAGTATTAGACAGCTTCTTGAAGTTAGAAGGTTATCGAGTACGTACTGCATGTGATGGCCCTGAAACCATTGAACTGATTGAGAAAGAGAAGCCAGAGCTGCTTCTGCTCGACATAATGATGCCAGGAATGAGCGGCTATCAGGTTTGTGAAGCACTGCGTAAACAATATGACCATGCTCAGTTGCCAATCATCATGCTAACGGCACTCAACCAAGCAGAAGACCGTGTTCGAGGTTTCGAAGCGGGTGCCAATGACTACTTGTCTAAACCGTTCAACAAACAAGAACTGGCGGCTCGAATTACAGCGCATCTATCAGCAAGCAAAGCCGAACAGAGACGCCTTGAAAACGACCAACTGCAACTCGAACTCAAACATAGAGCGATGGTTGAAGCTAACTTGCTAGAAACTCAAGGCCGCTTATTGGAGCAGCTAGAATCGGCACCTGAAGCCATCATCTGTATTCGCGATGACCAACGCATTCGTTTTGCCAACGAAGCCGCAGCGAAGCTATTCAGACGCGGACAGGAGCAACTCAAACGCTCAATGGCTGACGAGATCATTGCACCTAAATACCTTAAGGTAGAACAAGCCCACTACTGCGGTGACATTGATATCTATATAGATGACACACGTCAGCGCATACCAAGTGACATCCTTAAGCTGCCTGAAGGCTCAGGGCTCGACACCATGTATATCTTTAATGTAGGTGGTGGTGTTAACTCAAACCGAATCAATAACCTTGAAACGGCGGTTGAGGCTCTCTCTAGTTATGCCTTTGAAGGCGACAAAGATAAGTTACAGCAGCTGAAAGAGCTTGGCGGAGAATTTACTCGTCTTGCTGACAAGGCAACCGGTGAAGGTAAAAACAAGCAAGAGTTAATGCGTGAGGTACTGGTCGATGCGATGACGAATGCCATCATCTACTGGGAATCGGTGACTGGTGAAACCAAGTTTGCTTTCGCCGAGAAGAGTGGCTTGTGGCGCGTCTACTTAGACCGCAGTACGCTGCAAACTCGAACGCTAGACAAATACCTACGCGTAGAAACCCTACCGAAAACCCCTCGCTGGCGAACGGTACTGAGCTCAATCGAATTCATACTGGAACACTGTAAAGAACAAACGCCAGAAAGAACCCATATTGAGATGCTAAGAGATAAACTTCAGAAACTACTGACCAGTTAATCCCTGAACCAACATCACGATACTTTGAATAATGGAGCCCACCTAGCGTGGGCTTTTTTGTACGCCTAATAATCACAAAAAGTAGAATCCCATCGCTTGCAACGCACTTTTTTTACGCCCTTAAACAATGAGGAATTCACGCCAATTACGTACAGTGTGAGCTCGTAACCGTCAGTACTTTTCGTTCTATTCTCAATCATATCTGACTCTTTGTTGCAGTTTGAGAAGCGAGTCACAACAGAACGGCAGATTTAATTTTCTAGGGAAATTTAACGTAAAACTGGCAAGTGACCGAGATCTACAATTATACCAACGTAGGGTAAGGCATTATAATAAAAAGCCTTTAAAGTTAGTGGCCACTTACAACCTGCAAGAACCTCAAAACCAAATGCGAGTCACATCACTTTAACAATTGCGTACGAAAAACCACCAAAGCAACCTGTTTTGACGTTAATGACGTGGGGTTGTGTGTTTTTAACGTTTTTGACGGGAAACGAGTTTGATTAATTCATCGATAAGGTGTTTTCTTACTCCTGCCAAAGGCCTACAGGCCACTCTTACCACTTCTCAGAATCAACGATGAATCTGGATCAACGAAGAAGAGGTAGGCCTTTAACCAGAGTGTGTATCTACTAAACAATTTAGCGACAGATAACATTCAATCCATTAGTGAAATGAAAGCAAATAGTAAGGAACAGCTATGCTTGCCAATATAAAAAAAACAGCAATAGCAACAGCAATTATTGCAACTGCTACAACAGGTTTTGCATCAGTAGCAACCGCTGCAGAACGCAGTGAACTGACCGTTCACCCGAAAGAGTACACTACATTCGTACGTAACTTTAACCCGTACCTTGGTGCTACTAACCTACATACTACAACTGACTTCATGTATGAGCCGCTAGTAGTATTTAACGAAATGCACGGTAACACTCCAGTGTTCCGTCTAGCTGAAAACTTCAAGATGTCAGATGATCTGATGAGCGTTGTTTTCGACATTCGTAAGGGTGTTAAATGGTCAGACGGAGAAACTTTCTCTGCTGATGATGTTGTTTTTTCTTTCAACCTTGTAAAAGAGAAGCCAGAGCTTGACCAATCTGGTATCAACTCTTGGGTAACTTCTGTAGAAAAACTGAACGACAACCAAGTTAAGTTCACACTAACAGAAGCAAACTCAAACGTACCTTACGAGATTGCTAAAGTACCTGTAGTACCTAAGCACATCTGGAAAGACGTTAAAGATCCATCAACGTTTACCAATGAGAACCCGGTAGGTTCTGGTCCATTTACAGAAATCGATACGTTTACAGCGCAGCTATACATCCAGTGTGCAAACCCGAACTACTGGGATGCAGACAACCTAGATGTTGACTGTCTACGTGTTCCACAAATTGCGAACAACGACCAATTCCTAGGTAAAGTTGTAAACAGTGAAATGGACTGGACGTCTTCTTTCGTTCCAGATATCGATCGTACATACGCAGCAGCTAGCCCTAAACACCACTACTGGTACCCGCCAGCAGGTACACAGGCATTCATCGTTAACTTCAAGCACCCTGATGCTGCGAAGCATGAAGCATTGAGCAACGTTGACTTCCGTCGTGCTTTCTCTATGGCTCTTGACCGTCAAACTATCATCGACATCGCATTCTACGGTGGCGGTACTGTGAACGATTTCGCATCGGGTCTTGGCTACGCGTTTGAAGCTTGGTCTGATGAAAAAACTCACGACAAGTACAAAGGCTTCAACACTTACAACGCTGAAGGCGCGAAGAAGCTTCTTGCTGACGCTGGCTTCAAAGATGTGAACAAAGATGGTTTTGTTGACACTCCATCAGGCAAATCTTTCGAACTAATGATTCAATCGCCAAACGGCTGGACTGACTTCAACAACACAGTTCAACTAGCGGTAGAACAACTGAACGAAATCGGTATTAAAGCGAAAGCTCGTACACCTGATTTCTCTGTTTACAACCAAGCAATGCTTGAAGGTACATACGACGTAGCATACACAAACTACTTCCACGGTGCGGATCCATACACGTACTGGAACAGTGCTTACAACTCATCACTACAATCTGGTGATGGTATGCCTCGTTTCGCAATGCACTTCTACAAAAACGACAAGCTAGATGGTCTTCTAAACAGCTTCTACAAAACAGCTGATAAGAACGAACAGCTAGATATTGCACACGGTATCCAGCAAATCATCGCTGCAGACCAAGTGACAATCCCTGTGATGTCTGGTGCTTACATGTACCAATACAACACAACTCGCTTCACTGGTTGGTGGAACGAAGAAAATCCAAAAGGCCGTCCAAACATTTGGGCTGGTATTCCAGAGCGTCTACTTCATGTACTGGACCTAAAACCAGTTAAATAAGTAATCGTTCAATCCTTGCGGCGTAACCTCTTACGCCGCTTATAAAAATCCCCACACTCTCAATTGAAAGTATGGCGCTAGTCGTCAGGGGATTTTTCGTTCCAAATTTCGCTAGGAGCGACCTGAATCCAGAAACAGGGAAACAATCTGGGTGAGTAAGGTGTGAGTTATGGGTTATTTTTTAAGACGTTTGTCATTTTATTTTGTCGCGCTATTAGTTGCTGCGACGTTAAACTTTATTATTCCAAGAGCAATGCCTGGTGACCCAGTTACCATGATGTTTGCGAACGCTTCTGTACAAGTTACTCCAGAGCGTATTGCTGCAATGAAAGAACTATTAGGCTTCGTTGATGGTGGCTACTTAGTTCAATACGTGGCGTACATGAAGAACATTCTTAGCTGGGAACTTGGTACATCAATTCAATTCTACCCACTTTCTGTAAACACACTGTTGGGTGGAGCATTCGGTTGGTCGCTTTTCTTAGCCGGCACCGCAGTTATTCTTTCTTTCTCGATTGGTTCAATCCTAGGTATTTTCGCAGCGTGGAAACGCGGCAGTAAGTACGATGCCTTCGTAACGCCAGGGATGCTGATTCTACAAGCCGTTCCTCAAGTTGTTATCGCGATGATTGCACTATTTACCTTTGCAATTGGCTTGAAGTGGTTCCCAACAGGGTATGCCTACACCGCTGGTACTATACCTGATTGGACAAGCTGGGCATTCATTAAAGATGTCGCTTACCACGCCTTCTTACCACTGTTCTGTGCTTCTGTTGTTCAAATTGGTGGCTTCCTAGTAAACATGCGTAACAACATGATCAACCTATTAGCCGAAGACTACATCACCATGGCGAAAGGCAAAGGCCTGAGCGAAAACCGAGTGGTATTCAACTACGCAGCTCGTAACGCGATGCTACCTAGTGTGACAGCCCTGTCAATGTCGCTAGGTATGGCAATCGGCGGTCAGTTAATTATCGAAATCATCTTTAACTACCCAGGTCTTGGCAGCGTACTTTTCAACGCAATTAACGCTCGTGACTACCAAGTACTGCAAGGTCAGCTGCTTATCATGACGCTATTCATGCTGTTCTTTAACCTAGTTGCAGACATGCTTTACGTTGTTCTTGACCCTCGTCTTCGTAAGGGTGGTAAATAATCATGAAAGACTTTTTAAAACTCATTTGGCGTAACCCGATGGCCCTAACAGGCGTCATCATCCTAAGTATTTTTATTCTTGGCGCGATTGCAGCTCCATTAATCACCAAACATGTACCAGACAAGCGTACAGGTAACCCACACGAATATCCTGGTTTCGTGGTGAAGTCTGCACAAACTAACCCTGATGGCTGGGTTGCTCAAAATCTAGCAGACGACCGTCGTACATTGATCATGTCTAAAAAGGCAGACCACGTACTAGGTACAACTCGTATGGGTCGTGACGTTTGGTCTCAAGTGGTATACGGCGCACGCGTATCTCTTGCTGTAGGTTTTGGTGCGGGTCTAACCGTATGTTTACTCGCAACTGTTATTGGTGTTTCTGCAGGTTACTTCGGTGGCCGTGTCGATGACGTTCTAACAGCCGCAATGAACATCATGCTGGTAATCCCTCAATACCCATTACTGTTCGTAGTAGCAGCCTTTATCGGTGAGGCAGGGCCACTCACCATAACCTTGGTTATCGGCTTTATGTCTTGGGCTTGGGGTGCCCGTGTTGTTCGCTCCCAAACCTTAGCACTGCGTGAAAAAGAGTTTGTAAAAGCCGCTGAAGTTTTGGGTGAATCTTCATTCCGCATCATCTTCGTAGAGATTCTGCCAAACCTTATCTCTATCGTTGGCGCAAGCTTCATCGGTTCGGTGATGTACGCAATCATGATGGAAGCAACCATCTCGTTCCTAGGTCTTGGTGACCCGAACACAATCAGCTGGGGCATCATGCTTTACAACGTTCAAACCTCTTCATCAATGCTGATTGGCGCTTGGTGGGAACTGCTGGCTCCTTGTATCGCACTGACACTACTTGTAACTGGCCTTGCTCTACTTAACTTCGCGGTCGATGAAATTGCTAACCCGCAACTGCGTTCTCACAAAGGCATGAAGCGTTGGAAGAAACTAGCAGCTCAAGACAAAGAAGAACGTGAACCAGAACTACCACCACAAAATGCACTTTGGAGCGGAGATAAATAATCATGTCTGAACCACTAATTTCTATCCGCAACTTATGCGTGGATTACATCACAGAGTCTGGCGATGTTCGTGCGTGTAACAACGTAAGTTTCGACATCGCTCCAGGTGAAGTCTTCGGCCTAGCTGGTGAATCTGGCTGTGGTAAATCAACGGTCGCTTTCTCTCTTATGCGTCTTCATAAGCCGCCCGCTTACATCAGTGGTGGTGAGGTTATCTTCAACGGTGAGAACATCCTTGAATACAGTGATGACCGTATGCAGTCGTTCCGTTGGAGTGAGATGTCGATGGTATTCCAGAGCGCGATGAACGCACTCAACCCAGTACTACCGATGGAAGAGCAGTTCTGTGACGTAATCATGCGTCACACCAACATGACTCGCGAGCAAGCTAAGCAGCGTGCTGAAGGTCTACTTGAAATCGTCGATATTCACCCGAGCCGATTGAGTGACTATCCTCACCAATTCTCTGGCGGCATGCGTCAGCGCTTGGTTATTGCTATCGCGTTAGCACTGAATCCAAAGCTGATCATTATGGATGAGCCGACAACCGCACTTGATGTGGTTGTGCAACGCGAAATCCTACAAAAGATCTATGCACTAAAAGAAGAATTTGGCTTCTCAATTCTGTTCATCACCCATGACTTGTCATTGATGGTCGAGTTCTCTGACCGCATCGGCATCATGTACTCAGGTGAGCTAATCGAAGTGGCTAACTCTCAAGATATTCTAGAAAACCCTTACCACCCTTACACCAAAGGGCTGGGAAATTCTTTCCCTCCACTGACAGGGCCAAAGACAAAGTTAGCAGGTATTCCGGGTAACCCTCTGAACCTGTTAGAGATCCCTGAAGGGTGTCGTTTCCAAGCTCGTTGTGACCGTGTACATGAAAAGTGTACCAAGGTGCCAACCAAGCTGCGTTCTATCGACCCGGGACATTTGTCTAACTGCCACCTGTACGGTGACCCAATAGTACAAAGGAAGCTATAGCTTGCGTGAATAACGAACAAGGCGGCTCGACCGCCTAAAAACAAGCAAAGCGAATAAGGATTCTGGAGACAATTATGAGCAAAGATTTCGGTCAATTATTGGTAGAAGGCAAGAATGTCGTAAAAGACTTCCCAATAAGCAGTACCACCATTCAAACCCCAATGATGCGTGCGATTAACGACGTGTCATTCAAGATGTACAAAAGCCGTGGCCTAGCAGTGGTTGGTGAGTCTGGTTCAGGCAAATCAACAACCGCAAAAATGATCGCAAAAATGTACGCACCTTCAGGCGGCACGATCGAATACAAAGGTCGTGATATCCAAGAGATCTCAAGCAGAAAAGATCTTATGCACTACCGTGAAGGCGTGCAGATGGTATGGCAAGACCCGTTTGGTTCATTGAACCCAACGCACAATATCTTCCACCACATTGCTCGACCACTGTTGATCCACAAGAAAGTATCTCCGGGCAACAAGAAAGAGCTAGAAGAACGCGTTTACGATCTTTTAGAGCAAGTAGGTCTCATTCCGCCAAAAGAGACGGCGAAGAAATACCCTCACCAACTGTCTGGTGGTCAGCGTCAACGTGTCAACCTAGCCCGCAACATAGCGGTAGGTGCCGAAGTTGTACTAGCCGATGAGCCAACTTCAATGCTTGATGTATCGATTCGTGCCGGTGTTTTGAACCTAATGGAAGAGATGAAGTTCGAGAAGCAAATGTCTCTGCTTTACATCACTCACGATATCGCAACCGCTCGTTACATCGCTGAAGACCTTTCGGTGATGTACGTGGGACACATGGTGGAATGGGGCGATACCGATGACGTGATTGCTAACCCTCAGCACCCATACACCCAATTGCTTGTTTCGGCCGTTCCAGATCCTAAGAAGTCGATCCACGAGCAACTTGCAGGCAATAAAGGGGAGATTCCTCTGTGGACTCCAGTATCAGCTGGTTGCCCTTTTGCTGGCCGTTGTACTCACGCAATGGATAAGTGCAAAGAGCAGCTACCAGGGGTTACGCAGCTCGCTGATAACCACTTTGTGCGCTGTTACCTACACGAAAGCTAAGCAATAAAACCCAAGTTAGGGTCTTCGGACCCTAACTATTTATATCCAAAACATTCAAGTACCTAGCCAATAGAAACTAGGACTGTCGGAGAATATTGATGCTGTTATTGACCAACCATATTGGCTATGAGTCCACAGGCCCGAAGCAAGCTATCCTACAAACTAAGAAAGCTCGCCTATCAAGCACTACGGCTCTACTCGTCTGTGCTGACAACCATATGACTGTCGGAAATTTTGATGTGGTTAAACAAGGCCGCGTAGCAAATTGGCATCAAGGGCAATTCTTCACTATTGATTTCAGTTCAGTCACTGAATCTGGTCGCTACTACCTACGTTTTGACAACCTGCGTTCAGAAGTATTTGAGATTGGTAGCAACCTATTAATGAACCACACGTTTTCTGATGTGCTTCATTACTTTAAGTCACAACGCTGTGGCGGTATTTTCGACAAAAAAGATCGACAAGCACAAATTCTAGGTACCGACCGATACGTCGATGTCCACGGTGGATGGTATGACGCATCAGGTGATGTCAGTAAATATTTTAGCCACCTGTCTTATGGTAACTACCTAAACCCACAACAAATTCCGATGGTCGTTTGGAACATGCTAAAAAGCGTACGCTTGACTAGCCATAACCCAGACTTCCCGAAATTCTCCATGACTCGTCTAACGGAAGAGGCTCTGTTCGGTGCCGACTTCTTAGTGCGTATGCAAGACGCTGACGGATACTTCTATATGACGGTATTCGACAAATGGAGCAAAGATATCAACCAACGCGATATCTGCGCTTATGCGACTCAAGAAGGTCATAAATCAACGGACTTACAAGCGGGCTACCGACAAGGTGCAGGTGTTGCTATCGCAGCATTAGCCGCAGCTTCTGAGCTTGAAATCTCTGGCAGCTACTCGAGCCACACATACCTTGAAATGGCGGTTAAGGGTTACTGGCATCTAAAAGAGTACAACCTCCAGTATCTAAACGATGGTGAAGAGAACATCATCGATGAGTATTGCGCCCTACTCGCAGCCAATGAGCTGTATCGCGTAACACAAGACCAGCAATACCTATCAGAAGCAAGAACTTGGGCGACTCGTTTAATCTCTCGTCAGCAATCCGATGATTCATTTGAGCACTTCTGGTCGGCAAACTCTGATGGCTCTCGTCCATACTTTCACGCAGCTGAAGCCGGTCTTCCTGTGATTGCACTATGTGAATACATCGACAACGAAACCGATGCTGAATTAAAAGAACAGGTGCGCACAGTTGTTGAACAAGCTTGTCAGTTCGAAATCAACATCACCGACAAAGTCACCAACCCATTTGGCTATCCAAGACAATACGTTAAATCTGTCGATGGTGATAAACGTGATGCCTTCTTCGTCGCTCAACAGAACGAAACCGGTTACTGGTGGCAAGGCGAGAACGCACGCCTTGGCTCACTCGCAACCATGGCTTACCTAGTTCAACCGCACATTAAAGATAGCGAACTTCAAGAGCGCTTAATCCAGCTTTCACAAAATAGCCTTGATTGGATCTTGGGCCTCAACCCATACCACATGTGCATGCTCGATGGTCATGGCCATAACAACCCAGACTACCTACCTCAGCTTGGGTTCTTCAATGCGAAAGGCGGTATCTGTAATGGCATCACAGCTGGTTTTGAAGATGAACAAGACATTGCGTTCAATCCACCAGCACAAAAAGATGACATGCTTCAAAACTGGCGCTGGGGTGAGCAATGGATCCCTCATGGTGCGTGGTTCTTATTAGCAACCGCTGCACAGTTCAACTTCTTAGCTCAGCGTAAGGAGCAATAATAATGACTCTTTACTACGTCGGTATTGATGGTGGTGGTACTTCTTGTCGTGCTCGTATTCGTGACGCTCAAGGCAAACTGATTGGTGAAGCGAAAAGTGGCAGTGGCAACATCCTTTTGGGTGTTGATGTTGCGATGAGCTCAATTATTGATGCCATCACAAAAGCGGCACAACAAGGGCAACTCAACTCAGACCATTTTTCAAATATGCATGTTGGCCTAGCGCTGGCTGGCGCTGAGCAAAAATCAGCATGGTTCGACTTCATGGCTCAACCACACCCTTTCGCAAGCATGACACTAAATACCGACGCTTATGGCGCTTGCATTGGTGCTCACAATGGCCAAGACGGCGCAATCATGATCGGTGGTACGGGTTCTTGCGGTATCTTCCTAAAAGACGGTGAGCAATATGTGGTTGGCGGTCGTGAATTTCCGATTTCAGATCAAGGCGGCGGCGCAGTCATGGGCTTACGTTTGATTCAACAAGTCTTGCTTGCAGAAGACGGTATTCGCAACAAAACCCCGCTGACTCTACATGTGATGAATCACTTTAATAATGATGTGGATGCCATTGTCGAATGGTCAAAAGGTGCTATTCCAAAGGATTACGGTCAATTCTCACCAGTTATTTTTCAACTCGCTAACGAAGGAGACGAACTGGCTATCGATATGCTCAAGCAAACCGCGGCTGATATCGAAATGTTTGTCTTAGCACTGCATCGAAAAGGCGCTGACAAGGTGTGCTTAATGGGAAGTATCGCTGAGCGTATTCTCAACTGGCTATCACCACCAGTACAACAATGGATCGTTAAACCTCAATTCGACGCTATTGAAGGCGCATTGATGTTTGCCGGAAAACCACAACACAACTTGTATCAACAGGCTTAGCAGGGAAGTTATATGAATTATCGCATCGACTTAGCTGTTCTTTCTGAACAAAAAAATAACTGCCGATTTGGCCTTACGGTACATAACTTAAGTGACCTCGACGTAAAAGATTGGTCTCTGCACTTTGCATTTGATCGTTTCATCCTTCCAGAGAGTTTATCGCAAGGAGAGCTGACTCAAGTTGGCAGCTTTTGCTCGTTCACACCAAGTTCGTCAGTGTTAAAAGCCAACAACCATTACTACCTTGAATTCAGTATTCAGAGCGCACCATTCCGCTTCTATTCTGATGGCCTTAACGATGCCTTTATCCAGTCACATAATGATGGAGAAACATCGGTACTGCCTGTCGCGATATCACCCATTGTACTGGCTTCGCCATACCGTGAACGCAATCAAATCCCAGAAGTTAACGCTGCTGAGATTGCATTGATTCCTCAACCAAACCAGATCGAACTTAAGCAAGGTCGCTTCTCCCTAAACAGCGAATGCAAGATTGAGGTTCAATCTCATCTTGCTGATAAGGCAGTCTCTTGGTTCCAGCAAGAATTGCTCTCGACCTTTGATCTGTCTCTTTCGACCGCTCTTTCAGCTGAACTTTCAAAAGACGAAAGCGGCAACATTCTATTTCGCAGCAACCCGACGTTAGATGAAGCCGAATACAAACTGACCATCACTGCACAACAGATTATTGCTGAATCAGGCAGCCAGTCGGGCTTTACACACGCTGTGGCAAGCTTGATTCAACTAGTTCAACAAGTGGACGCAGAGAGCTTCTCTCTACCATGTTGCAAGATAGCCGACCAACCGCGCTTTAAGTACCGCGGCATGATGTTGGACTGCGCTCGTCACTTCCACTCAGTAGAGCAAGTGAAGCGTTTAATCAATCAACTGGCGCACTACAAGTTCAACGTATTTCATTGGCACCTAACTGACGATGAAGGTTGGAGAATTGAGATAAAGAGCCTGCCACAGCTAACAGAAATTGGCGCTTGGCGTGGCCCTGATCATGCACTAGAGCCGCAATATACCCACATTGCGGAAAACTACGGCGGCTTCTACACGCAACAACAAATTCGTGAAGTCATTGAATATGCAGAGCAACGCAGCATCACGGTGATCCCAGAGATCGATATTCCGGGACACTGCCGTGCCGCAATCAAATCACTGCCTGACATGCTGGTAGAGCAAGCGGATACCACTCAATACAAGAGCATTCAGCACTACAACGACAATGTACTAAACCCAGGTTTGCCCGGTACTTACCAATTTCTAGATGCAGTTATTGAAGAAGTCGCAGAGCTATTCCCGAGCGAATTGATTCACATGGGTGCAGACGAAGTGCCACCCGGTGTGTGGACCAACAGCCCTGCTGCTCAAGCATTGATGAAAGAACACCAGTACCAAGACAGCAAAGACCTACAAGGCCACCTATTCCGCTATGCCGAAAACAAGCTTAAGCAACTCGGCAAACGCATGGTCGGCTGGGAAGAAGCACAGCACGGCGACAAAGTGAGTAAAGAGACCATCATCTACTCATGGCTCAGTGAAGAAGCGGCTGTCAATTGCGCTCGCCAAGGCTTTGATGTGGTGTTGCAACCTGCACAGTTTACCTATCTCGACATGACCCAAGATTATGCACCGGAAGAACCGGGCGTAGATTGGGCTGCCGTTATCCCATTAGAACAAGCTTATACCTACGAAGCACTTGCTGAGGTATCCGACACCGACCCAATTCGTAAGCGGATCCGCGGAATTCAGTGTGCTCTATGGTGTGAGATCGTCACCAACCAAAAGCGTATGGATTACATGGTATTCCCAAGAATTAGCGCTTTAGCTGAAGGATGTTGGACACATAAAAACAACCGAAACTGGCTAGATTACCTATCTCGCCTAAAGGGGCATCTGCCATTACTCGACAAACTCAATGTTGATTATCGCAACCCTTGGAAAGCTCAATAAAACAAACCAAAGCGACACTCATATCGAGTGGTTGCTGACTCAAATTAAGGTGCTCAGTTAGATACGACTCAGCATCACTATTTAAAAATTAGCTGCATAGATGCAGTTTGTTAAAAAGGAAATGACAATGAAATACGGCTATTTCGATAACGACAATCGCGAATACGTCATCACTCGCCCTGATGTACCAGCACCTTGGACAAACTACCTAGGTACTGAAAAGTTTTGTACCGTGATTTCGCACAATGCGGGCGGTTACTCGTTCTACAATTCTCCGGAATACAACCGTGTTACTAAGTTCCGTCCAAACGGCACCTTTGACCGTCCTGGACACTATGTGTACCTGCGTGATGATGAGACAGGTGATTACTGGTCTATCTCTTGGCAACCAGTGGCAAAGAGCCTAGATGAAGCGAACTACGAAGTTCGTCACGGCCTGTCATACTCAAAATTCAAATGTGAATACAGCGGCATTACCGCAACCAAGACGCTATTCGTACCTAAGGGTGAAGATGCAGAAGTTTGGGACGTTGTATTAAAGAACAACACTGACAAGCCACGTACTATCAGCACTTTCTCGTTTGTTGAGTTCTCTTTCAGCCATATTCAATCAGACAATCAAAACCATCAGATGTCTTTGTACTCTGCGGGCACGTCTTACCAAGAAGGTGTTCTGGAATACGACCTGTACTACAACACTAACGACTTTGAAGGCTTCTACTACCTAGCTTCAACTTTCTCACCAGACAGCTACGATGGCCAACGTGACAACTTCCTTGGTATGTACCGTGATGAAGCAAATCCAATTGCGGTTGAAAACGGTAAGTGTTCTAACAGCGCTCAAACTTGTTACAACCATTGTGGTTCTCTGCACAAGCAATTTACGATTCAACCCGGTGAAGAAGTTCGCTTTGCGTATGTACTCGGTATCGGTAAAGGCAACGGTGAACGCCTACGTGAGAAGTACCAAGACACAGCAAACGTAGACGCCGCTTTCCAAGGCATCAAAGATCACTGGGACGAGCGTTGCAACAAATTCCAAGTTAAGTCGCCAAACGAAGGCTTAGACACAATGATCAACACGTGGACGCTATACCAAGCGGAAACCTGTGTGGTTTGGTCACGCTTTGCATCATTCATCGAAGTTGGCGGTCGTACTGGTCTTGGTTACCGTGATACGGCTCAAGATGCTATTTCAGTACCCCATGCCAACCCACAAATGACCAAGAAACGTATTATCGACCTGCTTCGCGGCCAAGTGAAAGCGGGCTACGGTCTACACTTGTTCGATCCTGACTGGTTCGATCCAGAGAAAGCCGACGTTGAGCCATCAAAATCACCAACAGTTGTTCCAACACCGTCAGATGACGACAAGATCCACGGCATTGAAGACACATGTTCTGATGACCACCTATGGATCGTTCCGACCATTATCAAATACGTAATGGAAACCGGTGAGCACGACTTCTTCGATGAAGTGATTCCATACGCAGACGGTGGCGAGGCGACAGTTTATGAACACATGAAAGCGGCACTGAACTTCTCTGCTGAATACGTGGGTCAAACGGGTATCTGTAAAGGCCTTCGTGCTGACTGGAATGACTGTTTGAACCTAGGTGGTGGTGAATCTTCAATGGTTTCATTCCTACACTTCTGGGCGCTACAAGAATTCCTAGATCTTGCTAAGTTCCGTAATAACGATGCTGATGTTGCGAAATACACTGAAATGGCAGCTAACGTTCGCGAAGCGTGTGAAACGCACCTTTGGGATGACGAAGGCGGCTGGTACATCCGTGGTCTAACTAAAAATGGCGACAAGATCGGTACCGCTCAACAAGCTGAAGGTCGTGTACACCTTGAGTCAAACACGCTAGCCGTTCTATCTGGTGCTGTATCTCAAGAACGCGGTGAGAAAGCGATGGACGCAGTCGATGAGAACCTATTCTCTGAATACGGCCTACACCTAAACTCTCCATCATTTGCAACACCAAACGATGATATCGGCTTCGTAACTCGCGTTTACCAAGGCGTAAAAGAGAACGGCGCAATCTTCTCTCACCCTAACCCATGGGCCTGGGTGGCAGAAGCGAAGCTAGGCCGTGGTGACCGTGCGATGAAATTCTACGACGCACTAAACCCATACAACCAAAATGACATGATTGAAACACGCTACGCAGAACCATACTCGTACGTGCAGTTCATCATGGGTAAAGACCACCA
The DNA here is from genome assembly GCF_041469785.1 of Vibrio sp. 10N.286.48.F5. Lineage (NCBI taxonomy): Bacteria > Pseudomonadati > Pseudomonadota > Gammaproteobacteria > Vibrionales > Vibrionaceae > Vibrio > Vibrio sp. 10N.286.48.F5. The sequence continues at coordinate 152,466 of NZ_JBFRLG010000001.1, read as the reverse complement.
AGACCACGGCCGTGCAAACCACCCATGGTTAACAGGCACCTCTGGTTGGGCTTACTTCGCGGTAACCAACTTCATTCTTGGTGTTCGTACAGGCTTTGAAGGCTTAACGGTTGATCCTTGTATCCCGACTGATTGGCCAGAATTCGAGGTTACTCGTCAATGGCGTGGCGCGACTTATAACATCACAGTGCAAAACCCGAATGCAGTAAGCAAAGGCGTTGCCTCTATCACTATCAATGGTGAATCAGTTGAAGGCGCTATCCCAGTACAAGCAGAAGGCAGCGTGAACGATGTTGTCGTTGTTCTAGGCTAGTCACGCAATTTAACGAACAGCTCTTGTCTCAAGTCTTTACAGGCTTGAGACAATGAGACTAAAAGGATTTTCTAATGATTAAATTTGGTACAGGTGGCTGGCGCGCTTTCATTGGTGAGGAGTTCACTAGAGAAAACGTCCGTTTGGTAGCGCAAGCACTCGCTAACATCATCAACAACGAAGATGCAGCCAAGAATGGGTTTGTGATCGGCTATGACCGTCGTTTCCTTTCCGATAAAGCCGCATGTTGGTTTGCAGAAGTACTTGCGGCGAACAACATCAAAGTAAGCTTCATCGATAAGTTTGTTCCAACACCTATCGTGATGTTCCAAGCAAAAGAGATGGGATGCACCTACTCGGCGTGTATTACCGCCTCTCACAACCCAGCCGATTACAATGGCATCAAGGTATTCATTGAAGGTGGCCGTGATGCTGATGAGATCATCACAGAGAAGATCGAACAGCAAATCGCAACACTGACCAACGAAGATATTATTCGTGTCGATTTCGAGCAAGCGTTGAATGACAAAGAGATCGAAATCATCAACCCGATGAACGCCTTTGTTGATTCCATCATTAATGCCATCGATATTGAATCGATTAAGAAAGCGAATCTACGCGTGCTGATCGACCCAATGTTTGGTGTGGCGAAAAACGCTCTGCAAACGGTTCTTATCAACGGTCGTTGTGATGTCGACGTAATCAACGATGGTAAAAACCCAGACTTCGGTGGCCTAATGCCTTCTCCTAGCGCAGCAACGCTCTATCGCTTGAAGCACTTAGTTGCAGCAGAAGGCTATGACATTGGTATTGGTACTGATGGCGATGCCGACCGTTTGGGAATCATCGATGAGAAAGGTCACTTCATTCACCCTAACGAAGTACTACTCCTACTTTACTACTACTTGCTGGAATACAAAGGTTGGAAGGGCTCTGTCGTTCGTAACATCGCAACCACACATCTACTGGATAAAGTCGCGGCAGATCATGGTGAGAAGAGCTTTGAGGTTCCTGTAGGCTTTAAGCATATCAGCTCACAAATGGAGGCCGATGACTCTCTGATTGGTGGCGAAAGTTCAGGTGGTTTAACCATTCGTGGTCACATCAAAGGTAAGGATGGCGTATTTGCTTCAAGCTTACTGGTTGAGATGATCAGTGTGACAGGCAAGAAGTTGTCTGAATTACTTGATGAGATTTACTCTAAATATGGCTATGCCTACACCGCAGAAGGCGATTGTAAGTTTAAACCTTCAGAGAAAGAAGCGCTTTACACTAAGATCTACGTCGAGAAGCAACTGCCTGAATTTGAATACGAAATTGAAAAAGTAAGCTATGAAGATGGTGCCAAGGTGTACTTCAAGAATGGCGGCTGGGTGATTGCTCGCTTCTCAGGAACAGAGCCGTTACTACGAATCTTCGCAGAAATGGAAGATAAAGACACTGCAGAACGTGTTCTTCAAAAAGTGAAAGACTTCCTCTCTCTATAGGCTTATAGAGTGCAGCAGTTTTGTATGGGACTTAACAAATCACTGCCTTGTTAAAGCCTATAAGTGAAGAACTCTTGCCCAGTACTTTGATTAAAGTGCTGGGCTTTTTTATCGCGATTCTTGTAACGATTAGTATCGCGTTATATCTCTTTAAAAAGCCAATACGCCTTTGGTATCGACTTTTACGTTGACCGGCATACCCACTTCAAGTGCTTCTGACGAGGTTGCTAATAACTTCTGACCATGCGCTTCGATTACATAACGACAGTGATCACCCATAAATTGCTGTTCTAGCACCGAAATAGCACTATCTTGCTCGTAACTTGCTTGGATATGCTGGGGCCTTAGCAGAAGCTCACATGTATTGCCGAACTCAATCTCCGTTTGCGGTTTGGCTTCAACCATACCCAAACTGGTTTCAAATTCATGCTCCGAAATACGCTGTGCATTGAGGTAGCTACCGCCACCCAAAAAGTCTGCAACAAACTTACTTGAAGGATGGAAATACAACTCAGATGCCGAACCATACTGCTCAATCACACCATGGTTCATTACTGCCATTTTATCTGCAAATGCGAACGCTTCTTCACGGCTGTGAGTTACGAAGATAGCTGTAACACCCTGCTTCTTAAAAATCTTGCGAATCTGAGAAATCAGCTCATGACGAACCTGAGTATCGATGTTTGAGAATGGTTCATCTAACAGTAGCAAGTCTGGCTTGTACGCCAAAGAACGAGCAATAGCGACACGCTGCTGTTGACCACCTGAAAGTTGATGTGGGTAGCGGTCACCGAACTCACCTAAGTGAACCAGCTCCAGCATCTCTTGAACTTTGTCTTTCTTTTGCTGCTCAGAAAGGTCTTTCAAGCCAAAGCCGACATTCTGGTTTACCGTCAGATGCGGAAACAGGGCGTAATCTTGGAAAATCATACCAATGTTACGCTGCTCTGGTGGCAACCAATTCTCGCCATCATCAATGGTTTGACAGTTCAAACTCATCACACCGCTACTTAATGGAAGTAAGCCTGCAATCGCCTTCAGTAAGGTCGTTTTACCGCAGCCACTCGCACCAAGAAGACAAACAATTTCACCATGCTCAACTTCTAACGAGAGCGCTTCCAAAATGGTTTGCGACTCATACTTACAAGTCAGATCTTTAATTGATAATGCACAACTCATTAGTTTTTCTGCTCCAAGGAACGGTTTACGATGATCAGAGGAATTAAACCCACCAACACCAATAATACAGCAGGCATCGCCGCCAATTCTAGGTGCTCATCTGAGGCATAGTTATAAACATAAGTCGCCAATGTCTCGAAGTTGAAAGGACGCAGCAGCAATGCCGCATTCAACTCTTTCATTGATTCGATAAACACCAGTAAGCCAGCGATCAATGCGCCACGTTTAATCAAAGGTAAATGAACACGACGTAACATCTGGTTGGTATTGCAGCCCATGGTTTTAGAAGCCATATCCAATGAAGGGGATACTTTGCTCAAGCTGCTTTCAATACTGCCAATTGCCACTGCTGAGAAACGTACGACCATGGCAAAGATTAGCGCGAACATGGAGCCAGAGAAGATCAAACCAGGTCGCCCCCACTCCATCACTTTCGCAATGTCATTGACCAAGTGATCCATGAACAAAACAGGTACCATCACCCCAATCGCTAACACGGTGCCTGGAACGGCATAGCCCATCGAAGCGAGACGCATATAAGCCTGATTTTTCTTACTCGGACTAACGCGTTGATTAAAGTTAACAATCATCGCGATAATCACGCCAATAATCGCAGCAGCTACCGAAACGTAAAGGCTGTTGATGGCATATTCTCTGAATTCAGGGGTCCAGCTTTGAGCAAAATATTTGTAGGCGTAAATAATGAGCTGGCCAAGAGGGAATAAGAACGCAACGCAAACTAATCCCCAGCACCAGAATAGTGCCAGCCATTTTTTCCAACCAGAAAGGTCGTAACGAAAATCTTCGCGGCTGCTGAACTGATTCTGGAATAGCTTCTGCTTACGGCGACTGTATCGCTCTGAGCTCAACAGTAGGATCACGATAACCAGCATGATTGCCGATATTTTCGCAGCTGCCGTTAAGCTTGAGTAGCCTAGCCAAGTATCATAAACCGCAGTCGTTAAAGTATTTACCGCAAAGTAACTCACGGTACCAAAGTCACCGATGGTCTCCATAGCAACAAGCGATAAACCGACCGCCATTGATGGACGAACAAGTGGTAAGGAGATACGACGGAAGCTTTCCCAAGGCGAGCATTTTAGCAAACGAGCAGATTGTAATAAGGAGACGTTTTGCTCCATAAATGCCGCGCGGCACAGCAAATAAACATAAGGATAGAGAACGAGAGACAGAACAATAATAGCGCCGGATAAGGTTCTAATATCCGGGAACCAATACTCACCGGGTCCCCACCCAGTAAGATCTCGCAGTAGAACCTGAACAGGGCCGGCAAAGTCGAACCAATCGGTAAAGATATAGCCAACAATATAGCCTGGCATTGCTAATGGCAGGACGAGTGCCCACTGCAAAACACGCTCTCCCGGAACACGGCACATTGCCATAACCCAAGCCGACGGAATACCAAAAACTAAAGACAGGAACATGGTTCCTATGACTAAAACCACCGTATTGTAGGCATAGGTAGGCATCACTGTGGACATCAGATGAGAAAATAGCTCATCTGTTTCTCCAACAGCCGTCGTAAAAATCGCTAAGATCGGTAAAACCAGTAATACAGCAATAATGCCGCTACTGGTGTTCCATAAATAATTCTTTTCTTTCATCGCCTAACTACAACGAGGCTTAATGAAACACAAATGCATTTGCAAATACATCTCATATCCTTTTAATGGTGGGGTTATTTATACCCATATACTCTAATGACTTCAAGGTGAGATGCTAATAACTCAAGGGATCAACGGGGTGCTTTGTATCAAAAAGTGATTTTCCAATAACAAACAACCCCAAGTAGCCAAAATGGCGACTTGAGGTTGTCATTTTACTTAGGCCGAAGCCTACCGTAATAAATTATAGATCGAACTTAACTTCGTCTAATAGCTTGATTGCAGCCGCGTGGTGGTTTGCAATTTCGTCTAGAGAAATAGTATCCGCTTTGAACTCGCCCCATGAAGCAACAAGCTCAGAAGGTTTAACGTCTGCTTTCACTGGGTATTCGTAGTTCACTTCTGCGTACATGCTTTGTGCTGTGTCACCAGATAGGAATTCCATCAGCTTAACGGCATTCTCTTCATTTGGAGAGTATTTAGCCATTGCCATACCAGAGATGTTTACGTGAGTACCTGTAGTCTCTTGGTTAGGGAAGTTAATGTAAACAGAGTCAGCCCAAGCTTTTTGCTCTTTATCATTAACCATCTTACCTAGGTAGTAGCTGTTACCAAGAGCAACATCACATAGACCTTCTTTAATCGCTTTAACTTGCGCGCGGTCGTTACCTTGAGGCTTACGTGCTAGGTTTGCTTTTACGCCTTCTAGCCATTCTTTCGTTTCAGCTTCACCTTTGTGAGCAATCATCGAAGATACTAGAGAAACATTGTATGGGTGCTTACCACTACGAGTACAGATTTTGCCTTTAAATTCAGGCTTAGTTAGATCTTCGTAAGTGAACTCTTCACCTAGACGACCAACACGGTCACGTGAAGAATAAACGCTACGTGTACGAGTTGTTAGAGCGAACCACTCGTTATCTGTATCTTGGTATTGAGCTGGGATGTTCTTTTCAAGTACATCGCTCTCTACAGATTGAACTAGACCTTGTTTAGTTAATTCAGATAGACGGCTGATATCTACAGTTAAGACAACGTCAGCTGGGCTGTATTCACCCTCTTGAGCTAACTTCTCTGCTAAACCTTTTTTAGCAAACTTAACGTTTACTTTAATACCAGTCTCTTTTGTGAACTCTTTGAACATTGGCTCAACAAGGAAAGGTTGACGGTAAGAGTATACGTTTACTTCTTCCGCAGCCATTGCTGTCGGAGCAATTACACCACACGCTAGAGCTGAAAGTGTTAGCAGTTTCTTCATTGTAAAATCCTTTATATCGAAATGATAATGTCTATCAGTTGCGTTATTATATTCATCATTAACATAATTACAATGACGACCAACAAAAAATCCGTCTACTCAGACCATTCAAACTCTCACTTTTGTAACAAACCATTTCAACTTTGTGTCTTGTCGTTCCCCTTAAACAATGAGCCTAACTTCAACGTTCGTGTTTATATATTGTGCAACCGTAAATACAACAAAGCCCCGCAACAAGAGTTGCGGGGCTTTCTTTGTCCAACCTAACCCATTCAGATTAGGCGACGACTGTTGATTATTTTACTGATACAAACTCAGGGTAAGCGCCGACACCACAATCGTGCATGTCCATACCTTCAAGTTCTTCATCTTCCGTTACTCGGATACCGATTGTTGCTTTAAGCACCGCCCATACTGCTAGGCTAGCACCGAATACCCATGCAAAGATGACTGCTGCACCCATTAGCTGAGCACCAAACGTTGCATCAGCGTTGCTTAGTGGCACAGCCATTAGACCGAAGAAACCACATACACCATGTACAGAGATAGCACCTACTGGATCATCAATCTTAGCTTTGTCTAGTGCGATGATGCTGAATACAACCAATGCACCAGATACCGAACCAATCGCTACAGCAAATAGAGGTGATGGTGATAGAGGGTCTGCAGTGATTGCTACTAGGCCAGCTAACGCACCGTTAAGAATCATTGTTAGGTCTGCTTTACCCCAAGTTGTTTTACATACTAGTAGTGCTGCAATTGCGCCTGCTGCTGCTGCTGCGTTGGTGTTAAGGAAGATTTGACCTACTGCTGTTGCGTTCTCAAAATCCGAAACCATCAGTTGAGAACCGCCGTTGAAACCGAACCAACCGAACCAAAGGATAAATGTACCTAGCGTTGCAAGTGGCATGTTTGAACCAGGAATCGGGTAGATTTCACCGTTCTTACCGTATTTACCTTTACGAGCACCGAGTAGTAGAACACCAGCTAACGCTGCTGCTGCACCAGCCATGTGTACGATACCTGAACCTGCGAAGTCACTGAAACCCGCTTCTGATAGGAAACCACCGCCCCAAGTCCAATAACCTTCAACAGGGTAAATGAACGCTGTTAGTACTACAGAGAAGATTAGGAATGACCAAAGCTTCATACGCTCAGCAACCGCACCAGATACTACAGACATTGCTGTTGCAACGAATACTACCTGGAAGAAGAAGTCTGATTCTAGAGAGTGATCTGCGCCTTCACCTTGTGTACCAATTAGAGTACCAAATGATGGCAACCAACCGCCTTCACCGTTGTCGACATACATGATGTTGTAACCAACCACTAAGAAAGCTGTACAAGCAATTGCGTACAAACAGATGTTCTTAGTTAAAATTTCTGTGGTGTTCTTTGAACGAACTAGGCCAGCTTCTAACATCGCGAAGCCTGCTGCCATCCACATTACCAACGCACCTGAAATGAGGAAGAAAAAAGTGTCTAGTGCGTAACGTAGTTCCGTTACTGTTGTTGTAAGTTCCATATTAAAGTCTCCAGTCCTTGTAATTCTTTAAAGTGCTTCAGCATCCATTTCACCAGTACGAATTCGTACGGCTTGGCTTAGGTCATACACAAAAATTTTGCCGTCGCCGATTTTTCCGGTGTGTGCCGCTTGGCTAATCGCTTCAACAACTCGGTCAACATTCTCAGCTTGGGTAGCAATCTCTAGCTTCACCTTTGGTAGGAAATCCACTTGGTACTCTGCACCACGATACAATTCAGTGTGTCCCTTCTGACGACCAAAGCCTTTCACTTCAGAAACAGTCATACCTTCAATACCCACATCAGAGAGCGCTTCGCGTACATCGTCTAATTTGAATGGCTTAACAATGGCATTTATTAATTTCATATTCGTTCCTTAAATTCTTACTTAATCCGTTAATTCTCTTATTACAATCCAAGTAGCGTGCCAAAAATTTAAGTGCTTGATTTTAAATAAGATGAAGATAATAAGGTCGTAATAACGAAAAAGGCCGCACCAACATGGTGCAGCCTTTTCACTATCTTAATGCGCGATGCTCTTATTGCTCCAGTTTTGGGCAACGGAGCCTTCAAAGCTCTGAATGACTAACAAATAGGTCTTAGGACTAGTAACCTAAAAAATCCATCCAGCGTTCGATGAGCAGTTCGAAATCGTCGATTCCACAGCTTGCTTGGCTTTCACAGTTATAGAAGTCGAACTCACTGCCCTCTTCCATCTCTTGCTCATGCGCTAACACGTTTTCTTGAATCGTTACTTCGTCTTCATTAATCGCAAGGCTAATCTCTTTGCCAAGCAACGTCACTTCATTGCTCAAGTCCTGTCGAGATTGCTCAATCAACGCCATCACATGATCTAATTTTTGCTTATCTTTACCGATCTCTTCTTGAAGCCAACGGCCAACAATCTCATGGCCCATGCTGCATTTCACATAGTATTCACCCATTAGAGTGTTTCTAGTAAATTCAAACTCCATAACTCAACCTATACTGCATTAATACTCAAGCGATACTATTTCTGAGTATACCATTGTCTTGTCAGAAACGAGCGTATTGACGAATTTATCGTTACGATCCAACCTACACAGTCAATGAAGAGGAGGGCTCTATGCAGTTGAACGAAATGATTGCCAAACAAATTGTCGAACGAACCATGAAGATCATCCCACACTCGATTAATGTGATGGATAATAAAGGTCGCATTATTGGATCCAGTGATCCTACTCGCTTATACCAAAAACATGAAGGAGCGGTACTTGCCATCACCGAATCACGAGTCGTTAATATTGACGAAGCCACTGCCGAACACCTAAAAGGGGTTAAGCCTGGAGTTAATTTACCGATTCTATTTCAGGATAATGTCATTGGGGCGATTGGGGTTTCTGGGACACTGCAGCAAGTTCATCATTTTGGTGAGCTGGTGAAGATGACCGCTGAGCTTATTGTTGAACAAGCTGTACTTATGTCTCAAGTAGAATGGAATAAGAGGCATCGTGAAGAATTGGTATTGCAATTAATCCGAGGTAGCACGCTTAATGACATGCAACTGCAATCCATCGCACAGCGTCTGGATCTCGACCTTGCACAACCGCGGATTGCCGCCATCGTCAAGGTGTTACCGATAGGAGACACTGCGCCTTCATTGGAAAACTTACAGCAATTAGTACATTTACTTGAATATCCCGAGCGCGATAATTTAGTCGGTATCTTGTCTGTTTCACAAAACGAAGTGGTGGTACTCAAGCCTATAACCCTGATAGGGAACAGCTGGTCCAAGGATGCAGAAACCAAGCGCGTGAAATTGCTACTCAAAAGAATAAAGAAAGAAGCTAAGTTTCAAATCAAGATTGCGCTTGGGGATTACTTTACCGGACTTTCTGGTTTAGCACGCTCATATGATACCGCTGAGCTCACTATGCGCAGTGTCGGTAACCGCCCCGGAGACATGTTTTTCTATCAAGACTATCGACTGCCGGCCATTATGAGTAGCCTGTTACAAGATCCATGGATTCGTGAGCAACTGGAGCAGTCTTACCTACATCTTCAACAACAGGACAGTAAAGGGATACTGATCAAAACTTTGAAGACATATTTAAAGCAGAACTGTGATTCAGCTCTCACCTGTAACGAACTACATATCCATCGCAATACGCTACGCTATCGAACAGACAAGATAAACCAAATAACATCATTAAATATCAACAATATAGACGATCTATTTCAACTCTACATTGCAATAAATCTATTCCACTGGTCGAGCTAAAAAATGTGCAACTGCACAATTTAAAAGGACCGATTTGAGCACTTATTTGTAGAGAATGACAAAGACTTACCAACCCTATATCTTTATATTTGCCGAAAATGACACATCGTTATCTGGGAAATAGAACATGATTGAAGTTTCAACTCTTGGCGCACTTTCAGCATTGATTGTTGCTATCGCGCTCATTCTTAAAAAAGTGCCACCCACCTACGGCATGATCATCGGTGCTTTGGTTGGCGGCGTGGTTGGCGGCGTTTCTCTCACCGAAACCGTTGAGTTAATGATAGGTGGTGCCCAAGGGATCGTCACTTCAGTGATGCGAATTCTCGCCGCTGGTGTGTTGGCCGGCGTACTAATTGAATCAGGGGCGGCTACCTCGATTGCAGAATCCATCATCAAAAAAGTAGGCGAAACTCGCGCCTTACTTGCTCTTGCCATTGCGACCATGATTTTAACCGCTGTTGGCGTTTTCGTTGATGTGGCCGTTATCACGGTTTCTCCTATTGCACTGGCTATTGCTCGCCGCGCAGACCTTTCTAAAACCGCGATCCTTTTGGCGATGGTGGGCGGCGGTAAAGCAGGTAATGTCATGTCGCCTAACCCAAATGCCATTGCGGCGGCTGATGCGTTCAATGTTCCGTTAACCTCTGTGATGGCTGCAGGCGTGATTCCGGGTCTATTTGGGCTGCTTTTCGCCTACTTCTTGGCAAAGCGCCTCGTCAATAAAGGTTCAAAAGTAGCGGAAAGTGAAGTGGTCAAAGCGGATCAAAGTTCACTGCCAAGCTTTTCTTCTTCAATCGTTGCACCGTTAGTGGCTATTGCCCTACTCGCGCTGCGACCACTCGCTGATATCAATGTTGATCCTCTAATTGCATTACCCTTGGGTGGATTGCTGGGTGCACTGGCTATGGGTCGCTTCAAACAAGCCAATAGCTTTGCGGTTTCAGGCTTGTCACGTATGGCACCGGTTGCTGTAATGCTACTGGGCACAGGAACCATTGCAGGCATCATTGCTAACTCAGGACTAAAAGCTGATCTGATTGAAGTGCTGACGATGTCTGGGCTGCCTTCTTACTTACTTGCTCCGTTTTCTGGCGCACTGATGGCACTATCAACCGCATCGACAACTGCCGGAACAGTAGTGGCATCGAATGTATTTGCCAGCACCATTCTTGAGCTAGGTGTTCCAGCTCTCGCAGGCGCTGCAATGATCCACTCTGGTGCGACAGTACTTGACCATATGCCACATGGTAGCTTCTTCCATGCCACGGGTGGTGCGGTACATATGAGTATTCATGAACGTCTAAAACTCATCCCTTATGAGTCAGCGGTCGGTCTTGTTATCGCCTTCGTCTCAGTAATGATCTTCGGTGTATTTGGTCTGTTTGTTTAAGTTTAAAGGTATCAAAATGAAAATTGTAATTGCTCCTGACTCATATAAAGAAAGCCTATCAGCAATGGGCGTTGCTCAAGCGATTGAAGATGGCTTTAAACAGCTAATACCAAACGCCGAATACGTAAAATTACCAATGGCTGATGGTGGTGAAGGCACAGTACAATCTCTGGTGGATGCGACCAATGGCTCTATCATCCAACATCCAGTGATTGGTCCATTAGGTGAAATTGTCGAAGGCTTCTACGGTATGTTCGGTGACGGTAAAACTGCCATTATTGAAATGGCGGCCGCTTCCGGCCTAGATTTAGTCTCTCCAGAACAACGTAATCCACTAAAAACCACTACCTATGGTACGGGTGAGTTGATCAAAGCCGTATTAGATAAAGGTGTTGAGCATATTATTATTGGCATTGGTGGTAGTGCGACCAATGATGGTGGCTTAGGAATGGCTCAAGCGCTAGGCATTCGTATGCTAGATGCAGAGGGTCACGAGCTGGTGTTTGGTGGTGGTGAACTGTCAAAACTGACAACCATTGATCTCACCAACCTCGACCCACGCCTACAAAACGTACGCTTAGAGGTCGCTTGTGATGTCGATAATCCATTATGCGGACCAAAAGGGGCATCACAGGTATTCGGTCCGCAAAAAGGCGCAACACCAGAAATGGTTGAGCTGTTAGATGCTAACCTTGCTCATTATGCCAGTATCATGAAAAACCAGTTAGGCGTCGATGTCATTGATCTCCCTGGTGCTGGCGCGGCAGGCGGTCTAGGCGCGGCACTTGTTGGCCTGTTAAATGCGGAGCTTCGCCCTGGTATTAACATCGTAATGGACGCCGTCAATTTAGATGAAATAGTCTCAGATGCTGATCTTGTGATTACAGGAGAGGGGCGCATTGATAGCCAAACCATTCATGGCAAAACACCGATTGGTGTCGCTCGCACAGCCAAAAAACATAAACTGCCTGTCATCGGTATTGCCGGCTGTCTAGCCAGTGATTGTGGTGTGGTTCATGAGCATGGTATCGACGCGGTATTTGCGGTAGTGAACCGTTCAGTAGACTTGCCGACAGCTTTGGCTGAAGCGGCTGAAAATATTGAACTTACTGCTCGCAATGTTGCAGCAATGTATACGATTAAGCACTAATCGAGCTCTCTGTAAGCTAAAAGCAATTTTCGCTGTATGCTAAAAGCAATTAAGGCCGCTATTCACAGCGGCCTTAATTATATTTACAACAAAATCAGACGTTACGCAGGCTCTTGGAAGATAACCGTGTCTGCTTTTTCCGTGTACTGACCCATTTTATGGAAGTTCAGGTAACGGTATGTATCAGCAGCGGTTGCATTAATCTTCTCAGCGTACTCTAAGTACTCTTCTTTCGTTGGGATGCGACCTAGAATCGCGCCAACAGCAGAAAGCTCAGCAGAAGCCAGATAAACGTTCGCGCCATTACCTAAGCGGTTCGGGAAATTACGCGTTGACGTCGACATAACCGTCGAAGCATCAGCAACACGAGCTTGGTTACCCATACATAGTGAACAGCCAGGAGTTTCGATACGTACCCCAGCACGACCGAAGATGCCGTAGTAGCCTTCTTCTGTCAGTTGGTCTTTATCCATCTTCGTTGGCGGAGCCACCCATAGGCGAGTATTTAGCGAACCGTTAAACTCTTCTAGCATCTTACCTGCAGCACGGAAGTGACCGATGTTCGTCATACAAGAACCGATGAACACTTCTTGAATCTCAGTACCTTGAACGTCCGAAAGAAGACGAGCATCATCTGGATCGTTTGGTGCACATAGGATTGGTTGATCGATGTCAGCAAGATCAATCTCGATAACGTGCGCGTATTCCGCATCTGAATCAGCAGATAGCAACTCAGGGTTCTCTAGCCACTCTTCCATTGCTGTAATACGACGCTCAATCGTACGAACATCACCGTAACCTTCAGCGATCATCCACTTCAGCATCACTATGTTCGAGTTCAAGTACTCAGAGATAGACTCTTCAGAAAGCTTAACGGTACAACCTGCAGCAGAACGCTCAGCAGATGCATCAGAAAGCTCAAATGCTTGCTCAACAGATAAGTGCTCAACACCTTCAATTTCTAGTACACGACCAGAGAATTCGTTGATCTTACCGGCTTTCTCTACCGTTAGTAGGCCTTGCTTGATGCCGTAAAGAGGAATGGCATGTACTAGGTCACGTAGCGTGATACCCGGTTGCATTTCACCTTTAAAGCGAACCAAGATAGATTCAGGCATATCAAGAGGCATAACGCCTGTTGCTGCAGCAAATGCTACCAAGCCAGAACCCGCAGGGAATGAAATACCTAGAGGGAAACGAGTATGCGAGTCACCACCTGTACCTACAGTATCAGGAAGAAGCATACGGTTTAGCCATGAGTGGATAACGCCATCACCCGGACGAAGTGAAACACCCGCACGATTCATGATGAAATCAGGTAGCGTATGGTGAGTGTTTACATCGACTGGTTTAGGGTATGCCGATGTGTGACAGAAAGACTGCATTACAAGGTCTGCAGAGAAACCAAGACACGCCAGATCTTTAAGCTCATCACGAGTCATAGGACCGGTCGTATCTTGAGAACCGACTGTCGTCATTTTAGGTTCACAGTACTGACCAGCACGAACACCTTCAACGCCACATGCTTTACCAACCATCTTCTGAGCTAGCGTGTAGCCTTTATCAGATGCAGATGGATCGATTGGTTTAGCAAACAGATCCGTTTCAGCTAGACCTAGAGCGTCACGAGCACGACCCGTTAGACCACGACCGATGATCAGTGGAATACGGCCACCAGCACGCACTTCATCAAGAAGTACTTTGCTTAGCTCAAAGTTTGAAATCACAGAACCGTTCTTGTGAACAACACCTTCGTACGGGTAGATATCAATGATATCGCCCATGTTCATGTCTTGTACGTTCAGTTCAATGGGTAGTGCGCCTGAATCTTCCATTGTGTTGTAGAAGATTGGTGCAATTTTACCACCAAGACAAACACCGCCAGTACGCTTGTTTGGTACGAATGGGATATCTTCACCCATGAACCAAAGTACTGAGTTTGTTGCCGATTTACGTGAAGAACCTGTACCAACAACATCACCAACGTAAGCCAGTGGAATGCCATCTTTTTGCATTTCTTCAATTTGTTTGATTGGACCAACGCTACCCTGTTCATCAGGAGTAATGCCATCACGTTCCATCTTCAGCATCGCTTTCGCGTGTACTGGGATGTCAGGACGTGACCATGCATCAGGCGCTGGAGATAGGTCATCGGTGTTCGTTTCACCAGTGACTTTAAATACTTTTACTGTGATTTTTTCTGCTACTTTATCTTTCGCTGTAAACCATTCAGCATCAGCCCAAGATTGAAGTACTTGTTGTGCAGCAGCATTGCCAGCTTTCGCTTTCTCTTCTACGTCATAGAACGCATCGAACATCAGTAGAGTATGAGATAGCGCTTTAACAGCGATTGGAGCAAGCTCAGCATCGTCTAGTAGAGATACTAGAGATTCGATGTTGTAACCGCCTTGCATGGTACCAAGCAGTTCTGCAGCTTTTGCTTTACTTACTAGTGGCGAAGCTACTTCACCTTTAGTGATAGCCGTAAGGAAGCCAGCTTTTACGTAAGCAGCTTCATCTACACCCGGTGGAATGCGATTTTCTAGTAGGTCAAGAATGATTTCTTCTTCACCTTGAGGTGGATTCTTCAGAAGTTCAACTAGGCCAGCTACCTGCTCAGCATCTAGTGGTTTTGGAACAACTCCTTCGGCAGCACGTTCTTCGACGTGTTTACGGTAGGCTTCAAGCACGACTTTTTTCCTCTCATTGCGGTTCACTTCTTCCCTTCATAATTGTTAGTAAAATAAAGAAGTGAACATCCTTGGAAACTTGGCTCTCCATTGCCATTTTTGTCATTCAATTTGTATTGATGAGCGGCGTCATAGAGGCCAAACTGTGGGCGGTAGAATAGCAAATTTAACGTTAAATTAAAATCTTATCATTTTGACCAACATAGCAAGTTAAGACGAAAGTCCCACTATTTTTGCCTAATTACGCACTTAAATGGCGACTCTGCGCATGATTATTTGTAGGACGTACCTACAATCAGATACACCGAATCGAAATTATCTTCGGTTCGGCCATAAGCTAAAATGATCGGCCCGATTGGAGAATCAACACCCGCGAAAACAGAACCCGCGGTGTACATTGGCGCTTCATCAATACTCAAATCATTGTTCGACCAAACACCACCATGCTCAATGGATGCGCCCACGTAGAATGGTGATTTAAAAAGGCCGAAGTCATTTTCAAACCACTTATAACGATAAATAAGGCTGGTGTAAGCCAAGTTCTGACCAATCATACTATTCCTTGGAATACCTGACAGGTTTAAGAAGCCACCAAGCTCTTTGGGATCAATAGGGAAAATCGAATTTTTGCTCTCTACAATACCGTAATCCAGCTTTGCGACTAAAGTATGCTTCTCAATACTCTTTGCTGCCATGAAATTGGCCGAAAACTCATAAACCGTATCACTCTCAGACGTTAAATCCGATTCACCAAGAGAGCTGTCATTATCAAAATCATCATGAGAAACGAGGTACTCTAAATCGACAAAGTAACCCTTGGTCGGTAAGCTGAAATTATCCAAAGTATCCAGTCGGTAACCCATGAAGCCACCAATACGCTTGTAGCCACCACTGCCCAATGAAGGTAACGAAGAAACCTCAACATCCCCATCTGTATAACGAACACCAAATGTCAGCTCCTGCCACAAGGTTGGTTGATAGCCTAATGCCAATTCACCGACATATTCACTATACGTCATAGGGAGATAATCTTTCGTTACGTCCAGTGTCGGTTCTTCAATATCATCAATATCTGCGGGTAGGTTTCTGTTCTCTTTGCTGTAAACAACCGATGCCGAAGTAAACAGCTTTTGACTCGAAAAGAATGGCGAGTATAGTTCCGCTTCAATTCGCTTGTCCGTTCCCATCTCGATATTGGTTCTTAGCTCTGCACCATGCTTATTAATATCGGTAAAGTTGGCTGAGACACCGATCGAGTACTGACTGGTAGTAGAGAAATCATCTTCAAGAAAGAATCGAAAGTTGAGGTAGTTTGGGCCCCAAGACTTTTCGTTCACATCGACTTGAAGTTGATCTTCACCGTCAACGTTGTCAAATTCATAAGTGACCAACTCAAATCTATCCAGTGCATAGAGATCTTTCACTTTAGATTCGATTTCACTGGTTTTCAAAACCTCACCAGAATCGAGATTTAAGCGGTTTTCGATCAACTTATCTGAATAGTGGGTGTTGTTGTTGATGACAACCCTATCGACGACAGTCTTATCGCCATGTTTCAGCTGTCTGCGTGCTTTTTGTTTGTCCTCGATATAATGCTGATAATCGGCATTTGAGAGCGATAGCTTAGAAAGTTCATCAGTATGCTGCTTAGCGGCTTCATAGCCCGCGAGGAAAGCCGATGGCATTTTATCAAAGTCAGTCGTCTCCATTTGCCCAACATCAGGACGCAGGAAAACATCATCATCAGTCAGTGTTTCAGCTTGCTCTTGAGTGCTGCGTTGGACCAAATAATTCGAGAGTTGGTCAGCTGCCGCTAGAAAATTCGTGAAGTCTTCTTTGCCTTTGTAATTGGTACTGATATCCACCGCAATGACGATGTCCGCGCCCATCGCTCTAGCAACGTCGACTGGCATATTATTGGTGACACCACCATCAACCAGCATTCGGCCATCTAATTCATAAGGGGGAAGCGCTCCGGGAACTGACATACTGGCCATCATCGCATCAACAAGGTGACCATGGTCGATGACCACTTCTTCAAGCTCAATAATGTCGGTTGCGACTGAACGGTAGGGAATAGCAAGATGGTCAAAAGAGTCGAGTGGAGATAGGTTACCTGTGGTCTCACGCAGAATACGCAACATATTCTGACCTTGAACCACGCCTTTCCTAGCTTTGATTTCGCCCCAACCTAAACCGAGATCGGTGTTCAGTTGGTAACGGTCTTCATATTCTTTGTCACGTACTCGGCGATCACTACGGTTAACACGATCACGGTAGCCGCGATTCCAATCAACCGTATAAATAAAACTTTCAATCTCATCAGCACTCATCCCTGTCGCATAAAGCCCACCAACGTAAGAACCCATGCTAGTACCAGTAATGTAATCAACCGGAATTTGCATCTCTTCTAGCGCTTTAAGTACACCAATGTGAGCCGCTCCTTTGGCTCCTCCACCAGCAAGCACAACAGCAACGGTTGGTCTTTTATGAGCTTGTCCAGCTTGCTGAGATTGTTCCACCGGTGTCACAGTCGATGCAAACAGCTGAAAACTGATCACAGTACCGACAATGCCTAAGCTGCTCACTATCCAACGAGAAATCATTATTTAAACTATCCTTGTCATTCTTTTCTTTTACGACTTTACCACTGAAAAAGCTTTTTTAGCCACTGTTTTGGTTGACTTTCACAACCCTTTTTAATGTTTCCATTCTCATCCCAAACCGGCAGTTTAACCGTACCATCACAGTCAAACTCTAAAGCCCCTTGAGAAGTTCGAGTAAAACTTGCCGTCGTAATGCCATTCGGCCAAGGCAACAGTAACTGCTCTGGAGTTCGATGCTTCAGATAATCGGCATAAACACGTAGCGCACCACTAGAGCCCGTGAGTTTAGTCGGCTTATTATCATCGCGCCCTAGCCAGATGGTCGTCACTTCACGGCCATCTACGCCCACGAACCAACTGTCTCGGCTGTCATTACTAGTGCCAGTTTTACCAGCTAACCCTGCCCATGCAAACTGACCTTGTAGGAAACGGCCCGTGCCTTCCGACACGCCACGTTTCATTGCATAGGTTGTAAGCCAAGCGGCTTGCTGGTCAACGCTTTGTGATACACGAGGGATCGACTGATACAGAACCTCGCCATCGTTATCAACAACTGAGCGAAGCGCAGACAAAGGTGCTATACGCCCAGAATTGGTAATGGTTTGATACATCTGCGCAACTTGGAACGGAGTCAGTGAGAACGAACCCAAAAACATCGACGGCACTGGGCGAATCTCATTTTTATCGACACCCAGTTTTCCAATCGTATCCGAGACACTATCAATGCCTAATTGCATGCCTAAACGAACAGTAGGTACGTTGTAAGACTTAGAAAGCGCCACATACAAAGGCACATCGCCACGGAACTTACGATCGAAGTTTCTCGGGCTCCACACGCTACCTTTACTGCCTTTCAAGCTCAGTGGCGTGTCTTTCAATGTTGTCGCCAACGTGTACTTCTGAGGCTGCTCTAGTGCGGTTAAGTAAATTGCAGGCTTGACCAAAGAACCAATTGGGCGACTCGCGTTCAAGGCACGGTTAAAGCCATCGTAGCCAGTACGCTTACCACCGACCATCGCCCGGATTTCACCGGTATTTCTATCCACGGCAATAGCTGCTGCTTCCAGCTTATTACCTGCGGTTTTCGATAAATCAGGCACCTTACGAGCAATCGACTTCTCTAACTTGTCTTGAGATACCGGATCCAGAGAGGTAAAGACTCGAATCCCTTTTTTCGCCTCAAATCGATCGCCGACATACTTCTTAAGCTCAATGTTTACTTGTTGGAAATAAGCGGGCTGACGGCTAGCAATGCGTGGGTTGTCTTGAATATCCAAATCACGACTCGCCGCCTCTTCGTATTGTCGCGGAGTTAAGATGTCTTGTTGCATCAATAAGCGAAGAACCAGATCGCGTCGAGTCTTAGCACGCTCAGGATAGCGAACCGGATTGTAATACGACGGTCCTTTCACCATACCCACCAGCAGTGCTAGCTGATCGATGCGCAGCTCTTGAATAGGTTGACCAAAATACAAACGAGACGCTAAACCGAAGCCATGAATCGCTTGCCCACCATTCTGTCCAAGATAAACCTCATTTAAGTAAGCCTCTAGGATACGGTCTTTGCTGTAACGATGGTCTAAGATAAGTGCAATGTAGGCTTCACGAACCTTACGCCACAATGTACGTTCACTGGACAGGAACAGGTTTTTTGCCAACTGTTGTGTCAGCGTACTACCACCTTGTACCGTTCGCCCAGCTTTGACGTTAACGACCATTGCACGAGCGATGGCCAGTGGCGACACACCATCGTGTTGATAGAAGTTTCGGTCTTCGGTTGCCAGTAAGGCATCAACCATCACTTCTGGGAACTGATTGCGTTTTAAGAACAGGCGCTGCTCATCGTTACTTTTCTCAAGCATGCCAAGCATTTTCGGTTCAACACGCAGGTAGCCCATGTCACCTTTCTTCTCCAGCGACTGAATGCGAGTTAATTCGTTACCATTGAAGTGCAGCATCACATGACGATCCGCTTCCGGTCCATCAACAAACTCGAACGGACGACGAATCATTTCAATCTTGGTCGAAGAAGAAGAGTATTCGCCTGGGTGACGAGGCGCGTTCACCTTACGGTAATTAAGTACATCGAGCTCATTCTTAACCTGAACCAAACTCACCGGAGTTCCCGGAGACAGGTCTAGCACTCGCGCATAAACCACGGTTGGCAAATCAAACAGCTGACCTTCAAAGCGCTGTTTGACCACAGAATCAAGATAAATACCGACGAACAACAGCAATGCCGCAAGCGCTAAGCCCGCTTTCCAAGAAATGCCCCATAGGATCTTCAACCAACCTCTTTTGCCAGATTTCTTAGCCTTAGGTTTGGTCTTTTTCGCAGCCGCTCTTGGTTTTCTTGGCTTGGCTTTGGTCGCTGGTGACTTCTTTGCTGGCGCTTTTTTAGGTGGTGCCTTTTTTGGCGTTAACATTTTGGTCATCATCGATTCAACTGTCGTTTGGTTTTAGTGGTTGCTACATGGTTAGCAGGGTCATCCGGCCAAGGATGTTTTGGGTAACGGCCCTTCATCTCTTTTTGTACTTCTTTGTACGCGCCAGCCCAAAAGCCAGCTAAATCTTGAGTAATTTGTAGTGGTCGCTGTGCTGGAGAAAGGAGCTCAAGCACTACTTTTTTACGCCCTTGCGCGATCAATGGCGAGTCCTGTTCGCCAAAGACTTCCTGCATTCGCACTGAGATCACTGGTTCAGATTGATATTGATAACGAATGGCCTTCTTGCTGCCTGTTGGCATCAGATAGTGCGTTGGCAACCATTGGTCGATTTCTTGATTCAAAGGCCAACCAAGATAAGCCGACAATGCTTGCTCAATCGAAACACTAGCCAGCCCTTTTGCCGACTTAATGCCATTCAAATATGGAGATAGCCACTCATCAAGGTGTTCAATCAAACTCGCATCGTCCATCGCTGGCCAATCATGCTCAGGCATCCAAAGTGCTGCACAGCGCACACGCTCAACCAACTGCTTAGCCGAAGCTGTCCAATTTAAGCGATCCAGCCCGCATCGAGCGACATAATTGAGCAGCGCTTGGCTCGCCTGATTCGCATCGGGATCAGGTAAAGCTTTGGTGCTGATAATCAACTTGCCCAGAGACACTCGCTGCTCGGCAACTAAACGGCCACGTTTCTCATCCCAATCGGCATAATCGGAACGCACAAACAGCTTTGGAAATTCAGCTTCTAACTGCGCGATATCAACCGCGGTGGCTAAGAAAATTTGACTGGCTCGCCCTGTACTACGCATCAAATCAATCACTACGATATAGTCATTGTTCGCCAGTGAATCATCATCACGAACCTCAGCGCCGTGACCATTCGCCAAAAGGAAAGCACTGCTGCTCGCGCTTCTCACTTGTGCAATCCGGTCTGGGAAGGCAAAACAAAGCACTAATGGTAGCAATGATTCGTCAGCTTGTGACAAATCTAAGTGATGATTGAGTTTGCTCGCGAGACTTTTCGCTCGCTGCATCACAACGCTATTTTTGGAATGTTTTCTTTGCTTAAGTCGATGCAAAGAGTGTTGAATATCCGTCACATTGCGCTCCGGCTCTTCCAGCAAAGCAGCAGCAACAATCGCGACATTCAACAGAGCAGGACTACCTTGCTGCGCTTTAACCAACATGCTGGCAATACGAGGCTCTAGACCTAAACGTTGGACCTGTTTTCCTAATGCCGTAAATTGACCATTATCGTCTAACAATTCAAGAGTCTGTAAGAGTTGCTTGGCTTGCCCGATAGAAGCTTTGGGTGGAACGTCTAACCATTGCAGTTCATCAGCACTCGCAGCGCCCCATTGCGTCAATTCAGACACCAGCGAAGACAAATCAGAATGAAGAATTTCAGGTTCTGGTATAGCTGGTTGCTGCATCAGCTGCGTTTCGCTGTACAAACGAACGCACAAGCCCTCTTCAATTCGTCCCGCACGGCCCGCTCGTTGTTCAGCTGAAGATTGCGAGATTTTCACTTGCTCAAGCTTAGTAATACCGGTTTTCAGATCGAACTTCGCCACACGTTCAAGCCCGGAATCAACCACCAATCGAATACCTTCAATCGTCAAAGAAGTCTCAGCAATATTGGTCGCTAACACCACCTTTCGACGCCCTTTCTCTGATGGCGCGATCGCTTTCTGCTGTTGAGAAAAGCTGAGTTGCCCATACAGAGGACACACATCGATATCATTGGCGAATTGTTCTAGTTGAGATTCCACCTGCTTAATCGCAGAAACGCCCGGCAAAAAGGCCAGAAGTGAGCCTGACTCTTTCTCCATCAGAGAGCGAATCACGTTAGCCATTTTAGGGGCTAGATATTCATTTGCACTAAGAGGCTGATAACGGAAATCGACCGGAAAGGTGCGACCTTGTGATTCAACGTATTTGGCATCCGGTAGCAAAGTTTGTAGCGCTTGTTGATCTAAGGTTGCCGACATCACAACCACTTTTAGATCGTCACGCAGCGCGTCTTGGATCTCTAAGCTAAACGCCAATGCGGTATCTGCGTGAATGCTGCGCTCATGAAATTCATCAAAGATCACCATATTAACCCCTGTCAATTCAGGGTCGGTTTGGATCATTCTTGTCATGATCCCTTCAGTAACAATCTCTAAGCGAGTCGTACTGCTGCTTTTAGATTCACCACGAACTCTAAAGCCAATGCTCTCTCCCACCTTTTCTCCCAATTGGCTCGCTAAGTAAGTAGCAATATTCCTTGCAGCCAAACGCCTCGGTTCAAGCATGATGATTTTGCCTTGAACGGCGTTGGTCTTAACTAACTGTAAAGGGAAGAATGTTGACTTACCCGCACCGGGAGCGGCCTTTAGAATAAGTTGAGTGTGTGTTTCTACGCCAGCGAGCAGATCTGGCATCACAGCTTCTATGGGCAGTTGTGGCAATGGGAGAACCTTGTGGTGTAATGTTGGCAACATTGTACATAAAAACCTACCTGTCTAAATAAGTAATATGCACTTCAATCCGCCATTAGAGCCTGCGACTCTTATTAAACGCTATAAACGTTTCCTCACTGACATCCAACTTCCTGACGGTAGCGAGCGTACTATTCACTGCGCTAACACTGGAGCGATGACAGGATGTGCGACTCCTGGCAATACGGTGTGGTACTCAACCTCCGATAATGCAAAGAGAAAGTACCCAAACAGCTGGGAGATCTCAGAAACAGACAAAGGTCATCGTATTTGTGTAAATACTGCGCGGGCAAACCAGCTAGCAGTGGAAGCAATTGAAAATGGGACTATAGTTGAACTCTTAGGTTATAACGCGTTACGAACCGAAGTGAAATATGGCAGTGAGAATAGTCGCATTGATATTCTGCTTGAAGATAACGAAAAGCCGCCTTGCTATATCGAAGTGAAAAGCGTCACTTTGCTCGACGAGCAAGAAACGTCAACTAAAGGGCAAGGTTTTTTCCCTGATGCGGTCACAACCAGAGGCCAAAAACATCTGCGTGAACTCACAGAAATGGTCGAATCTGGAAATAGAGCCGTACTTTTATTCACTGTTTTACATTCAGGTATTGAAAAAGTGTCTGCGGCACACCATATAGACGCCAAATATTCGTTATTACTAAAACAAGCACAAGACGCTGGAGTTGAAGTGCTTTGCTATAAAGCAGAGCTCAGCAGTACTCAAATACAACTAAAACAAGCTGTTGAATTTATCAATAGCTAAGCAAAGATGCTGAACTAATCACATTGATTGCAAGTTTGAATAAGAGTATTTGCCACCATTCGTTCTTTCTGCTATAGATACCCGCCTTAAAATTAGCTGCTTTGCAGTTGACTAGGTGTAAATAGGAGATGCTGTATGCCAGAATCTAAGAAAAAAGCGCTAGGCATCCTAGCCATCGCAGGTGTTGAACCGTACCAAGAGAAGCCAGGTGAAGAGTACATGTCACTTGAGCAAACGGAACATTTTACAAAAATTTTAGCAGCTTGGCGCAACCAGCTCAGGGAAGAAGTTGATCGTACTGTGCACCACATGCAGGACGAAGCAGCGAATTTCCCAGACCCAGTTGACCGTGCTTCTCAAGAAGAAGAATTCAGCTTAGAGTTACGTAACCGTGACCGTGAACGTCGTCTTATCAAAAAAATTGAGAAGACATTAGACAAGATCGAAGAAGACGATTTCGGCTTCTGTGATTCTTGCGGTATCGAGATTGGCATTCGTCGCCTTGAAGCTCGTCCAACTGCTGATCTTTGTATTGACTGTAAAACACTTGCAGAGATCAAAGAAAAACAGATGCAAGGTTAATTCTTGCAGATGTAAAGAAAGGGAGCCTTGGCTCCCTTTTTTGTTTGTTATCCAAGCGAAGTATTTCACACGCTTGATAGTAAATAGCAGCTTTAAGCCTTAGTTCTATACATCAAACCTTGTTCTATAGATTGAAGCTTAGTTCTAGGCATTAAAGCTCTTGTCAAACGTCTTAAGAATCGGCTACTGCGGTACCATTTAGATTAGGTTGTTCACTCATGAATTATATCGGGCGCTTTGCACCATCACCGTCAGGTCCTCTTCATTTTGGCTCACTTGTTGCTGCTCTTGGTAGCTACTTTCAAGCGAAATCTAACCAAGGAAAATGGTTAGTTCGTATGGAAGACCTCGACCCACCAAGAGAAATGGCCGGCGCTGCAGACCTCATTCTTAAGACGCTTGAGGCTTACCATCTATTTTGGGATGGTGAAGTCGTCTATCAAAGCCAACGTCATGACTTGTATCAAGCTCAAATCGATCAATGGGTTGCTGACAATCAAGCCTACTACTGCCAATGCACCCGCAAGCAGATAAAGGCTTTGGGCGGCTTTTACAATGGTCACTGTCGAGATGTAGGCCTAATCGATTCAGGTGAACAGGCGGTGCGCTTGTGCATGGACTTTCCAGTAGAGTCCTTTGATGATGTTCGCCACGGCACCATTCAAATCCCTAAAGCACTAGCTGTAGAAGATTTTATTATTAAACGCAGAGATGGATTGTTTGCCTATAACTTGGCCGTTGTCCTTGATGACATCGACCAAGGAGTAACAGAAGTCGTAAGAGGCGCAGATCTGATAGAACCCACCGGTCGACAAATCAGTTTGTATAAGACGCTCAAGCAAAAAACAGTGAGCTACTTGCACTTACCATTGGCAACCGATGGCTTGGGGAATAAACTGTCAAAACAGAACCATGCCACCGCGATAGATCTCGACAACCCAAAACCAACGTTACTCAACGCGATGCGATTCTTAGGTTTTGATATCCCGACGGCTCTTTGTGAGGCTTCAATGGATGAGATTTTATTGTGGGGCTGCCAGCAATGGAACGTCAGTCAGTTACCTGATAGTTTACAAAAAGAGCACTGTAATTAGCTCGAAACTCACGGCAAATAGCAAAAACGACACATAAAAATGCCATAACCAACCACTGTGGTTAAGCAGACGATGTTCTCAAATGGCTCGCGCTAAGCTATTATTAGCCGCAATTAAACTCTGCACTACCACTTTGGACTAAGAGAAAAACAAAGTTGGCGATACCTACTTTGTTCTAAACTAATGAATACAAACGACAATACCCCAAGCGAACAACGCGGATTCCACGAATTAGCTCTGAATATTTATACTCGTCAAGAGCACAATATTTCACGCAAGCAGATCAGCGACAACGCACTAAAAGTGCTATATCGCCTGAATGGTGCGGGTTTTGACGCATTTCTAGTCGGTGGTGGTGTGCGCGATATCTTATTAGGCTCTCAGCCAAAAGATTTTGATATTGCGACCAACGCAACGCCAGAGCAAATCAAACACCTCTTCAGAAACTGTCGTCTTATCGGTCGCCGTTTCCGCTTGGCACATATCATGTTTGGTCGCGACATCATTGAAGTGGCAACTTTCCGTGGTCACCACCAAGAACCATCGAAGAACGTTTCTGCACAATCGAAAGAAGGCATGCTACTTCGCGATAACGTGTACGGCAGTGTTGATGAAGATGCAGAGCGTCGTGATTTCACAATCAACGCGATGTACTACAACATTGCAGACTACAGCATCCACGATTACGCGGGTGGTGTAGAAGATTTAGAAGATAAACTGATCCGCCTGATTGGCGATCCAGAAACGCGTTACCGCGAAGACCCAGTACGTATGCTACGTGCAATGCGCTTCGCCGCTAAACTGGATTTCGACATCGAAGAAGACACGGCTGACCCGATTGAAGAGTTAGCTCACCTTCTAAGAGATATCCCAGCAGCGCGCCTTTACGAAGAGTCTCTGAAATTACTGCAATCAGGTCACGGTTTAGAAACCTACCACCTGATGCGCGAGTACAATCTATTCCAACAGATGTTCCCAGCGGTAGCTGAGCACTTCACCGAAGATTATGACTCTCACACAGAGCAGATGCTTGATTTGGTTCTCGATTCAACCGACCTTCGCATCGAAGATGGTAAGCGAGTAAACCCAGCATTCATGTTCGCAGCGATGCTTTGGTACCCAATGAACAAGCTGGCAGACAAACTTGTCGCTGAACAGGGTATGGCACACTACGATGCGATCATGGAAGCGAGTAACATCATTCTAGATCAGCAAGTAAAGTCTATCGCGATTCCTCGTCGTCACACAGCAACCATTCGCGAAGTTTGGCAACTGCAACTTCGACTGCCTCGTCGCAACGGTAAACGCGCTGTTCGTCTAATGGAATTAAACAAATTCCGTGCAGGCTACGATTTCCTAGAAATGCGTGGTGAGATTGAAGGTGGCGAAACCAAAGAGTTAGCAAAATGGTGGGAGCGTTATCAGACTGCAGGTCGTAACATGCGTCAAGCAATGGCTAACGACGTTGTAGCACCATCAAAGTCAGGCCATCGTCGCCGTAAGACTTACCGAAACAAAAAGAGTAAGCAATCAGAATGATAACTGCTTACATTGCGGTCGGCAGCAACCTTGCCGACCCAGTTAGCCAAGCAAATTTGGCTATCGAAACGCTAAAAAGCCTACCGCGATCAACGTTTATTGCGACCTCTCAGCTATATAGTAGCACTCCAATGGGACCGCAAAATCAACCAGACTACATCAACGCGGTAGTCGCTATCCAAACCGAATTAACGCCAATTGAACTGCTTGATTGCACTCAAAAGATCGAACTAGAGCAAGGGCGCGTCCGTAAAGACGAACGTTGGGGACCAAGAACCTTGGATCTCGACATTGTGCTATACGGCAATGAGGTGATCGATTCAGAGCGCTTAATCGTTCCTCATTATGGAATGAAAGAACGAGAGTTTGTACTCTACCCGCTTGCTGAAATCGCACCAAGTTTACAACTCCCTGATGGGACTGAGCTGACAGAACTACTGAAAATAGTAGATAAGAACGGGCTCAATGTTTGGCAACAATAGCCAAGCGCATTAAGGAAAACCAATGAAAAAAGTAACCATTAACGACCTGATCAAATGCAAACGTGAAGGCCGTAAATTTGCGACTTCGACAGCTTATGATGCGAGCTTTGCTCAATTATTCGAAAGCCAAGAAATGCCAGTTCTGCTTGTCGGTGATTCACTGGGTATGGTTTTACAAGGCCATAACGATACATTACCAGTAACCGTTGAAGACATTGCTTACCATACTCGCTCAGTGCGTGCTGGTAGCCCAAATTGTCTTCTTATGGCTGACATGCCTTTCATGAGCTACGCGACGCCAGAACAAGCTTGTGAGAGCGCAGCGACTTTGATGCGTGCTGGTGCGAACATGGTAAAAATCGAAGGCGGAAGCTGGTTGGTTGATACTGTGAAGATGCTAACAGAACGTGCAGTACCAGTATGTGCACACTTAGGCTTGACGCCCCAGTCTGTGAACATTTTTGGTGGTTACAAGATTCAAGGTCGTGACGACGAGCAAGCCGACAAAATGGTTGCTGACGCGTTAGCACTGCAAAACGCAGGCGCTCAAATCGTTCTACTTGAATGTGTGCCAGCTTCATTGGCAAAACGAATTACAGAAGCTTGTGACGTACCGGTTATCGGTATCGGCGCAGGTAATGTTACCGATGGTCAGATCTTGGTTATGCATGACATGTTCGGTATTTCTGCGAACTACATGCCGAAGTTCTCTAAGAACTTCCTAGCAGAAACAGGTGATATGCGTAAGGCAGTAGCTCTATACAAAGAAGAAGTAGAGAGCGCGCGCTTCCCTGATGAAGCTCATACAATCGCTTAGGAGTAAGTATGCAAACTTTTGCTGAAATAGCGGCTCTTCGTGAGCAGATTAAACAGTTTAAGCGTGATGGACGTACGGTTGCTTTTGTACCGACAATGGGAAACCTGCATGAAGGCCACCTGACTCTGGTAAAGAAAGCTCGTGAACTGGCCGACATCGTTGTGGTAAGCATCTTTGTAAACCCAATGCAGTTTGACCGTGCAGACGACCTAAACAACTACCCTCGAACGTTAGAAGCAGATTTAAGCAAACTAACAGGTGAAGGGGTTGAGCTAGTATTTACACCAACGCCAGAGGTGATGTACCCAGATGGATTAGACAAGCAGACGTTTGTTGAGGTCCCTGGCATATCTCACATGCTTGAAGGTGCCTCTCGTCCAGGTCACTTCCGTGGTGTATCAACCATTGTCACTAAACTGTTTAATATCGTTCAGCCAGACTTTGCATGCTTCGGCGAGAAAGACTTTCAGCAACTTGCTGTTATTCGCCAGATGACCACTGATTTAGCATTAGACATTGAAGTTGTCGGCGTTGCGACCGTTCGTGAAATGGATGGTTTGGCAATGAGCTCTCGCAATAGCAACCTAACGATTGACGAGCGCCAACGAGCGCCCGTTTTAGCGCGTACTATGCGCTGGATCAGCAGCGCTATTCGTGGTGGTCGCGATGATTACGCATCAGTGATTGAAGATGCTACTGACCAGCTACGCGCTGCAGATCTTCAACCTGACGAAATCTTCATTTGTGATGCTAAAACTCTGCAAGCGATCACTTCAGAATCAACTCAAGCAGTGATTCTAATGTCGGCTTTCCTAGGTAAGACGCGTCTTATCGATAACCAAGTTCTCGATTTGGTAACGGAAACCAAAGAAGAAGTGAAAGAAGAAACGACTGAATAGTCGGCTTCTGCTCTTAACGCAAAACAAAAAAAGGTCGATGTTATATCGACCTTTTTCTTTACCTGTTACTTAGATGAACCAAAGGTTAGCTACGTAAGCCAATACCCTTTGTCACTAGGTAGTGTGCAATGCCATACAACAGCACGATAAACACACCTAGTACGCCAAACGACGTCACGATCCCCACATCAGACACACCCAAGAAGCCATATCTGAACGCGTTAACCATGTACACGATAGGGTTCAACTTCGATACACCTTGCCAGAATTCAGGCAATAGACTGATCGAGTAGAACACACCACCAAGGTACGTCAGCGGCGTTAAGATAAAGGTTGGGATAATAGAGATATCATCAAACGTGCGTGCGAATACCGCGTTAATCAAGCCACCCAAAGCGAATACTACCGACGTTAAAAATACCGTCGCAATGATCACGCCCCAATGGTCAACTTGTAAGTCGACAAAGAACAACGACACGAAGGTTACTATGGTACCCACTAACAATCCACGAACCACACCACCCATTACGAAGCCGGCGATAATCACGTAGTTAGGAACAGGCGCTACAAGCAGCTCTTCAATGTTCTTCTGGAACTTGGCACTAAAGAACGATGAAGCAACGTTGGAATATGAGTTGGTGATCACCGACATCATGATCAGACCGGGAACAATGTATTCCATGTAGCTAAAGCCGTTCATTTCACCAATACGCGCACCAATCAGGTTACCGAAGATGATGAAGTAAAGCGTCATGGTAATCGCTGGCGGCACCAGAGTCTGCACCCAGATACGAGTAAAGCGATTGATCTCTTTGGTCAACAAACTGCAGAAAGCGGTCCAATATAGGCTGTACATATTATTTACTCCCCTCACGGACGATACTCACAAATAGCTCTTCTAGACGGTTTGCTTTGTTACGCATAGAGAGGACTTTAACCTGTTGCTCGCTCAATTGAGCAAAGATGGTATTCAAACCTAGGTTCTTGTCGATTTCGATTTCTAGCGAGCCATTGACCATCACTTGGCTATTCACGCCTTCAAGCTTAGGTTCAGTCGTGCCCTCTTCCAGATCCAGAATAAAGGTCTCAGCACTCAATTTGCCCAACAGCGCTTTCATTGTTGTGTTCTCAATCAGCTCACCGCGATTGATGATACCAATGTTGCGACACAGCATTTCTGCTTCTTCTAGGTAGTGCGTGGTCAAGATAATGGTAATGCCCTGCTTCTCATTGATCTCTTTTAGGAATTCCCACATTGAACGACGTAGTTCAATATCAACGCCTGCTGTCGGTTCATCAAGGATCAACAAATGAGGTTCATGCATCAATGCACGCGCGATCATCAAACGACGCTTCATACCACCAGACAAGTTACGCGCGCGTTCGCCACGCTTTTCCCACAGATCGAGTTGAGATAGGTACTTTTTCGCTCGCTCTTTCGCTAATGCTTTTGGCACGCCGTAATAACCCGCTTGTTGCAGCACGATCTGTTCAACGGTTTCAAACGGGTTAAAGTTAAACTCTTGAGGCACAAGGCCTAAGTTCTGCTTCGCCAATTCCAGATCGGTATCAATGTCGTAGCCGAACACTTTAACCTTGCCTGACGTTTTATTTACCAGTGAAGAGATAACACCAATGGTGGTTGATTTACCCGCACCATTGGGACCAAGTAGTGCGTAAAAGTCGCCTTTTTCTACTTGTAAACTAACGCCCTTAAGAGCCTCGAAGCCCCCAGCATAAGTTTTTCTTAATTGCTCAATTTCTAATGCATACATAGAGATAGACTGCCATTTGCTATAGATAAGATGTAGACGACCGAGCTTGAGGAAGAGAGTAATGCTTAAAACGAGCTAGCAGAAAACTAACCCAAACTTGTTAACTCGGCCATTTTGCAAACAAGTTTATCGTTGATTGACGATTAATACAAATATCGTGTGAGAGTTTCTTTCGAAAACAAATAAGCGTCTTGGCTACGTGAAGACTAAATCAACGTTCAATAAATATAAAAATGCCGCTAAGTGATTCACTTAACGGCATTAATGATCAGTCTTGAAGTGAGCGTCTATAGCTTATTCATATTAGATTATTCATATCAGCTTATTACTGAAAAATTAAACTGACTCAAATTGATGCTCATCTCTGTCGACATAGCTTGTTGCTGCCGTCAGGGCTTCATATCTGAATCGATAAGTGTTGGATTCAGGTACTAGGTCAATCACGTGGAACTTCTCTAGTTGTTGACGAGTATTCTCATTAGGACACAGCAGATACACCTCACACTGCGCATCCAATGCATCTTTAATCGCATTCTCTAGCGCTAGGCCAACAGTGACATCAATCATAGGTACATCTGTCAGGTCTAGAATCATCGCTTCATAGTCAGAGATACTTGAGTGCTGACGTGAAATCGCCTTTGAAACGCTGAATATCATCGGCCCTGATAGGTAGAAGAATAGCACCTTACCATTGGCACTATCGAGTAACTGACGTTCGCTATCAGTCAATGGGATATCGTCTTCATCATCACCATCACTGATCGCCTTAACTTGTCTGGCTTGCTCTCGGCTTAATCTTTCAATAATCAGAATATTCGAGATAAACACACCCAGTCCAACGGCAATAATCAAGTCAACAAACACAGTCAATAGCATCACGCCGTACATCACGCCCATGCCGGCATAGCTAACCTTGTGCGCGCGCTGGATAAAGCTCCAATCTAGGATATTGAAACCAACATACATCGCGATACCAGCCAGCACTGCCATAGGAATCGGTTCTGTTAAACCACCTGCAACCAATACCACGAGCGCAAGTACTAAAGCTCGAATAACACCTGAAAGCGGAGAACGCGCTCCCACCTGAATATTGGTTACAGTCCCCATAGTGGCACCCGCGCCAGGTAGTGCACCAAACAGGCCAGAGATCATATTGGCAATGCCTTGGCCACGAAGCTCTTTGTCTGAGTCATGCTCTTTACGAGTCAATGAATCTCCGATAACCGCGGTCAAAAGCGTATCAATACAACCTAATGTACCAAGCACCAAGGCATCGATAACCATAGTAGTAAACTGTTCAGCGCTGATCGTAGGGATAACGAGGGAAGGTAAACCAGCTGGGATTTCACCAATACGGCGAATAGAGTCGGTATCAAAAATAATGACGGACAAGAGCGTTACAGCCACTAACGCGACCAGTTGAGCAGGCACATACTTACGATACTTAGCGGGGAAGCCAAAAAGAATACCGAGTGTCAGAGCACCTAGAAATAGCTCACTCACTTTTAAGTTTGCTAGCGTATCAGGTAAAGCAGAGAGCGTGCCCATTACACCACCGGATGGAGCGGCATGCCCTAACAATGGAGACAGCTGCAAGATAATCAGAATAACGCCAATGCCCGACATGAATCCGGAGATCACGCTATATGGCATCAAAGTGACGTATTTTCCTAGCTTTAACGTACCAAGTAATATCTGGAATGCACCGGCCATCATCACGACAGTAAAGGTCATTGCCATACCCGTTTCAGGATATTTAGCAACCATACTCGTCATTACGGCAGTCATGATCACCGTCATAGGGCCGGTAGGTTCAGAAATCAAACTACTCGAACCGCCAAACAATGCTGCAAATAGGCCAACCATAATGGCGCCCCACAAGCCAGCTTCAGCTCCCGCGCCAGAAGCAACACCAAATGCCAATGCTAAAGGTAACGAGATGATGGCTGTAGTTACACCGCCAAACATATCCCCTTTGAGATTGATATCCGTAAAACGACTTCCAAACAAAACACACCTTCCTGATGATGAAATGACAAACCTTATAACTTTAGCAAATGTATCAAGTGTTCAGAAAGTGTTAATTCAATCACATTATTCATGTCTTATAACCGGATTATTGATAGTGGGCTAAGTTTATGATTTTCCGTACTAGAACACGTCAGATGAGTACATTTTGACGCAGTTTTTACGAGATTGAATTTGTAACATTGTGTATAGTTAAGCATCTTAATTGAGGGATGTAAGAAGCAAGATGCCAGAAATAAAACAGCTTTTTGAGAACAATTCCAAATGGTCTGAAGAAATTCGCTCTGAAAGACCTGAGTATTTTACAACGCTTGAAGAGGGTCAAAGCCCTGGCTTTCTATGGATAGGTTGTTCAGATAGCCGAGTTCCAGCCGAGCGCCTGACTGGCTTATATTCTGGAGAACTGTTTGTTCACCGAAACGTGGCCAACCAAGTGGTTCATACAGACCTAAACTGTCTATCTGTTGTTCAGTACGCAGTAGATGTGCTTAAAGTGAAACACATTATTGTCTGTGGTCACTACGGTTGTGGCGGTGTTAACGCGGCGATTGATAACCCTAAACTTGGTCTTATCAACAACTGGTTACTGCACATCCGTGACAATTACCTAAAATACCGCAAGCAAATCGAGGGGCTTCCTCGTGAGCAATGGGGTGACAAGTTATGCGAAATTAACGTCGCAGAACAGGTTT
This sequence comes from Vibrio sp. 10N.286.48.F5, assembly GCF_041469785.1. NCBI lineage: Bacteria > Pseudomonadati > Pseudomonadota > Gammaproteobacteria > Vibrionales > Vibrionaceae > Vibrio > Vibrio sp. 10N.286.48.F5. Next base: position 119,380 of record NZ_JBFRLG010000001.1, on the reverse strand, counting down.
ATAACCTAGGTAACTCAACCATTATGCAAAATGCGTGGGAGCGTGGCCAAGACGTTGAAATCCATGGTGTGGTTTATGGTATTGGCGATGGCAAGCTACAGGACCTTGGCGTACGTTGCTCAAGTAACGATACTTTAGAGAACAGTCACTTAGATGCATTAAACAAGATCTTAACGACGCCTCTTCTTAGTCAACAAAGCTAACCCATTCCGTCATATATACAAAAAGCCCGCATCAAGCGGGCTTTTTAATGACTTCTAAACCACAAGCGTAATGATTACTCTTGAGGTACTACCTTACCGATGTACGGTAGGTGACGATATTTTTGTGCGTAGTCGATACCAACACCAACAACAAACTCGTCTGGGATCTCAAAACCAATCCATTTTGTATCGACAGTCACTTCACGGCGAGAAGGCTTGTCTAATAGCGTACAAATTTCGATAGACTTAGGACCACGTAGGCTCAGAATCTCTTTTACTTTAGTCAGCGTGTTACCTGTATCGATAATATCCTCTACAAGTAGAACGTCTTTACCTTGGATATCATCATCAAGATCTTTCAAAATACGAACATCACGTGAGCTTTCCATGCCGTTGCCGTAGCTAGACGCGGTCATGAAATCAACTTGGTGAGTTAAATCGATAGCACGAGCAAGATCTGCCATAAAGACAAAAGATCCACGCAATAAGCCAACTAAAACTAGATCTTCACTACCGTTGTAGTGTTCCGTGATCTGTTTGCCTAGTTCGTTCACTCGATCCTGAACTTCTTGCTCAGAGATCATGACTTCAACTGTATGCTTCATACTGCTCTCATTCTATTTGGTGATTGCGACGAATGTTGACAGTTTCGTCAGTTGTGTCGCTCAATTTTGTGCGTAAGTCTAGCACTGCTCAAATACCCACACCACCTTATGGTTCGAATTTACTGTCAGATTCTCAACGAAATGTGCGCTGGTGCCTTATCCAATACTCGTCTCCTTTCACATCAATGCTGATCACGCTTTATGTATCAAGTTTGATGTAACTGTCTATAAAACAAGCTGAAAGGATTGACCATTCGCATATGCACCATTACACTCATCTTGGCTTAAATAATAATAAAATCATTAATATAAAAATTTCGTTGGCAAGGAAAATAAAATGGACTCAATATCTAAGAGACCTAGAACTAGGCTTTCACCTTTAAAAAGAAAACTTCAATTGATGGAAATCGCTCTTGAGGTATTCTCTCGCCGCGGCATCGGTCGTGGTGGACACGCTGATATTGCAGACATCGCTCAGGTGTCTGTCGCAACGGTATTTAACTACTTCCCAACCCGTGAAGATCTGGTTGATGAAGTACTAAATCACGTTGTACGCCAATTCTCTAACTTCCTTTCAGACAATATCGATCTGGATATTCACGCAAAACAAAACCTACATAATATTGCGACTGAAATGGTGACGTTAGTGGCTCAAGATAGCCATTGGTTAAATGTATGGTTCGAATGGAGCGCTTCGACTCGTGATGAAATATGGCCGCTATTCGTAACAACGAACCGCACTAACCAAATGTTAGTACAAAACATGTTTAGCAAAGCTATTGAACGCGGCGAAGTCTGTGACGATCACGACCCTAAACATCTAGCGAATCTATTCCACGGCATTTGCTACTCGCTATTCATCCAAGCGAAACGTGTAGAAACGCCAGAAGAGCTTTCAAGCTTAACGGATAGCTATTTGAACATGCTGTGCATTTATAAGTAGATTCGAGATTCGAGATTC
>NZ_JBFRLG010000001.1:0-116757 GCF_041469785.1 Vibrio sp. 10N.286.48.F5 | reverse complement strand
TTCGAGATTCGAGATTCGAGTAAATAATTTAAGGGTTGGCCTAATGGGTCAACCCTTTTTTGTAGAATGGAATGTCTCTTCGCATCCCGAAGCGCAGCGTACTCGCATCTCGGAGTGAAACGTTCCTGCTCTTTTCTTCAGACATAAAAAAACCGCTGACGAATCAGCGGCTTTTAAAAACATTAGCGAGTGGCTAAAGAAGGATTACTTCTTCTTTTTCACTGCTTTCTTATTTGGAAGGTCAGTGATTGAACCTTCGAATACTTCCGCAGCTAGACCAACAGACTCGTGTAGAGTTGGGTGAGCGTGGATAGTAAGAGCGATATCTTCTGCATCACAACCCATTTCGATTGCTAGGCCGATTTCGCCAAGAAGTTCACCACCGTTAGTACCAACAACAGCACCACCGATTACGCGATGAGTATCTTTATCGAAGATCATCTTAGTAACGCCATCTGCACAGTCAGAAGCGATTGCACGACCAGAAGCAGCCCAAGGGAAAGTAGCAACTTCGTAGTTGATGCCTTCCGCTTTCGCTTCTTTCTCAGTCTTACCTACCCAAGCAACTTCTGGCTCAGTGTACGCAATTGATGGGATTACTTTAGGGTCGAAGTAGTGCTTCTTACCAGAGATAACTTCAGCAGCTACGTGACCTTCATGCACACCTTTGTGAGCAAGCATTGGTTGACCAACAACGTCACCGATCGCGTGGATGTGAGGAACGTTAGTACGCATTTGCTTATCAACATTGATGAAACCACGCTCATCAACTTCGATACCCGCTTTTTCAGCGTCGATAAGTGCACCGTTTGGAACACGACCGATAGCAACAAGAACAGCATCGTAGCGTTCAGCTTCAGCTGGTGCTTTTTTGCCTTCCATTGAAACGTAGATACCGTCTTCTTTTGCTTCAACAGCAGTCACTTTAGTTTCAAGCATTAGCTTGAACTTGTTCTTAATGCGCTTAGTGAAAACTTTAACGATGTCTTTATCCGCAGCAGGGATAACTTGATCGAACATCTCTACAACTTCAACTTTAGAACCTAGAGAGTGGTAAACCGTACCCATCTCAAGACCGATGATACCGCCGCCCATGATAAGCAGTTTTTCAGGTACTTCGTTTAGTTCTAGTGCATCCGTAGAATCCCAAATACGTGGGTCTTCATGTGGGATGAAAGGAAGTTTGATTGGGCGAGAACCCGCAGCAATGATTGCGTTGTCGAAGTTAACAGTTGTTGCTTCGCCTTCGCCTTCAACAAGAATGCTGTTAGGACCAGTGAACTTACCGAAACCGTTAACAACAGTAACGTTACGCATCTTAGCCATACCGCCAAGACCGCCAGTTAGTTGATCAACTACTTTTTCTTTCCAGATACGGATCTTGTTGATGTCCGTTTGTGGCTCGCCGAATACAACGCCGTGCTCTGCCATCGCTTTAGCTTCTTCGATTACTTTAGAAACGTGAAGAAGTGCTTTTGATGGAATACAACCAACGTTTAGACATACACCACCAAGAGTGCTGTAACGTTCAACTAGTACTGTTTCTAGACCTAAATCCGCACAACGGAATGCCGCTGAGTAACCAGCAGGACCTGAACCAAGTACAACAACTTGGGCTTTAATTTCTTTGCTCATTGTGACCTCTTGTAGTCATTATCCCTAACAGGCTGAGTAGATGTTCTTAAAATTATTGGGCTTTCAAACAGGAAACATTTTACAGAGATGTTAACAGTGTGAAAGTAGCTTTAAGTTAGCCTGTGAGCTAGACAACAATTCCCCATCAGATTATGAGAAATGCAGGAAACTGTTCTCTAAAAATAGTCTTTATATAAAGAATTAAGGTGACCCGAAAGTCACCTTAATAATTACTTTCTCAATTACAGTACTAGACGACGAATGTCAGATAGTGCGCTGTTTAGGAAAGTAATGAAGCGTGCACCTTCAGCACCATCGATCACACGGTGGTCGTATGATAGAGACAGTGGAAGCTGTAGACGTGGTTGGAACTCTTTACCATTCCAAACTGGCTTAATTTCAGACTTAGATACACCTAGGATACCTACTTCTGGAGCATTTACGATTGGAGTAAATGCAGTACCGCCAATACCACCAAGGCTAGAGATTGTGAAACAACCGCCTTGCATGTCTGCCGCTGTTAGCTTACCAGAACGTGCTTTCTTAGAAACAGCCATTAGCTCTTCAGATAGCTCGTAAATGCCTTTCTTGTTCACGTCTTTGAAGACAGGAACAACTAGACCGTTTGGTGTATCAACAGCGATACCCACGTTTACGTACTTCTTAAGAATGATGCTTTCGCCATCTTCAGAAAGAGAAGAGTTAAACGCTGGGAATGCTTCTAGCGCTTTAGCAACAGCTTTCATGATGAACACAAGTGGAGTGATCTTCATGCCAGTGTCTTTCTTCGCTTCGATTGCGTTCTGTTCTTTACGGAATGCTTCTAGCTCAGTGATGTCTGCGTTGTCCCATTGTGTAACGTGAGGGATCATTACCCAGTTACGGTGCAGGTTAGCACCAGAGATCTTCTTAATCTTAGAAAGCTTCTGAACTTCAGTTTCGCCGAACTTGCTGAAGTCAACTTTTGGCCATGGTAGTAGACCAAGAGCAGAACCGTCGCCGCCTTTGCCAGATGCAGCTGCACCAGACTCAAGACGCTTAAGTGCATCTTTAACGTAAGACTGAACGTCTTCTTTAAGGATACGGCTCTTACGACCAGTACCTTTAACCTTAGAAAGGTTAACGCCGAATTCACGAGCTAGACGACGAACTACTGGAGAAGCGTGCGCGTAGTCACCGTTCTCTTGGAAGTCGCCAGCTGCTGGAGCCGCTGCAGGTGCTTCTGCTTTAGGAGCAGGTGCCGCCGCTGGAGCTGCTGCTTGTGCAGGTGCTGCAACAGGAGCAGGCGCTGCGCCTTCAACCGGAGTGCCGGCCACGACGAAAGTCATGATTAGAGAGCCAGTTGACACTTTGTCGCCAGCTGCAATCTTGATCTCTTTTACTGTACCAGCGAATGGTGCAGGAACTTCCATTGAAGCTTTGTCGCCTTCAACAGTAATTAGAGATTGCTCTTCTTCTACTGTATCGCCAACCGCTACCATGATTTCAGTAACTTCTACTTCGTCGCCACCGATATCAGGAACGTTTACTTCTTTTTCAGCTGATGCTGCTGGAGCCGCTGCAACTGGTGCCGCCGCTGGAGCAGGAGCTGCTGCAACTGGAGCGCCAGAGCCCGCTACTTCACCTGTTTCTACAGAGAAAATCATTACTAGAGAACCAGTTGATACTGAGTCACCAGAAGCGATCTTGATTTCTTTAACGATACCAGCGAATGGTGCAGGAACTTCCATTGAAGCCTTGTCACCTTCAACAGTAAGAAGAGATTGCTCTTCTTCTACTGCGTCACCGATAGCAACCATGATTTCAGTTACTTCAACTTCATCACCGCCGATGTCAGGAACGTGAACTTCTTTAAGCTCAGCTGCCGCTGCAGGAGCAGCTGCAACTGGTGCCGCCGCTTCAACTGCTGGAGCAGCCGGTGCTGCTGCAGCACCTTCAGCTTCGAAGATCATGATAAGAGAACCAGTAGAAACAGAATCGCCTTCCGCTACTTTGATTTCTTTAACGATACCCGCTTGAGACGCAGGAACTTCCATTGAAGCTTTGTCGCCTTCAACAGTGATCAGTGACTGCTCTTCTTCAACCTTGTCGCCAACGTTTACAAGAATCTCAGTTACTTCAACCTCGTCAGCACCGATGTCTGGTACATTAATTTCGATTGTCATTGTATTTACCTACCTTAATGCCAGTCTTATGCGTATTGCGGGTTAGTTTTTTCAGTGTCGATATCGAATTTAGCAATTGCTTCAACAACTACAGATTTCTCGATGTCACCACGTTTAGCCAGTTCAGTTAGAGCTGCAACTACGATGTAGCCAGCGTTAACTTCGAAGTGACGACGTAGGTTTGCACGGCTGTCAGAGCGGCCGAAACCATCTGTACCAAGTACTTTGTAAGACTCAGTTGGCATGTACGCACGTACTTGCTCAGCGTAGTTCTTCATGTAGTCAGTCACTGCGATTGCAGGTTCTTTACCAAGAACAGTCGTGATGTACGGTACTTTCTCTTCAGCTTCTGGGTGAAGCATGTTGTCACGCTCTACCGCTTGGCCGTCACGAGTTAGTTCGTTGAACGACGTTACAGAGAATACGTCAGATGCTACGCCGTACTCTTCGCTTAGAATTTCAGCCGCTTTACGCGCTTCGTTCATGATAGTACCAGAGCTCATTAGTTGAACTTTGCCCTTAGCACCAGCGTGAGATTCAAGCTTGTAGATACCTTTACGGATGCCTTCTTCAGCGCCTTCTGGCATTGCTGGCATTGCGTAGTTCTCGTTCATTACTGTTAGGTAGTAGTAAACGTTCTCTTGCTCAGGACCGTACATGCGACGGATACCGTCTTGCATGATTACTGCTAGCTCGTAAGCAAACGTTGGGTCGTAAGAGATACAGTTAGGGATAGTGTTCGCTTGGATGTGCGAGTGACCATCTTCGTGCTGTAGACCTTCACCGTTCAGTGTTGTACGACCTGCAGTAGCACCTAATAGGAAGCCACGAGCTTGTTGGTCGCCTGCTAGCCATGCCATGTCACCAATACGTTGGAAACCGAACATTGAGTAGTAGATGTAGAACGGGATCATCGGTAGATCGTTTGTGCTGTATGAAGTTGCAGCAGCAACCCATGAAGCCATAGAACCTAGTTCGTTGATACCTTCTTGAAGAACTTGACCAGACGTTGCTTCTTTGTAGTAAGAAACGATGCCTTTATCTTCAGGTGTGTATTCTTGACCGTGTGGGTTGTAGATACCAACCTGACGGAATAGACCTTCCATACCGAATGTACGAGCTTCATCACAGATGATAGGAACGATGTTCTTACCAATGTTCTTATCTTTAAGAAGGATGTTTAGCGTACGTACATAAGCCATAGTTGTAGAGATATCACGCTTCTGTTCACCTAGTAGAGGTGCGAATGCGTCTAGCTCAGGAACTTTGAATTCTTGAGTAAATTTAGGCAGACGTGCTGGCGTGTAACCTTGTAGGGCTTTACGACGAGCATGTAGGTATTCGTACTCAGCAGAACCTTCTTCTAGAGTCAGGTAAGGAAGCTCAGACACTTTCTCATCAGAAAGGATGTCTTGTAGGCCTAGACGGTCACGTAGGTATTGTACGTGAGTCATGTCCATCTTCTTAACACCGTGAGCGATGTTCTTACCTTCTGCAGCTTCACCCATGCCGTAACCTTTAACTGTCTTAGCTAGGATTACTGTTGGCTTGCCACCTGTCTCTTTTGCATTGTTGAATGCAGCGAACAGTTTAGAAGAGTCGTGACCACCACGCTTCAGTTCGAAGATTTGGTCGTCAGTCATGTCTGCAACTAGTGCAGCTGTTTCTGGGTACTTACCAAAGAAGTGCTCACGTACGTATGCGCCATCTTTAGATTTGAATGTCTGGTAGTCACCATCGATAGTTTCGTTCATTAGTTGAAGAAGCTTACCAGTAGTGTCTTTAGCTAGTAGAGAATCCCAGTTGCTACCCCAGATAACTTTAACAACGTTCCAACCTGCACCTTTGAATAGGCCTTCAAGTTCTTGGATGATGCTACCGTTACCCATTACAGGGCCGTCTAGACGCTGTAGGTTACAGTTGATTAGGAAACATAGGTTGTCTAGCTTCTCACGCGCAGCGAAAGAGATAGCACCACGTGATTCTGGCTCATCCATCTCACCGTCACCTAGGAAAGCGTATACACGTTGAGCAGAAGTATCTTTAAGACCACGGCCGTCAAGGTACTTAAGGAAGCGCGCTTGGTAGATCGCAGAGATCGGGCCAAGACCCATAGATACTGTAGGGAACTGCCAGAACTCAGGCATCAGTTTAGGGTGCGGGTAAGAAGGAATACCTTTACCATCAACTTCTTGACGGAAGTTATCTAGCTGCTCTTCAGTTAGACGACCTTCAACGAATGCACGAGAGTAGATACCTGGAGAGATGTGACCTTGGTAATAAACTAGATCGCCACCGTCAGTCTCGTTTGGAGCACGGAAGAAGTGGTTGAAACATACTTCGTAGAACGCTGCTGCTGACTGGTAAGAAGCCATGTGACCACCAAGGTCTAGGTCTTTTTTAGAAGCACGCAATACGATCATGATTGCGTTCCAGCGAATAATCGAACGAATACGACGCTCAAGAGTTACGTCACCAGGGTAAGCTGGCTCTTGTGCTGCTGGAATTGTGTTGATGTAGTTTGTGTTGATGCCTGTAGCCATATCAACACCATCTAAACGCGCTTTATCTAGAACTTGTTCTAGTAAAAACTGTGCACGTTCTACACCTTCTTCACGTACTACTGACTCAAGAGCTTCTAACCAATCTTGAGTTTCCAGAGCATCAACGTCATGCTTCATGTCAGACATGGCGATCTATCCTTTTTGTTAGTTGGATTCTACTAAACACGTAAAAAGCCGAAGTATTACGGCTATTTACCCTGTTGAATTCGACGTAAAGAACGTTCGCGGCGCGACTCTTCTTTGGTCAAATCCATCAATGTTTCTTCGATGTAAGCTAAATGAGAGTGTGACATTTCACGTGCCTGTTCTGGCTGTCCTGAAACGATCGCATCCACAATGTTAGCTCGATGTATACTCACTTTCTCCACAACGTCTTTACGACGATGCAACAGCTTTAAATTTTCTAAGACGTTTTGTTCGAGTAACGGAGCCAAGCTACGAACAATGTGCAATAACACCACATTGTGCGCTGCCTCTGTTAAAGCAATAAGAAAAGCCATCACTGCTGCAGATTCGGCTTCAATATCACCCTTATCTTGCGCACCGCGAATTTTTTCTTGGCATGCTTGAATTCGAGCAAAGTCTTCATCAGTGCCACGTAATGCCGCAAAGTAAGCCGAAATCCCTTCCATCGCATGACGCGATTCCAACAAGTCTAGTTGGGTTTCAGAATGGGACGACAACAAATTAAGCAAAGGATCTGAAAAGCTTTTCCAGATATTTTCGCTAACAAACGTACCTCCACCTTGACGGCGAGTAAGCAAGCGTTTTGCTTCTAAACGTTGTATCGCTTCTCGGATTGAAGGACGAGACACATCGAACTGTTTCGCCAGTTCGCGCTCAGGCGGCAGCTGCTGCCCTGGAGCCAGTGTTCCTTCCACTATCAACCTTTCTAACTCTTGTTCGATAACATCGGAGAGTTTTGGCTGACGAATCCTTTGATAAGCCATAGTTTGTTGTTCTTCTTTTTCTTCGCTGACAATTGGTAATACCAATTTTAAGTTGGGCAGAAATTAACATAATTAAAACGCCACTGTCCAGCCTAAAATTGACCTGCATCATAGAATACAGCGTGAATTAACCATGATTTAACAAATGAAATTTAAAACAGCAACCAAATTGGTCTTACCATTTACAGGGGTAATACTTTTGGGGAGTGTTCGTGCTAGAAAGTTTCAGGATAAAAATGAATTGTTTCAGAAAGATTAGTGTCACTCGTTTAAAAATCGAACCAAGCGCACATTTAGGGTGGAAATTCTGTTCATAAGTTTTAATAAATGAGTGTTTGATAAGCTCGTCACACTCTCGATTTATTGATGCTCCCCGTCCGACCACTTCCTTTACAAAAGCACAACAAAAATTCACAAACAATTATGCTCATCGTTGATTATCTAGAGCCCTTCAATGAGCAGAGTCTTGTTGTGAATTCGGATTTAGAAACTCAGTTGGCCTTGATATTTCTTCCAATCAAAAACCAAACCGGGGTCAGTCTTTCGTAGCGGGGCGATGTATTGATGGCCAGTGATACGCTGACGCGTAATCTGCGGGAAGTTCGACACCAATGTCTCCGTTAATTGAGCCAAAGATTGGTATTGCTGCTCGGTATAAGCAACAAAGTCACTGCCTTCCAGTTCAATGCCAATAGAGTAGTCATTACACCTTTCACGGCCAGCGAAGCTCGATTGACCCGCATGCCAAGCTCGGTCTAAGAAAGAAACGAACTGCACCACTTCCCCATCGCGACGAATCAAACAGTGCGCCGACACGCCCATTTGGTGAATCACCTTAAAAAACGGGTGTTCCTTCGGGTCGAGTTTGCCCGTAAAAAACAGTTCTATGTAAGGCCCACCAAATTGACCCGGAGGCAAGCTAATGTTGTGAACCACCAGCAGAGAGATATCGTCGGCACTCGGTCGAGCATCAAAATACGGAGAAGGAACATGCCGAGCATTGTCGTACCATCCGTTGGAGCTCATCGTCATCTTAGTCTCGCTTTCTTTTCTGCTAGCACAATAAGATGTGACTTTGCCCATAGAGCAGTCGCGCTAGCCTCTTTAATTTGAAGTTAAGCAAGAGTATCATTCCATTCCCACTCCTTTTCAAGATTAGATTTGCGATGAAAAACACACATAACAGCCACCAACGCCTTGATTACTTAAAAGAGCAACTGCCGCTAGAGATCACTCGCGCAGTCGCTGAGACCATCAAAGAAGATCTAGGTGGAACGTTAGATCCAGCGGCTGATATTACGGCAAGTCTAATCCCTGCAGACGCAATCAACAGCGCAACCATTATTACCCGTGAGCACGGCGTGTTCTGCGGTAAAGCTTGGGCTGATGAAGTGTTTAAGCAACTGGGCGGTGAAGTGACTATCGAGTGGAATGTAGAAGATGGCGACAAGGTTGAACCAAACCAAACACTTTGCACCCTAACTGGCCCAGCACGTGCGCTATTAACCGGTGAGCGTAATGCCATGAACTTCATTCAAACGCTATCTGGCTGTGCGACAACAACAGCGATCTACGCAGACAAAGTTAAGCACACAGAATGCCGCCTGTTAGACACTCGCAAAACAATTCCTGGCCTTCGCAGCGCACTAAAATACGCTGTCGCTTGTGGTGGCGGTTTCAACCACCGTATTGGCGTTTTCGATGCTTACCTAATCAAAGAAAACCACATCATCGCTTGTGGTGGCATTGAGAAAGCTATCTCTACTGCAAAAGAGCTAAACCCAGGTAAACCAGTAGAAGTAGAAACAGAGAGCCTAGCAGAGCTAGAGCAAGCGATCAGTGCTGGCGCAGACATCATCATGCTAGACAACTTCACCACAGACATGATGCGTGAAGCGGTTAAAATCAATGCGGGCCGCGCTGCATTAGAAAACTCAGGTAACGTCACTCTCGACACTATCGCAGAGTTCGCTGAGACGGGTGTTGATTACATCTCGGTAGGTGCGCTGACTAAGCACCTAAAAGCAATGGATCTATCAATGAGATTCAAAGCGTAATTGACTGAATAATAAATAATTTCTGTAAAGGCACTGTTAATAACGGTGCCTTTTTTATTGCCTGAATTATCAATATTTCAAGCAGTTATTTAAGCTGATCGCATAATTTTGCCTGCTATATGAAACACTACACCAATAAATACCAAACCGCTCGCGACCGCACCTGAACACCATTCCACTACCCCATCTCAACTTCTATTCTTTCCATCAACCAGTGCTTGCGCTGAAACAAACTAAACAATGGAATAGAACAATGAATAACAAGAACAAAAGAACGAACCAGAAAGGCTTTACGCTGATTGAATTGATGATTGTGGTGGCGATTATTGGGATCTTATCCGCATTTGCTGTACCTGCTTATCAAAACTATACAAACAAAACACATGCATCTGAAATGCTAAATGCTTCATCCGCAATAAAAACAGGCGTAAGTGTTTGTTTATTAAGTGGTAACACAGCATGTTCTTCAGGCGGCAATGGAGTTCCAGCCTCTCAAACATTCGATAAATCCGCGAATGATAAATTTGCTGTCGCCTCTACTGTTACAGTGACAGCAGCAGCAACAAGCTCTGCAGCAGCAACAATTACCGGAACAATTACAGCAACAGTTGACGCAACAAAAGGGAAAGCTGGTCTTAAAAAATCTGGAACCTTAACAATAACACCTAAGTTAACTACACATGGCGTGACTTGGATCGTTGCTTGTGACTTAGGCTCGACTGATTACTGTCCAAACACATAATGCTAACCAACCTCCCAACCGTTCTCCGTCAGGCTGACTTACTTAGCCTGACTCAAGAACAAGCTGTTGCGGAACATGTACAAGCTTCAGGTATTTCGACACCTGAAGCTTTGATCGTTCTAGATTTCTTCACAGGCAACTCCTTAGCAAACAACATTAAAACCATCTTCGGCTTACCGTTAGTACAACTTGCCAATATGGACTATGAGACACTATGTGACCAATTAGGGCTTCGTGAACTGATTACCAAATATCGTGCTATCCCGATTTCAGTATCTAGCTCGACTCTCACACTCGCCTCTGCCGACCCGACCGATTTACAAGCGGAAGATGACTTTCGATTTGCGACGGGATTACAGATTGAACTGGTTGTCGCCAACTACTCTGAATTAGAAGGTGCGATACGCAAGCTGTATGGCCGCTCTATTTCAGGGCAAGACTCTAAACGCAAAGAGATCACTCAAGATGAACTCGCCAATCTTGTTGAAGTGTCTGACGACGAGATAGCATCGATAGAAGATCTCAGCCAAGACGATTCCCCTGTCAGCCGCTTTATCAATCAGATACTGGTTGATGCGGTACGCAAAGGCGCATCAGATATCCACTTCGAACCTTACGAAGAGCACTACCGAGTGCGACTGCGTTGTGATGGTATCCTTGTTGAAATACAGCAACCCGCCTCTCACCTAAGTCGTCGTCTATCAGCTCGCTTAAAGATCCTCGCCAAGCTTGATATCGCTGAACGCCGCTTGCCTCAAGACGGTCGTATTAAACTGCGTCTAAATGACGACTTGGCGATTGATATGCGGGTATCAACGCTGCCGACCTTGTGGGGTGAAAAGATCGTTCTTCGACTGCTTGATAGCAGCGCGGCCAATCTAGATATCGATAAGTTAGGTTACACCGAAGATCAAAAAGCACTCTACCTCAATGCCCTGAAGCGCCCACAAGGGATGATCTTAATGACAGGTCCAACTGGCAGCGGAAAAACCGTCTCCCTTTATACTGGCCTTCGAGTGCTCAACACTACTGAACGCAACATCTCAACAGCCGAAGATCCGGTGGAAATTAACCTATGTGGTATCAATCAGGTACAAGTGACACCTAAGATCGGCTTTGGGTTTGCGGAAGCGCTACGATCATTTTTACGACAAGACCCCGATGTTGTAATGGTTGGAGAGATCCGAGACTTGGAAACTGCAGAGATCGCGATCAAAGCGTCGCAAACCGGACATTTAGTACTTTCAACATTACACACCAACTCAGCAGCAGAAACCGTCACCCGACTCGCCCACATGGGGATTGAGCCCTTTAACCTCGCTTCGTCATTAAGCTTAATTATCGCGCAGCGACTGGCAAGGCGACTCTGCAACCACTGTAAAGCAGCTGACAAATCGCCGGACATATTTCTGCGTCACTCTATTCCTAACAATCAAACACTCTACAAAGCCAACCCTAAAGGGTGCAATGAGTGTAATCAGGGTTACTCCGGTCGAGTGGGCATCTACGAAGTGATGCCGTTCACCGACAAACTAAAAAATAGCCTGATCAATAAACCTAACGCGTTAGAGATTGAAGACATCGCGCGTAGAGAAGGCATGAGAACACTGCAAGAGTCCGGTATCGATAAGTTGCTTGAAGGCACGACCAGTTATCAAGAACTGCAACGTGTTCTGTATCTATAATTCATCGGAGCGCTCATGACGACCAAACTTCAGTCACAATTAAAAAACTACCACTGGAAAGGCATCAATAGCTCAGGCAAAAAGGTGTCAGGGCAAACCTTGGCACTCGCCGAATTAGAAGTACGAGAAAAGCTCAAAGAGCAGCATATTCAGATTAAGAAAATCAAAAAGAAAAGTATCTCAGCAATCACTCGTTTAACTCATCGAGTCAAAGCCAAAGATATCACTATTTTGACTCGACAACTGGCTACCATGTTGGCAACTGGTGTGCCGATCGTGCAAGCCATCAAGCTAGTGTCAGACAATCACCGCAAAGCAGAAATGAAATCGATTCTATCGCATATCTGCAAAGGTGTAGAAGCCGGAACGCCAATCTCAAAAGCGATGCGAACCGCAAGCCGCCACTTTGATGACCTCTATACCGACTTGGTCGCGACAGGCGAACTCTCCGGTAACCTAGCACAAGTGTTCGAACGTTTGGCGACCTATAGAGAAAAGAGCGAGCAGTTAAAGTCCAAAGTCGTCAAAGCACTCATCTACCCCGCGATGGTGGTCACCGTTGCACTGACCGTTTCTTATTTAATGCTGACCATGGTGATTCCAGAGTTTGAGTCGATGTTTTCAGGCTTTGGCGCCGACCTGCCTTGGTTCACTCAGCAGGTACTCTATCTGTCACATTGGATGCAGGCTTACAGTTTTTATACCGCTGTGGGCATTGGGCTTGTTGTCCTGATTATTTACCAACTGTGTCAACGTTCCCACTCGATCAGACTGTCTGTCAGTCGGCTAGGATTGCGCTTCCCTGTTCTCGGTGGCGTATTAGCGAAAGCCTCAATAGCCAAATTCAGCCGAACCTTATCAACAAGCTTTAGTTCCGGTATTCCTATTTTAATGAGCCTAAAAACCACAGCCAAAACCGCAGGCAACCTACATTATGAATCAGCAATCATTGAGGTTCACCGAGAAACCGCAGCAGGCATGCCGATGTATATCGCGATGCGCAATACCAATGCCTTCCCTGAAATGGTGTTGCAGATGGTGATGATTGGTGAAGAGTCGGGCAACCTTGATGATATGCTCAATAAAGTCGCTTCCATTTACGAGTTTGAAGTAGACAACACCGTCGACAATTTAGGCAAAATTTTAGAACCATTGATCATCGTATTTTTGGGAACGGTTGTTGGCGGGCTTGTGGTTGCGATGTACTTACCGATCTTTAATCTTATGAGTGTGTTAGGATAGCCAAAAGCAACTTAACACCCATGAGTAGCAAACTTCTGCTCATATAGATCAAGTGGTAAAGGACACTATGGAAGTATTTCACTACTATCCTTGGCTATTCCCCGTATTAGCTTTCATTTTTAGCCTTCTTATCGGCAGCTTCCTCAATGTAGTCATACACCGCTTACCGATTATGATGGAGCGAGAGTGGCAACAAGAGTGCTCGGAATATTTCTCTCAATATAAAATTCCAGCGCCAGAGGGAAAGTTCAATCTCAGCATTCCTCGTTCAACCTGCCCGAAATGCAAAACCCAATTAAGAATCGTCGACAATATCCCAGTGTTAAGCTGGTTGCTCTTAAAGGGTAAGTGCCACAGCTGTGCGAATCCAATCAGCGCTCGCTACCCTTTGGTCGAACTGCTTACAGCAATACTTTGCACAATGGTTGCTAGCCACTTTGGTTTCAGTTACTACGCCATTGCTTTGATTCTTTTCACCTTCGCACTGATTACCGCGACCTTTATCGATCTCGATACCATGTTGTTGCCTGATCAAATCACCTTGCCTTTGGTATGGTCCGGTATCGCATTAGCACTGTTTAATATCGGCCCAGTATCGCTGCAAGATTCCGTGGTTGGCGCAATGGCTGGTTACCTCGCTTTATGGTCTGTTTATTGGTTGTTCAAACTACTGACAGGCAAAGAAGGCATGGGTTACGGTGACTTCAAACTCCTGGCTGCGCTTGGCGCATGGCTTGGTTGGCAGCACCTACCGATGATCATCCTTTTATCTTCGCTTGTTGGCCTTGTGTTTGGTTTGATTCAACTTCGCTTGAAACAGCAAGGCATAGATAAAGCCTTTCCATTTGGGCCCTACCTTGCGATTGCGGGTTGGGTAAGCTTGATGTGGGGTAACGACATCATGGGTTGGTATTTCACTTCTGTACTAGGAATTTAACCATGGCAATCATTATCGGATTAAGCGGTGGTATCGCCAGTGGCAAAACCACGGTCGCTAACCTGTTCAATGAACATTTTAATATAGATATTGTTGATGCTGATATCGTGGCGCGTGAAGTGGTTGCGCTGGGCAGTGTCGGCTTAAAACAGATTACAGAACACTTTGGTGAGTCTATCTTGCTTGACGATGGAACACTCAACCGAAGTCGACTGCGTGAGCTGATCTTCTCAGATCCTAAAGAGAAGCAGTGGCTCAATGATCTTCTTCATCCCATGATCCGTGACAAAATTGACAGTGACCTGTCTAAAATCACATCCCCGTATGGTTTATTAGTTGCGCCGCTATTGGTGGAAAACCAAATGCAAGGCATGGCCAATCGCGTATTAATTGTTGATGTGCCAGTAGAAGTTCAAATAGAGCGAACGATGAGTCGTGATAATGTTTCTAGAGAACAAGTTGCATCAATTTTAAAATCACAGGCTTCAAGAGAACAACGCTTAGCAGTTGCAGATGACGTGATTAAAAACCATACTAAAAACCAAGAACTTTTGCCTCAAATCACAGATTTACATCAAAAGTATCTGGCAATCAGTGCTGTAGATGGGTCAGAATAGAACAATGTTGAATGAAGGTTTGCTCGATGATCACACATAAATTTGAACATCCTCTAAATGAGAAAACAAGAATCTACTTAAGAGTTGAATCGCTCTTGAGGCAGCTACACTTGTCTTCTACATTTTCCGATGCTCAACAGTATCAACTCTTTTTCCGTTCCATCTTTGATCTGATTGAAATCTTCGAACAGATCCAACTCAAGAGCGAACTCGCAAAAGATATTGAGAAGCAACGTGTAACCTACAAAAGCTGGTTGGATGTTGAAGGTGTCGATCAAGAGATGCTGACATCACTACTTAATGACATTGGTAACATCTATCGTGATCTGATGCAGGCAGAACGTTTTGGCCAATCACTTAAAGAAGACCGCTTCCTGAGTGCGATTCGCCAGCGCTTTAATCTTCCAGGTGGCTCATGCTGCTTTGATTTACCGGCACTGCATTATTGGCTGCACCTTCCTCTTGATAAGAGAATGCGAGATGCTAAAGCTTGGATGGACAGCTTACAGCCTCTGTATGAAGCGCTAACGCTATGGTTAAAGCTCACCAGAGAGACTGGTCACTTTAAAGAGCAAATTGCTCGCGCTGGCTTCTTCCAGAGCGATGCTGATGAAGCGAATATCCTTCGCCTTTCTATTCCAATGCAATACGGTGCTTATCCGATGATCTCCGGGCATAAAAACCGTTTTGCCGTTAAGTTCATGAGCTTTGAAACAGGACAAGCCTGTACTCAAGACATCGAATTTGAATTGGCTGTCTGCAGCTAATTAATTTCCTTTTATAGTTTGGCTTGAGCCTTCACTCGAGCCTAAACTCTTTCTTACAATACCCTCTAATTAAGAATCACTATGTCGAAAAAAATCACCATCGTTAAATGCCCTCAATGTAATGCCGACGTTGAATGGGGCGAACAAAGCCCACACCGCCCGTTTTGCAGTAAGCAATGTCAGATGATTGATTTCGGTGAATGGGCAGACGAAGAGAACAGCATTGCTGGCGCACCAGACATGTCAGATAGCGATGGTTGGTCGGAAGACCCGCACTAAGCAAATAGCGGGTAAATTTTGAAGGGTTGGCGTTTAACGTCAATCCTTTTTTATTGCCTATAGCATGGTACGAATAGAGATTCCTTACTCCTTCCTTCGTCAGTCTAGGGAATGACAGTTAAATGTGAGTTTCGTTTTAGTCCGTCATCCCCAAAAGCGAGGAACGAGTGAGTTCGGGATCTCTTACCTGTGAAACTCTAAATAGCAGACACAAAAAAGCGGAGCCAAATGGCTCCGCTTTTATCGATAGAATGCAAAAAGAATTACTTCTTAGTAAGCTTCTCTTTAATACGAGCTGACTTACCAGAACGCTCACGTAGGTAGTACAACTTGGCACGACGTACTGCACCACGGCGTTTAACTTCGATGCTATCAACCATTGGAGAGTGAGTTTGGAACGCACGCTCTACGCCTTCACCGTTCGAAATCTTACGAACTGTGAATGCAGAGTGTAGACCACGGTTACGAATAGCGATTACAACGCCTTCGAAAGCCTGTAGACGCTCACGGTCACCTTCTTTTACCTTAACCTGAACTACAACAGTGTCACCTGGTGCGAATTTAGGAAGGTCTGATTTTAGTTGCTCTTCTTCAAGAGCCTTGATGATGTTGCTCATTTGTATAAATTCCTAGAATAAACTGATACTAAATTTAATAGGTTACTGCTTGCTTTTCGTTAAGAGCGTTGCTCTTTAATGAATTCAGCCAGTAATTGTTCCTGTTCGTCAGTCAGAGCTAGGTTTTCCAGGAGCTCTGGTCTTCTTAGCCAAGTTCGGCCCAACGATTGTTTTAATCGCCAGCGACGAATGTCCTTATGGTTTCCAGACTTGAGTACCGATGGCACATCTTTATCGTCTAGCACCTCAGGGCGCGTATAATGGGGACAATCTAGCAAACCATTTGCAAAAGAATCTTCTTCTGCTGAAGCGAAATCTCCAAGTACACCCGGAACAAACCGAGAGACTGAATCAATCAACGTCATGGCTGGCAGTTCGCCACCCGTCATCACAAAATCGCCAATCGACCATTCTTCGTCGACTTCAGATTGAATAATGCGCTCATCTACCCCTTCATAGCGACCACAAATAAGAAGCAAGTTCTCGTTTGTTGCCAACTCTTCAACACCTTTCTGGTCGAGTTTACGACCTTGAGGTGAAAGATAGATTACTTTCGTCTTTCCCGGTGCTGCTTGCTTGGCAGTTTGGATAGCATCGCGCAAAGGCTGAACCATCATTAACATGCCAGGACCACCACCGTAAGGTCTGTCATCAACAGTGCGATGTTTATCATGAGTGAAATCACGAGGATTCCATGTCTCAATAGATAAAAGACCTTTTTTAACCGCTTGACCTGTTACTCCAAAATCAGTAACAGAACGGAACATTTCAGGAAAAAGGCTAATAATGCCAACCCACATGTGTTCTCTCGCTCTGTAATTTGGAGTTAGAATCCAGGATCCCAGTCAACTTCGATCCGGCGAGCTTCGCGATCAACTTTCTTGATCACTTGCTCTTCAAGGTACGGTACTAACCGTTCCTTTTGGCCAAAAGCATCTTTAAGATTTGCTTTGATTACTAGAACATCGTTCGAGCCAGTTTCTAATAGGTCAGTGACCTCACCAAGGTCGTAACCTTTAGTGGTAAAAACTTGCATACCGAACAATTCGCGCCAGTAGAATTCATCTTCTGACAATTCAGGTAACGAAGCAGGGTCAATAGCAATTTCAAAGTTAGTCATCAGTTGCGCGTCTTCACGAACATCTAATCCCGCTAGCTTACATACATAACCTTGGCCATGACGTTTCCAGCTCTCAACTTTGTACTCAACCCACTTACCCTTTAGGTTTAAATACCAAGGGCTGTAATCAAATATGCTTTCAGCATTGTCTGTGTAGGAGAACACTTTGAGCCAGCCACGAATACCATAGGTAGACCCAAGTTTACCCATGACAATTCTATTATTTTGCTCGCTCATAGTTTCTTTACCCTTCATCGACATAAGCTATTTCTCTTTAAAAAAGAATTAAGCCGCTTTTTGAGCGTCTTTAACTAGCTTAGCTACACGATCAGATAGAGATGCGCCTTGACCAACCCAGTGGTTAACACGATCTAGGTCTAGACGTAGACCTTCTTCTTGACCTTGAGCTGTAGGGTTAAAGAAACCTACTTTCTCGATGAAACGGCCAGTTGCAGCGTTACGGCTATCCGCAACTACGATTTGATAAAATGGGCGCTTCTTTGCACCGTGACGTGCCAAACGAATGGTTACCATGTCGTCCTCTTTGCTTTCTTAATAAAATAATTAACCCCAAGTATAAGTAAATAGCTTGGGGTCTCGTGCCAAATTAAAGCCCCGGAATTTTACTCTTATTCCGGTGCAATGCAAGGGCTTTAGTTATTTTTTCACCAACATAGCTGCCGTACACTTTCTGTGACACGGCTAACACTATGAAAAGTAACGTAGCTAAAGCTTACATTTGTAGATTATCGACCAAACGGGTTAAAGCCACCACCCATTCCGCCCATACCTCCACCGCCGCCCATCATGCCTTGCATGTTGCGCATCATGCCTTTCATGCCACCTTTCTGCATCTTCTTCATCATCTTCTGCATTTGGGTGAACTGCTTAAGCATACGGTTTACATCTTGTACCTGTGTACCAGAACCAGCGGCAATACGCTTTTTGCGAGAGCCTTTGATTAGGTCAGGGCGTTGACGCTCTTTCATGGTCATAGAGTTGATGATCGCTTCCATTTGCTTGAACATCTTGTCATCAACTTTATCTTTAACGTTATCTGGTAGCTGAGACATGCCTGGAAGCTTATCCATCATGCCCATCATGCCGCCCATGTTTTGCATCTGACCTAGTTGTTCACGGAAGTCTTCAAGGTCAAAGCCTTTCTTCTCTTTGAACTTCTTAGCCAGTTTCTCTGCTTTCTCGGTATCAACGTTTTTCTGTAGGTCTTCAATAAGAGACAGTACGTCGCCCATACCTAAGATACGAGAAGCAACACGATCTGGGTGGAACGGTTCTAGTGCGTCAGTCTTTTCACCAACACCCAAGAATTTAATCGGCTTGCCTGTGATATGACGAACAGACAGAGCAGCACCACCACGCGCATCACCATCAACTTTCGTCAAGATAACACCGGTTAGTGGTAGCGCATCACCAAAGGCTTTTGCAGTGTTCGCAGCATCTTGACCTGTCATTGCATCAACAACGAACAGTGTCTCTACTGGTTTAATTGCAGTATGAAGCTCTTTGATCTCGCCCATCATCTCTTCATCGATAGCCAAACGACCCGCAGTATCGACAAGTAGCACGTCGTAGAATTTCTTCTTCGCGTAGTCGATTGCAGCGTTTGCAATATCAAGAGGTTTTTGATCAGCTGAAGATGGGAAGAAGTCTACGCCAACATCGCTTGCTAACGTTTCAAGCTGTTTGATTGCCGCTGGACGGTAAACGTCGGCAGACACAACCAAGACTTTCTTCTTGTCACGCTCAGTTAGAAGCTTAGATAGCTTACCTACCGATGTGGTTTTACCCGCACCTTGTAGACCCGCCATTAAGATAACGGCTGGCGGCTGCGCTGCTAGGTTAAGAGCCTCGTTAGACTCACCCATCACCGCTTCAAGTTCAGCTTGAACGATCTTAATGAATTCTTGACCAGGCGTTAGAGATTTAGAAACCTCAACACCCACAGCGCCTTCTTTTACGCGCTTAACAAAATCGCGGACAACGGGCAGTGCAACGTCGGCTTCAAGTAGCGCCATACGTACTTCACGCAGCGTCTCTTTAATATTGTCTTCGGTCAGACGACCTTTACCGCTGATGTTCTTCAGCGTTTTGGATAGACGATCCGTTAAATTATCAAACATAGTTTTCTCTTCGCTCAAAACTGCGACTATTACTGTGAGTATACATTAGCGCGGATTAGAGTCATACCCGTTGTAGAGCGTTAATCATCCGTGCTTGTGATGTGAGACATTATTCACTTGGAATTGAATGAGGTTCGCCATAGCCCCAAAGAGCGATGCGAGGTATAATTCGCCAATTAGTAATCATTAAAATGGATACCATGGACAGTCTTATTGCGATCGCAGCAGCCTTTCTTTATACAATGGCGATTTCCACGATCATTCCAGGTCTCGTGCACCAAACAGGAATCCGTGTAAAAACGGTGTTTATCAGCGCATTACTTGCTCTAGCTTTCCATGCTTGGTTGCTTGACGATTTGATTTTTAATGCCAGTGGCCAAAACCTCAGTATCTTGAACGTTGCTTCATTAATCAGTTTAATCATATCTGTGGTAATGAGCGGTGCAATGCTCAAAACCCGTCTGTGGTTTATCTTACCCGTCGTCTATAGCTTCGCTGCGCTGAACTTGATGGCTGCCACTTTTCTTCCAAGCACCTTCATCAAACATCTAGAGAATGACCCAAAACTGCTCGTGCACATCTCTTTGGCTCTATTCTCATACGCAACGTTAACTATCGGTGCGCTATACGCCCTGCAACTTGCGTGGCTAGATCACAAACTTAAAAAGAAAAAAGCCTTAGTGATAAACCCTAACCTACCTCCTTTAATGATGGTGGAAAGACAGCTTTTCAAGATCATTTTGATTGGTAATGGCTTATTAACAGGTACCTTGTTAACGGGTCTCATCTTCGTGCAAGATATGTTTGCTCAAGGAAAGGCACACAAGGCTGTGTTGTCTTTTATCGCTTGGGTTATCTACTCCATCCTTCTGTGGGGTCACTATCAGAAAGGTTGGCGTGGACAGAAAGTCACTTGGTTCGCACTGGCCGGCGCCAGCATGCTCACATTAGCCTACTTCGGTAGCCGCTTCGTCCAGGAAATCATCCTGAACTAGTCTGTAAAATAAAGGCAAGGTCTCACATACCTTGCCTTTAAAATATTGAGTGCAATACATTCAATTGACATCTCGACCATGTTCGGTCATAAATTAATCAAGATACACAAATAGGAAAAGAATAGTTTTGGACGACATATCAACGGGTATCTTATTTGCGCTACTCGCGTGTCTCATTGTAATTTCTGGTTATTTCTCTGGTTCCGAAACGGGCATGATGTCCCTGAACCGCTACCGTTTAAAGCACTTGGCCAATACGGGTCATAAAGGTGCCAAACGTGTAGAAAAACTTCTGAACCGCCCAGACAGATTGATTGGCCTCATTCTCATCGGCAACAATCTCGTCAACATTCTTGCATCTGCGATCGCTACTATTCTTGGTATGCGCATCTACGGGGATATCGGTGTGGCTATCGCTACTGGTACCCTGACTCTCGTGATCCTAGTATTCGCCGAGGTAACCCCAAAGACCATCGCTTCTCTATTTCCTGAACGTGTCTCTTACGCGAGTAGTATCCTTTTGATGATACTGATGAAGGTGCTATCACCATTGGTGATCTTAGTGAACTTCATTACCAACGGCTTCATTCGTATCTTAGGCGTTAAAGCCAGCCATGATGCAACCGACCACTTGAGCTCCGAAGAGCTTAGAACCGTGGTAAATGAAGCCGGTAGCTTAATCCCTCAACGTCACCAAGATATGTTGGTGTCTATTCTGGATTTAGAGCACGTCACCGTGAACGACATCATGGTGCCGCGTAATGAGATTACTGGTATCGACATCAATGACGACTGGAAATCGATCGTTCGTCAACTTACCCACTCGCCTCATGGTCGCGTAGTGCTGTACCGTGACCAAATAGATGAAGTGGTCGGCATGCTTAGGCTGCGTGAAGCTTACCGTCTGATGCTTGAAAAGAACGAATTCAATAAAGAAACCCTGTTGCGTGCCGCGGATGAGATCTACTTTATTCCTGAAGCGACACCACTCAATATTCAACTGCTTAAGTTTCAACGCAATAAGCAGCGCATCGGTTTGATTGTTGATGAGTATGGCGACATCAATGGTTTGGTTACATTAGAAGATATTCTAGAAGAGATCGTAGGTGAGTTTACCACCTCAATCACCCCAAGCTTATCTGAAGAGATTACTCCGCAAAGCGATGGCAGCTTCTTGATTGAAGGCAGTGCCAATATCCGAGATATCAACAAAGGCTTACAGTGGGCACTGCCTACCGATGGCCCAAGAACGCTGAATGGTTTGATACTGGAACATCTTGAAGATATTCCTGAGAGTCACCTGAGTGTTCAGGTTGCCAGCCACCCAATGGAAATTGTTGAGCTTGAAGAGAACCGCATCAAACTGGTTCGCGTGTTCCCACAGATCGTGAACGGCTAACTGAGTTATCACTGAATCTCTGTCTCGCCCTAAAATACGTTGACGAAAAAGGCCCGGTTCATTGAACCGGGCCTTTTAGTATCTAACTCGCCCTATCTAGGGTAGCTATCAATGACTAGTCGATCTTAAGCTCTTGCAGCATAGACTCTGGCAGTGCCAGTTCATCATTCTTGTTTACAGAGATGCCTGCAGCGATGATCGCATTCGCGATCTCTTTCGCTTCATCCAAAGAGTGCATTGCCGCGGTACCACATTGGTATTCGTTCAGCTCAGGGATCTTATTCTGGTTCTCAACTTTCAGTACGTCTTGCATCGCTGCCAACCAACCGTCAGCCACTTGTTGTTCTGTAGGCGTACCAATCAGGCTCATGTAGAAACCAGTGCGACAGCCCATCGGTGAGATATCGATGATCTCTACATCTGAACCGTTCAATTGATTACGCATGAAACCAGCATATAGGTGCTCTAGAGTATGGATACCTTTCTCAGATAGGATGTCTTTGTTTGGCGCAGTAAAACGCAGGTCAAACACAGTGATGGTATCCCCTTTTGGGGTTTGCATTGTTTTAGCAACACGAACGGCAGGTGCGTTCATGCGTGTGTGATCAACAGTGAAACTATCTAATAAAGGCATTGCTCTTCTCCATGACGGCTGGCTTTAGAAAAACCAGCTTCGATTGTCTTCTAGTTCTTTGCGGCACTGTTTCAGCTGCCATCCATAATCTTTTGCTTGCTGTTCGACTTTGCGCGCCACCTTAATTAGCGATGGCTTGCTGTTGTATGACTTACGCTTATAACCACCACGGCCTTCATGATAAGCCAGGTATTGGTTATATGGGTCCCATAGTGAGATGCCCAATTGACGACGCGTCTCGCTGGTATACCAACCGATGAACATCAATGCATCATCAAAGTTGGTTCTTGAACCACCGTTATTGGTCGCCTTTTGGAAGTCTTCCCAAGCAGGATCTTGAGCTTGTGCATAACCGTAGGCACTGCTTACACGCCCCCACGGTATAAAGCCAAGAATGTAATCTTTAGGTGGGCGCGCATCATGACGATAGCTACTCTCTTGTTTCACAAAAGCCATCGCAACGTTAATCGGCGTTCCCCATTCTTCTTGCATATCCAAGGCATCTTCATACCATGAAGGGTGCTCTCGAAAGATGCTACACAAATTATCTTGCTGCTTTGGCGGTGGCGTTGCACATCCAACCAACAGGCTAGAGACAACACCAACAGTCACTACAGGTAACCATTTACTACTCACTCGAGTAGGCTGACCTAATAAGGCTTGCTTCCTTTCCACCAAAGTCTCGCTATGCTTTTAAATACGAAAAATAATCCGCTAAGAAGCTATCAAAATCTTGAGTGCTTGCTTCTTCACTTTGTTGCTGAGCAATCACAGAACGTTGAACTTCTGCTTCCATCAACTCAGCTGAATATACTTTGTATTGGTGCGCTTTGTGTTGCTGAGCGTACGTTTTACCTAACGCGCAACCCACTTTACCTAAGCCGCCCAATTTTTTGGTCTCTTCTAGCAACTGGCCAGAAATAGTTAGCTCAGGGGTATCAATCCAAGCCTCAAGCGTATCGCATGTTTCTTGGTATGCACGACCACCTTGTTCAGCGTCCATCATCTCGGCAATAGAGCGCAGATCTTTGAAGACACGCTTCGCCCAATCTTGCAGAGACAATCGCTCACCATGACAACCGATTTGCAGCTCTAGACCAACCTGACGACCTTGTAGGATCACCTTGTTCCAGTTATCGCGCCAGCATTCAAGCTCGCAGTTATCCATCTCAGCAGAGTCCGTTAGCACACTCCACGTTAGGAATAAGTCTAGGAAGCGAACCTGCTGCTCATTGATACCAATTGAGCTGAATGGGTTTACATCTAAAGAACGAACCTCAATGTACTCAACACCACCGCGTGCCAATGCTTCAGATGGTTTCTCACCACTCTTCGCGACACGCTTAGGGCGGATTGGAGCGTAAAGCTCATTTTCAATTTGCAGTACGTTGCTATTCAACTGACGGTATTCACCATCAACCTTAGTGCCAATCTCGGCAAATTCTTCTGATGGTGTGCGAATCGCTTGATTCAAACCTTCAAGGTATTGGTCTAGGCTGTTGAAACCAATCTTCAACACACTTTGCGCACTGTTCGTGTAGCCAAGGTCGCTCAGGCGCAGCGCCGTTGCTTTTGGCAGATACAATGTCTCACCAACCTTTTCAAAAGGTAGGTTTGTTTCTCTTCCTTTGATGAAAGAAGAACATAGCGCAGGTGAAGCACCGAAGAAGTATGGGATTAACCAACCAAAGCGGTAGTAGTTACGAATCAAACCAAAGTAAGCATCTGACTTAGATTCACAACGCGCTTCTTCAGTTTGCTCTCCAAACAGGCTATCCCAAAAGCTTTCTGGGAAAGAGAAGTTGAAGTGAACACCAGAGATAATCTGCATCAGGCTACCGTAACGACGTTTTAGGCCTTCACGATATAGGGTCTTCATCTTACCGTTATTCGAGGTGCCGTATTGCGCTAGCTGAATGTAATCTTCACTGCCAACGTAACAAGGCATAGAAAGCGGCCATAGTTTTTCGCCGTCTAACTTGGTTTGCGTGAAGTGGTGGATATCAGACAACTGATTCAAAAGCGTCGGAACGTCGTTAGAAACAGGCGTGATAAATTCCAGTAGCGACTCAGAGAAATCGGTCGTTACCCATTCGTTCATCAACGCAGATCCCAAAGCCTCAGGGTGCGGCCCAGTAGCAAGGTGCCCATCTTCCGTGTAGCGTAATGTTTCCCTTTCAACACCACGACCAAATTGAGAGAAGGTCTTAGGGTTGGTTGCAACTTGCTTTAGTCGCGCAGCAAAATCAGTCAAAATTCAGTTCACTTATCTTATATTGTTCTGATTAGAACTATCATAAATTAGGTTGGAGGAGAAAAGTAGAGTCTCTTCCCTCCCCCTTTAATGTGTACTCTAACGAATGATTTCAAGCTCTTCTATTGGAATATCTAACTTTTCTAATTGCGGGCGAAGCGAAGTCGCGTCACCAACAACGATTATTTGATAATCATTCGGGTCAAACCATTTCTTAGATAGCTCGTTTAAGGTCTCTTTTGAAACCGTTTCAACTATCTGATTACGCTGTTGTAGGTAATCTTCATCAAGGCTCAATGCAACAATATTACTCAACAACCCCGCCTTTTGACTTGGCGTTTCGTATTTAAGTGCATCTTGTTGACCGACGGCAAGGCGCATAAATTTCACCTCTTCGTCAGTTAATCCACTTTGGCTAAACTCATTCAGCTCATTAATAAACTCTTGAATCGATGGAACCGTCGCATTCGCCCTTACCTGCGCGCTAAATACCACTGCGCCAGTTTCACGAGTACTTGCGAAGTAACCGCTTGCACCGTAAGTGTAGGCTTTGTCTTCACGTAGGTTCTGGTTGATACGGCTATTGAAGTTGCCCGCTAAGTTAAAGTTAGCTAACTGGC
This sequence comes from Vibrio sp. 10N.286.48.F5, assembly GCF_041469785.1. Taxonomy (NCBI): domain Bacteria; kingdom Pseudomonadati; phylum Pseudomonadota; class Gammaproteobacteria; order Vibrionales; family Vibrionaceae; genus Vibrio; species Vibrio sp. 10N.286.48.F5. The sequence goes on along the minus strand of NZ_JBFRLG010000001.1, from coordinate 91,337 downwards.
TCAAATACAATTCACCCGTTGCATCAAACGGCAGGCCTTTACGAACCAAGCGAACAATGCTTTGCGGCGCACCCGGTTTATCGACTAAGTACAGGTGCTGACCAGAAAGCTCTTTGACGATCTGTGGACGCGTTAATGGTGCCGCATCGCCTTGCCACTCTTCAAAGAATTGTAGCTGTTTCCCTACCTCTTTCTTCGAGATGTCTCCCACAACAACAATATTGGCACCTTCTGGTGTGTAATGTTGCGCATAGAATTTTTTCACATCGTCTAAGGTCAATTTCGATAGAGATTCCTTAGTACCATCACTTGCACGAGCAAAAACAGTGTCACCAAACAGCACTTCACGGGTTGCTTGAGAAGCCATCCAACTTGGCTGCTGATGCTGATACACAACGCCTTCTAGCATCTGTTTCTTAACGCGCTCAAAATCTTGCTCATCGAACTTAGGATCGAATAGAACCTCTTGCACAATCGCTAAGGTTTGAGGCAAGTTTTTCTCTAGCGTCGAGACTGAAATATCTGTGGTGTAGCTGCCCGCACTAATGCTCACGCTGCTACCAAGTTTATCTAAGGTCGCTTGTAACTCTTCAACGGTTCGTTTAGTTGAGCCTTCTTCCATCATCGAAGCCGTTAGGTTCGCTAGGCCTTCTTGCCCTTTGCGAACATAGCGTTCGCCTGCAGGCAATTGAATTTGCAGCTGTACTGTCGGCGTTTCACTGGTCACGGTACCAATTAAGTCAGTGCCATTTGCAAAGTGCATGCGGTACAACTCAGGCATGGTCGCCTCAACACCAAAGTTCACTTCTGGCATCACACTGCGATCAAAGGTATCCGGTGCCTTTCTGAAATCCAGTTGATCTTCCGTCACCTTGCTGTATTCCGGCAACGTACGTGGTGGCGTGGTAAAGGTCGCTTCACGAACCGCCAAATCGAGCTTTTTCTTAGGAACCACACTCAAGGTAACCTTGTGCTTACCTTCGATGAAATCTTGGTATGCCTTGCTCACGCTCTCAGGCGTCACCGCTCGGATTTGATCGAGTTGTGATTCAATGCGATCAGGCTGACCATAGAAGGTTTGGTTCGACGCGAGTTGCGACACCTTACCTTTAACGCTTTGCAATGCAAAAACAGCATTCGCTTCGGCCATGCCAGTGATCTGGTCTAAACGCTCTTGCTCAACGCCCTCTTTCGAGAATTGCTCCAGGGTATCCATCAGCTCTTTATTGAGAACCGTCAAATCGCCTTTTTCACCTGAGTTGCCCATTGCATACACGTACATGGTACACGCCAACTCAGCACAATCATGGAAAGAGCCAGCGCTGACGGCCTTCTGCGTTTTTACGAGGTTTTGATATAGGTAACTGTTGGTACCTGAACCTAACACGTTAGACAATGCATTCAGTGAAGCTTGCGTCTCTTCACCGCGATACGTTGTTGGCCACCCCACCAGCACCATCGGCTGACGAATATTGTCTTCTAAGGTGATGTATTTATCTTCTGTTAGAACAGCAGGTTGCTTCTCTGCCGCCTTCACTTCAGGGCCTTGAGGAATTGAACCAAAGTACTTGTTAACCCATTCTAGCGTGTCATCAACGTCGATATCACCACCAATCGTTAACACGGCATTGTTTGGGCCGTACCAACGCAGGAAGAACGCTTTAAGATCATTCACGTCAACACGGTCAAGATCTTCAACATAGCCGATTGGTTGCCAAGAGTAAGGGTGACCTTCAGGGTAAAGCGCTTCGCCCATGCGTTCCCACATCAAGCCGTAAGGACGATTTTCGTAGCTCTGCGCTCGCTCGTTCTTGACCGTGCCTCTTTGAACCTCAAATTTCTTCTGAGAAACAGCATCCAACAAGAAGCCCATTCGGTCTGATTCTAACCACAACATTTTCTCAAGTTGGTTAGAAGGAACAGTTTCAAAATAGTTGGTGCGGTCACGGTTGGTCGTGCCGTTTAACGAACCACCCGCTTCGGTAATGATCTTAAAGTGCTGTTGGTCACCAACGTTCTCTGAACCCTGGAACATCATGTGCTCAAAGAAGTGAGCAAATCCCGACTTGCCTATCTCTTCACGTGCTGAACCGACGTGATAAGTTACATCAACATGCACCAACGGATCGGAATCATCAGGGGAAAGAATAACTGTCAGACCGTTTTCAAGCTGATACTTGGTGTAAGGAATCACTACTTTATCTTTAGAGGGCTTAACCTCTTCTAACAGAGTGACACCTTCAGGTAACGAGGAAAAGAAGGGCGTTGAGCTAGGTACATTGTAAGAACAGCCAGCAATGGCGATAAGAGAAAATGTACCAAGTAAAACCTTTTTCATAGGTTCTCCTTAGAAAAAACCGAAGTAGATAGCAGCAAGTAAGCTATAGCGAGCGGCTTTGCCAATCGCTATCAAAATAACGCTAGGGATGAATTTCATTCTTAGCCAACCCGCAGCGAGACACAAAGGGTCACCAATGATCGGTAACCAACTAAATAACAGTGTCCAGTAGCCATAGCGACTCAGCCAAGCCATAGCCTTATGACCATGCTTTTCAGATTGAGTTCGATTAGGCAACCACAAACCAATCCAATAGTTAGTCAGGCCGCCTAAGGTATTGCCTAATGTCGCCACCAGAATGATCGATGAGGTTGAAAACTGATCTAAGCTCAATGCAGCCACAAGGCTAGCTTCTGAACCACCGGGTAGTAACGTGGCACTCAAGAAGCCACTGATGAAGAGTACCCACAGCGCCGAGTCCGAGAACCACAGCGCGATATTTTCAAAAAGGGAGTTAAAAAATTCTAACACTGCCTATCAACTTTCTTGCATTTTAAGTAGCACCTTGCCTCTGGTGTGTCCGGTTTCAACCTGCAGGTGCGCCGACTGCGCCTCGTCTAACTGGTAGATACCTTGAATTTCTGTTTTGAGCAATCCGACACTGACCATGTAAAGCATGGTGTCCATTTGCTCAGGGTTTGGTTCAACCAGCATGCCTGATGCAGTAAAACCTAATAGTGTTGCTTTCTCACAGATAAGTTCTGCAGATAGAGTCGGTACTGTCACTACTCGCGCGCCATCTTTTAGGCACTTCAATGCATCAAGCGCGGTATCGCCACCGACCAAATCAATCAACACATCGACATCAGATACTCTTTCTGATGCTGGCGCAAACTTATAGTTAATCGCGTGAGCACCTAGCGTCGCAAGGTAATCAAGATTGGCTTCGCTGCAGGTTGTGTAAACCTCAGCTTTTGCTGCCACTGCAATTTGAACCGCAAGGTGACCAACGCCGCCCGCGCCCGCTAAAATAAGCACGCGGTCGCCTTCTTTCACTTCGGCTTTGTTGAGCGCTTGTGCCGCTGTTTGACTCGCAAGTGGTAATGCAGCTGCCGCTTCTAGAGTGACAGAATCAGGAACCATACTTAATGCAGCTTCTGGAACACACACATATTGGCTGTAACCGCCACCTTGCAGTGGAAAACCAATAAAGCCAGCCACGTTATCACCAACAGTAAAGCGTTCAGCCTGTTCGCCTAGCGAGACAATTTGCCCTGAAATATCGTAGCCAGGCACCCAAGGCAGGTTATCTTTGTTTTGTGCTGCCGCCCAACCAAGACCCGCTCGGGTTTTGACATCAATCGGATTAATGCCTGAAAAGGAAACTTTAACCACCACTTCTCCAGCCTTAGGCTCAGGGATCGCACTGGTTTGAATACTTAGGTTTTCGACGCCGCCGAATTGAGTAATCGCAATCTGTTTATTTTCCATTCCACATTTCCTTGATTGATAAAAGCCCTAGTGAGCAAGCACCCTAATTAATAAAAAGAAAGGGATGCGAAAGCATCCCTTTGACTATAAACCATTTAATAAGGCTAAGTTAACCGCTCATTCGTAAATTGACGACCAATTAACGTAACGATACATGACCCAGCAAATCCACTAGCCCACGAGAGCTAATAGAATGCCCGCCGCAACCGCACTACCAAGTACACCGGCTACGTTCGGACCCATTGCATGCATCAATAAGAAGTTCTGAGGGTTTGCCTCAAGACCAACCTTGTTCACAACACGTGCCGCCATTGGAACCGCCGATACGCCAGCTGCGCCAATCAGTGGGTTGATGTCCTCTTTCGAGAATCGGTTCAACACCTTAGCCATCAATACACCACCCGCCGTACCGATACTGAACGCGACCGCACCTAAACCTAGAATACCCAGTGTTTCTAAGTTCAAGAACGTATCCGCTTGAAGCTTAGAACCAACCCCTAGACCTAGGAAAATAGTTACAACGTTAATCAGTTCGTTTTGAGCTGTTTTTGAAAGGCGATCAACCACACCCGCTTCACGCATTAAGTTACCCAAACAGAACATACCAACTAGAGGTGTTGCTGAAGGTAGGAACAAAATCGTCATCAGTAGTACAGCAAGCGGGAAAAGAATCTTCTCGGCTTTGCTAACGTGACGAAGTTGAGCCATCTTAATTTTGCGCTCTTCAGGAGACGTTAACGCTTTCATGATTGGTGGCTGAATGATAGGAACCAAAGCCATGTAGCTATAAGCCGCTACTGCAATGGCACCTAAAAGATCCGGAGATAACTTGCTTGCCAAGAAGATCGCAGTTGGGCCATCGGCACCACCAATGATCGCAATTGACGAAGCATCGGCCATCGAGAACTCCATTCCTGGAACGTAGTTCAGCAAGATCGCGCCAAATAGCGTCGCGAAGATACCAAACTGAGCCGCAGCCCCTAGCCACAACGTTTTAGGGTTCGCAATCAACGCACCGAAGTCCGTCATCGCACCAACACCCATAAAGATCAGCAGTGGGAAAATACCTGTCTCAATACCAATGTAGTAGACGTAGTAGAGCAAACCACCTGGATCAGTAAACCCAGCATTTGGAATGTTTGCTAATACAGCACCAAAACCAATAGGCAGTAGAAGTAACGGTTCAAATCCTTTACGAATTGCCAAGAACAACAGTAAGCAACCAACCAGCATCATACAGATCTGGCCGAACTCAAAGTTCGCAATCCCTGTTTCAGACCATAAGGTCATCAATCCTTCCATGGTACTCCCTTACGCTAAGCTTAGTAGTGGAGCGCCTACAGTAACTGCATCGCCTTCTTTAACATTCAATTCTTGAACGATACCACCACGAGCAGCACGAACTTCCGTTTCCATCTTCATCGCTTCTAGGATTAGTAGAACGTCGCCTTCAGAAACCTCAGTACCCGCCTGAACGTTTACTTTAAAGATGTTACCCGCCAATGGAGCTGGAACCGCTTCAGCGTCAGACGCTGCTACTGGTGCAGCCTGAGCAGGTTTTGCAGATGGCGCCACCGATGTCAGTTCACCTTGTGGGCCAACTTCAACATCGTAAACTTGACCATCAACCTTCACGCTGTAGCTTTCAATACCACCAGAAGCTTGTACAGGAGCTGCAGCAACTGGAGCTGCAACTTCTAGCGTTGGTGCTGGTTCAAATGCTTCAGGGTTACGACGGTTCTTAAGGAACTTAAGGCCCACTTGTGGGAAGAGCGCGTAAGTCAGTACGTCATCAACCGTATCTTCAGCTAGAGAGATACCCTCTGATTTCGCTTTCTCTAACAGATCCGTCGTTAACGTATCCATTTCAGACTTAAGTAAATCAGCAGGACGACAAGTAATCGGCTCTGCGCCGTCTAGAACTTTCGCTTGCAGTTCAGCATCAACCTCAGCCGGAGCTTGACCGTATTCACCTTTCAGTAGACCAGCAGTCTCTTTCGTGATGCTCTTATAGCGCTCACCGGTTAAAACGTTAATAACCGCTTGAGTACCGACAATCTGAGAAGTTGGTGTTACTAAAGGAATGTAACCAAGCTCTTTACGTACGCGTGGGATCTCTTCTAGAACTTCATCCATGCGATCGGCGGCGCCTTGCTCTTTAAGCTGGCCTTCCATGTTAGTTAACATTCCGCCAGGAACTTGAGCGATTAAGATGCGAGAATCGACACCTTTTAGCTGACCTTCCCATTTCGCGTACTTTTTACGTACATCACGGAAGTAAGCCGCGATGGGTTCGATTTGGTCTAGTTTAAGATTCGTGTCGCGCTCTGTACCTTCTAACATCGCAACAACCGTTTCGGTTGGCGTATGACCGTAAGTACAGCTCATTGAAGAAATAGCGGTATCTAGAATGTCGATACCCGCTTCAACGGCTTTAACCGCTGTTGCAGTCGATAGACCAGTTGTCGCGTGGCTATGCAGTGCTAGAGGAACGTCACACGATGCTTTGATACGTGTAATCAGCTCTTCTGCTTCATACGGCTTTAATAAACCTGACATATCTTTGATACATAGTGAGTGACAACCTAGGTCCTCTAGGCGTTTGGCCAAATCAACCCAAGTATCTGAGTTGTGAACCGGACTGGTTGTGTAAGACAACGTACCTTGAGCGTGGCCACCAACGTCGATCGTTGCTTTCACTGCTTTTTCAAAGTTACGTACGTCATTCATCGCATCAAAGATACGGAATACGTCCATGCCGTTTTTATGGGCACGTTCAACAAATTTTTCTACTACATCATCCGCGTAGTGACGGTAACCCAACAGGTTTTGACCACGCAGTAGCATCTGCATTGGTGTGTTTGGCATCGCTTTTTTAAGTTCACGTAAACGCTCCCATGGATCTTCTCCAAGAAAACGGATACACGAATCAAATGTCGCGCCGCCCCAAGTCTCTAGAGACCAGTAACCGACTTTATCCAGTTCTGCCGCAATTGGCAGCATATCTTCGATACGCATACGAGTAGCAAATAGTGACTGGTGCGCGTCACGAAGTACCACATCTGTGATAGCTAGTGGTTTAGACATGCTCATAAACTCCTTTTTAATCCTTTAAATGCTACTTAGCAGTAGACGCACGGTATTGATGAACCGCGGCCGAAATTGCTGCCACTACCTGTGGACTAACAGCTGAAGGGTTTGATTGTGATTTTTGAATTTTTTTAGGTGCTGCGATCGGCTCTGGTACTTCTTCTGGTACCAGTTTTGACATCAACCGAACGAGGTAAACTAGAATAGTTAGGAAAATAAAGACAACGGACATCCCCGTTATCATTAGAGTCGCCGCATCTCCTAGCAGGCTTCCAATATTAGTCATGTTGCTTCCTTTCTTCGTCATCCTGACATACGTACAGGATTTCAGCGAATAGTGATCCCGACCCATGGATTATCTCGATTGGTAAAAGTTTGTCAATTTTGTTTAAGGTTCTGTTACGGATAACGCACACATAAGGTTAATTATTCGCCTATCAGATCACATAAATCTGTCAAATACGTCATTTTTAGATATTTAAACTGTGACTTAAACGGGGCTTTTCTGGGAATTGATATGAGAAAGGTGGAATAACAAAGAAGCAATCAAGAACTACTTTAAATACAACAAGTTAAACAACGAACAAATTTAACATTGTCGCAACAAATTTGCAGCAGACATAAAAAAAGCCTCGTATAAATGAGGCTTTTTCTAATAATGTGGCGCGCTCTGGAGGATTCGAACCTCCGACCGCCTGGTTCGTAGCCAGGTACTCTATCCAGCTGAGCTAAGAGCGCACGGTTTTAATATCAATTCATTGTTACTAACAACAGATCAATATAAGGATTTCATTCTTATAAGAAAGAAGCCCTAAATAGTGGCGCGTCCTGGAGGATTCGAACCTCCGACCGCCTGGTTCGTAGCCAGGTACTCTATCCAGCTGAGCTAAGGACGCACGGTTTTCGATATCAGTATTTCCAATATCAGGAGTTCACAAGGAAACCCTAAAGAGTGGCGCGTCCTGGAGGATTCGAACCTCCGACCGCCTGGTTCGTAGCCAGGTACTCTATCCAGCTGAGCTAAGGACGCGCAGTTTTCGATATCGGTATTCCCAATATCAGGGGTTCATAAAAGAAACCCTAAATAGTGGCGCGCTCTGGAGGATTCGAACCTCCGACCGCCTGGTTCGTAGCCAGGTACTCTATCCAGCTGAGCTAAGAGCGCACGGTTTTAGTATCAATTCGTTGTAAACAACAACTCAATACAAGGATTTCTGTTCTTATAAGAAAGAAGCCCTAAATAGTGGCGCGTCCTGGAGGATTCGAACCTCCGACCGCCTGGTTCGTAGCCAGGTACTCTATCCAGCTGAGCTAAGGACGCACGGTTTTTGATATTAATTTTCGACGAACGATTTATCAATATCAGGATTCACATTCTTATAAGAACTAAACCCTAAATAGTGGCGCGCTCTGGAGGATTCGAACCTCCGACCGCCTGGTTCGTAGCCAGGTACTCTATCCAGCTGAGCTAAGAGCGCACGGTTTTAGTATCAACTTAGTCAATACAAGGACTTTCATTCTTAAAAGAAATAAACCCTTAAATAGTGGCGCGTCCTGGAGGATTCGAACCTCCGACCGCCTGGTTCGTAGCCAGGTACTCTATCCAGCTGAGCTAAGGACGCACGGTGTTCATTCATTAAGAATGAAGTTGTGAAATATATCACATTCTTCTTGCTACGAAGAAAAAAAAAGGCCATCGGCCTGTAATGAATGGCGGTGAGGGAGGGATTCGAACCCTCGATGCAGCTACAAACCACATACTCCCTTAGCAGGGGAGCGCCTTCGGCCACTCGGCCACCTCACCTAATTCATTATTCTCAAATCACTTACAAGTAAGAGAAGAGAGAATGGCGCGTCCTGGAGGATTCGAACCTCCGACCGCCTGGTTCGTAGCCAGGTACTCTATCCAGCTGAGCTAAGGACGCACATTTACATTGTCTAAATTGCTAATTTTAGACTCGCAAGAAATGGCGGTGAGGGAGGGATTCGAACCCTCGATGCAGCTACAAACCACATACTCCCTTAGCAGGGGAGCGCCTTCGGCCTCTCGGCCACCTCACCGTCTTGCGGAGGCACATATTACGTTTTACCGAAAATATGTCAAACACTTTATTGAAAAAAATTGGACAAAAACACTCAACCGTTTGCTATTTAATCAAAGCGCTTGCAAATTGAACTTATAAGATTCAAATCGCGCTTTTTCCCTTAAAAATTAAGGTGAAAGATTGGCAATAATAAACAGCCGAAAACAATTATCTAATTTCTCCAGCAGCAAGTGCTACCGCTGATGGCACAATACTACGGGATGCGTATTTTCGCCATAGGGGAAGCGAATAAATCTTGAGTTTTGCCAAACAAAATACAGAGCAACAGTTCTGTTCAACCTTGTCTGTATCTCGCAGCATCACAAAGCATTCACTTCACCACTTTGAGACCGATCCGTTATCCAACCCATCTATGTCCCAATCAGTGTTTCGGTTCCCCAAGATCAAAAAAGGCTAGCAACAATGCTAGCCTCTTCTCTACGCAAAAGTATTAGTAGTTGCCAGATGCAACGTTACCATTACCTTTTTCAGCTTGAATGCGCATGTAGATCTCTTCACGGTGAACAGATACTTCTTTAGGTGCGTTAACACCGATACGTACTTGGTTACCTTTAACGCCTAGTACAGTAACTGTTACTTCATCACCAATCATCAGTGTTTCGCCAACGCGGCGAGTCAAAATTAGCATTCTTTGCTCCTTGAGTAATCTCTAAATTTATCTAGCTACGAGAGCATTATCCAACAAAAGTTATATTTTCGTAAACTATCGATTGAGTTTATTTAACCAAAATGCACTTCTTTTTTAGGATAACCCTGTGTTTCACGCGCTACGATGTATGCATTGTGTAATATGTTAGCAGCCATATCGACTTGCGTTGGTGATATCACCAAAGTTAAAGACTGCTGCTGCAATAAGTGATGCTGTACATCAATTTCGCCTTCAGACAACAATCCATGTGAACTGACCACAATTTCTTGTGTTCGGCTTCCTACCACAGTTAACAAACTAACCTGTTCACTATTACGGATTTTCTCAGCAAAAACTAGTTTTAATTTGGCACTTATGTCTTGTTTAATAATGAGTGCTGCCCGTTCTGTTTCCTCGATCACACTACAGACTTCGATCCCCAACAGTTGGCAATGTGAAATGAAAGACGGTAAATCTTCATTCAAACACTCGATACGCACCATATCTCTTTGGATGGCGATGCCAGCAATATCATTCAAACACTGATTACCCGCGATCAATGTGCCCTCGCCTTGTTCAAAGCTTGAAAGCACTCGCAATGACACGTTGTGCTGCCATGCATACTGAACACAAGGAAGGTGCAATACCTTAGCGCCTCGGCGAGCCATCTCTTCCATAGAAGGAAAGTCTAAAGTATCTAATTTCTGAGATTGTTTTACGACTCTAGGGTCACAAGAGTAAACACCATCTACATCAGTATAGATCTGGCATTCTTTCGCCTGCAAGGCACCTGCAAGCGCGACCGCTGTAGTATCTGAACCACCGCGGCCTAATGTCGTGATATCACCTTTCGCATTGAATCCTTGAAAGCCTGCAACAATAACAATCTGGTTGTCATCTAGCAGAGCTTGAATCGGAGCAGTATCAATACGCTCAATCGCTGCATTATTATGATTAGAATCCGTGTGTATCTTGGCTTGATAGCCAGTCATCGATGTCGCTTCATAACCTAACTTGTGTAACGTCATTGCTAACAAGGCCATGGAAACTTGCTCGCCAGCCGTTAACAACACATCCAGTTCTCTAGCGTTTGGTACGCTATCAACTTGCGTGGCTAAATTAACTAACCGATTTGTTTCACCAGACATAGCAGAAACGACAACCACGATCTGGTTCCCTTCATTTTTCGCTTCAATGATTTTTTCTGCTACATGATGGATTCGTTCAATTGAACCCACCGACGTTCCACCAAATTTCTGCACGATAAGAGGCATTTTCACCCGTCCTCACCTTCCCAAGACCAATGTCTATATATGACAAAAAAACACATACTCCGCGTCAGGGCGAAGCAATAAAAAATTAACCAAGGAGTCTAACGCCACCATTAGACTTCTTGGTTAATCTCAATCAAACCTTGTTTAAACACACTTCCAATAGGCAAAATAAAAGATGCCCAATCAACTGATTGGGCATCTTTGTATCAATTACTTAAGCTTAAAGACGCTCTTCTAGCCAAGTACGCACAGATTTAAGCGCTTCTGGCAGTGCTGCAACGTCTGTACCGCCCGCTTGAGCCATATCTGGACGACCGCCGCCTTTACCGCCAACTTGCTCAGCAACCATCTTGACGAGATCACCCGCTTTTACTTTGCCGATTAGGTCTTTGGTTACACCAGCAATCAAGCCAACTTTACCGTCTGCTACGTTCGCGATCAGGATGATGCCGCTACCTACTTGGTTTTTAGCATTATCAACCATAGTACGTAGGTTCTTGTTGTCTGCGCCTTCAATTGCAGCAACCAAAACTTTAGTACCAGAGATGTCTTCTACTTTGCCCATGATGTTTGCGCTTTCTGCAGCAGCCATCTTTTCTTTAAGCAGTTGGATTTCTTTCTCTAGCGATTTCGCTTTCTTAGCTGACTCAGCCAGTTTCTCTTCGTAAGCGTTAGCTTGAGCTTCTACTGCATCTAGTGCAGCTTCACCTGTTACCGCTTCAATACGACGAATACCCGCAGCAATACCACCTTCAGAAGTGATCTTGAATAGGCCGATATCACCTGTGTTTGAAGCGTGGATACCACCACAAAGTTCAGTAGAGAAGTCGCCCATAGATAGAACGCGAACTTCATCATCGTACTTCTCGCCAAACAGTGCCATTGCACCTTTTTCTTTCGCTGACTCGATGTCCATGATGTTCGTTTCAATCACATGGTTCTTACGAACTTGTGCGTTAACTAGACGCTCTACTTCTTTAATCTGTGCTGGTGTTACCGCTTCAAGGTTAGAGAAGTCAAAACGTAGGTTGTCTGGCTTAACTAAAGAACCTTTCTGAGCAACGTGCTCACCTAGCACTTCGCGCAATGCAGAGTGAAGTAAGTGAGTGGCAGAGTGGTTTAGTGAGATAGCAGCTCGACGCTCAGCGTCAACCGTTGCTTCTACTTTATCGCCCTTAGCAAATACACCTTCAACTAGCTCACCGTGGTGCGCAAATGCGTTACCTAGCTTCTGAGTGTCTTGTACTTTGAAAAGACCCGACGCTGTTTTTAGTGTACCAGCATCACCACATTGACCGCCTGACTCAGCGTAGAATGGTGTCTCTTCAAGGATGATGATTGCTTTGTCGCCAGCCGATAGTGAAGCAACCTCTTCGCCGTCAACGAATAGCGCAGAGATTTCACCAGCACCTTCAGTTGCTGTGTAACCACAGAACTCAGTGTTGGTGTCTACTTTGATTGTCGCGTTGTAATCCGTGCCGAATTGGCCTGCTTCACGTGCACGCTTACGCTGTGCTTCCATCGCCTTCTCAAAGCCTTCTTCATCGATAGTAAAATCGCGTTCGCGAGCTACATCGTTAGTAAGGTCAGCTGGGAAGCCGTATGTATCGTAAAGTTTGAAAACTGTTTCGCCGTCAAGCTCTTTGCCTTCAAGTGCATCTAGTGCGTCATTAAGAATAACCATGCCGCGCTCTAGCGTACGACCAAAGTTCTCTTCCTCAATGCGAAGTACTTTTTCAACCAGCTCTTGCTGTTTCTTAAGTTCATCTGCCGCAGAGCCCATCACTTCAGCCAGTACGCCCACAAGTTTGTGGAAGAACACGCCTTGTGCGCCAAGCTTGTTACCGTGACGAACTGCACGACGGATGATACGACGTAGAACGTAGCCACGACCTTCGTTTGAAGGCATAACACCGTCAGCAATTAGGAATGAACAAGAACGGATGTGGTCAGCAATAACGCGTAGCGATTGGTTAGATAGATCGTCATGACCAACAACTTCCGCAGTCGCTTTGATTAGCTTTTGGAATACATCAATTTCGTAGTTAGAGTGAACGCCCTGCATGATTGCAGAAATACGCTCAATACCCATACCTGTATCTACAGCAGGCTTAGGTAGCGGTTCCATTGTGCCGTCAGCGTGACGGTTGAACTGCATGAATACGTTGTTCCAGATCTCGATGAAACGGTCACCATCTTCTTCAGGTGTACCAGGACGGCCGCCCCAGATGTGCTCACCGTGATCGTAGAAGATTTCAGTACATGGACCACAAGGACCTGTGTCACCCATCGTCCAGAAGTTATCAGACTCGAACTGTTTACCGCCTTCTTTGTCGCCAATGCGAACGATACGGTCAGCAGGAACACCTACTTTCTTGTTCCATATATCGAATGCTTCATCATCTGTCTCGTATACCGTTACCAGTAGACGATCTTTTGGCAGTTGAAGAGTTTCAGTCAGGAATTCCCAAGCAAATCCAATCGCTTCTTCTTTGAAGTAGTCGCCAAAGCTGAAGTTGCCTAGCATTTCGAAGAACGTGTGGTGACGAGCCGTGAAACCTACGTTTTCAAGGTCATTGTGTTTACCACCCGCACGTACACAACGCTGAGCCGTAGTTGCTCGAGTGTAGGCACGCTTTTCGGCGCCTAAGAAGCAATCTTTGAATTGGTTCATACCTGCGTTAGTGAATAGCAGGGTTGGATCGTTATGTGGAACTAACGATGAACTGTCTACGATTTGGTGTTCTTTGCTCTCAAAGAACTTAAGGAACGCGTTGCGAACCTCATCAGTGCTCATGTACATGCAGCTCTTCCTGAAAATAGTCGAGTTAGAATTTTGCCGTATTGTAGATCATGGTTAAGGCTTCGACTAGTTTTCTTGTAGAAAAGACACCCTTGGGCAGGATTTTAGTGGGAATTCGATAAAATGAAGAATATTCCACTATATCTTGCCGTGGAAAAGCAGAACTAAATTGACGACCTAGTACCGAAGAAACTCAGTCAACGAGAGAGATTTGACCAAAGACATGCTCGACGGAGCAGATCCAATAAAAAAGCCCCGCATAAAATATGCGAGGCTTTAAATTCTTTCAAAGCGGATGCTTCTTTCAAACATCCACTCTATAAAACGTGAGCTTATAACTCTTCGTTTTCTTCTTCTTTCTCTACGTCTTTCTCTTCAAGAACAGCAGGAGTCAGTAGTAACTCACGAAGTTTAGTATCGATCTCTAGAGCAACTTCTGGGTTTTCACGTAGGTATTTACCAGCGTTAGCTTTACCTTGGCCGATCTTATCGCCTTTGTAGCTGTACCAAGCGCCTGCTTTTTCTACTAGCTTATTCTTAACACCTAAGTCGATAAGCTCACCTTCGCGGTTGAAGCCTTTACCGTAAAGGATTTGAGTCTCAGCTTGTTTGAATGGTGCAGCAATCTTGTTCTTAACGACCTTGATACGAGTTTCGTTACCAACAACTTCATCACCATCTTTAATCGCACCAGTACGGCGAATATCAAGACGAACAGATGCGTAGAACTTAAGTGCGTTACCACCTGTTGTTGTTTCTGGGTTACCGAACATCACACCAATTTTCATACGAATTTGGTTAATGAAGATAGCCATACAGTTAGACTGCTTAAGGTTACCCGTCAGCTTACGCATTGCTTGAGAAAGCATACGAGCCTGAAGACCCATGTGGCTGTCGCCCATTTCGCCTTCGATTTCTGCTTTTGGTGTTAGGGCTGCTACTGAGTCAATAACAAGAACGTCGATTGCACCTGAACGAGCCAGTGCATCACAGATTTCCAGCGCTTGCTCACCAGTATCTGGTTGAGAAACAAGAAGTGCATCGATATCAACACCAAGCTTTTGAGCGTAGATAGGGTCTAGTGCGTGCTCCGCATCAACGAATGCACACGTCTTTCCCACTTTCTGTGCTGCGGCAATAAGCTCAAGCGTTAGCGTTGTTTTACCTGATGATTCTGGACCGTAAACTTCTACGATACGTCCCATCGGTAGGCCACCAGCACCTAGTGCGATATCTAGAGATAGAGAACCTGTAGAAATAGTTTCTACGTCCATTGTGCGGTTATCACCAAGACGCATGATAGAACCTTTACCAAATTGCTTTTCAATCTGACCAAGGGCTGCGGCTAACGCTTTTTGTTTATTCTCGTCCATTTCTATCTCCACATAATCGGTTGTCTCAACAAGCGATCTAGAATCTATTTCTAACCCACATAGGGGTGACTAATTGGCTTTCATTATACTGTTGATTCATACAGTGTCTATACCTGTATGAAAATAATTTGTACAAATGTTACTTACCTTCCATTGATAGGTAATCATAAATAACTTGCAGGGCATGGTGCGTGGCTTGTTGGCGTACTTGTGATCTGTCGCCTGTAAATACATGCGTTTCTACTTTATCCCAGCCATTTAGCGCTTTCCACGCGAAGCATACTGTACCAACAGGCTTATCTTCGGTCGCGCCACCTGGGCCAGCGATGCCACTGATTGATACAGAGATCGTCCCGTTTGAATGTTGCAATGCCCCGCTCGCCATTTCTATTACGACAGGCTCACTCACGGCGCCGAACTCCATTAAGGTTTTAAGCTGTACACCGATCATCTCTTGTTTGGCTTCATTGCTGTACGTAACAAAAGCGCGATCAAACCATCCAGAGCTGCCCGCAATATCGGTGACTGCACTCGCGACACCTCCGCCAGT
This sequence comes from Vibrio sp. 10N.286.48.F5, assembly GCF_041469785.1. NCBI lineage: Bacteria > Pseudomonadati > Pseudomonadota > Gammaproteobacteria > Vibrionales > Vibrionaceae > Vibrio > Vibrio sp. 10N.286.48.F5. The sequence continues at coordinate 75,745 of NZ_JBFRLG010000001.1, read as the reverse complement.
GCAAGATTCAGCCGTCACTAACACGTGTTTGTGTTTAGCGAGTAAATGTCCAAGCTGCTCACTAAGGTCTTGAGTCATCTGCATCATCTGCTTCCCTTTATTTACTGTCATATCATTTGGATTCGCATCTTTTCGCATCAGCCGCTTTTCGCACGAAACGCTTTCACGTATCCTAAGCCGCAATAGAAATAAACGAAAGAAGTTAACTGTGAAAGCCGATCAAAAACATACTCCCATGATGCAGCAGTATCTAAAACTGAAAGCAGAAAACCCAGAAATTCTGCTGTTCTACCGCATGGGCGATTTCTACGAGCTTTTCTACGATGACGCTAAAAAAGCCTCTCAACTCCTCGATATTTCACTGACTAAGCGTGGCTCATCAAATGGTGAACCGATTCCGATGGCAGGTGTTCCATACCATGCGGTTGAAGGATACCTTGCAAAGTTAGTGCAACTTGGTGAGTCCGTAGCAATTTGTGAACAGATTGGTAATCCAGCACTTTCAAAAGGCCCTGTTGAGCGCGCAGTAGTGCGTATCGTGACACCGGGTACCGTAACCGACGAAGCCTTGCTTTCTGAACGCGTTGATAACCTAATTGCAGCCATTTATCACCACAACGGTAAATTCGGTTATGCGACACTTGATATTACCTCTGGCCGATTCCAACTTTGCGAGCCAGAAACAGAAGAAGCGATGGCCGCTGAGCTACAAAGAACCTCTCCGCGTGAGCTGCTGTTCCCTGAAGATTTCGAACCCGTCGATTTAATGGCAAGCCGTAATGGCAACCGCCGCCGCCCTGTATGGGAATTTGAATTAGACACCGCTAAGCAGCAATTGAATAAGCAGTTTGGTACTCGCGATCTGGTTGGCTTTGGCGTAGAAAGCGCGAAACTGGGTCTATGTGCGGCTGGTTGTTTGATCCAATACGTGAAAGATACCCAACGTACTGCCCTCCCTCATATCCGTTCACTCACGATGGATAAACAAGATCACTCGGTGATCCTTGATGCTGCAACTCGTCGTAATTTGGAGATCACGCAAAATCTTGGGGGTGGTACTGATAACACCCTTGCCGAAGTACTTGATCACACTGCGACAGCAATGGGTAGCCGTATGCTTAAGCGTTGGTTACATCAACCAATGCGCAATATATCTGCACTCGATCAGCGCTTAGATGCAATTGGTGAAATGAAAGATTTGGCTCTATTCACAGAACTACAGCCAACCTTAAAACAGATTGGTGATATCGAACGTATTCTCGCTCGATTAGCACTTCGCTCTGCTCGCCCTCGCGATATGGCGCGTCTTCGCCAAGCAATGGAATATTTGCCAGAGCTTGCTGAAACACTGACGCAACTGAAGCACCCATACCTAACTCAACTTGCTCAATATGCTTCTCCTGTGGATGAGGTTTCTGAGCTGCTTGAACGTGCAATCAAAGAGAACCCACCGGTGGTTATCCGTGACGGTGGTGTGATTGCAGAAGGCTACAATGCCGAGTTAGACGAATGGCGCGACCTTGCAGCTGGCGCAACTGAATTTCTTGATAAGCTTGAGCAAGAAGAGCGTGAACGTCATGGCATCGACACGCTAAAAGTTGGCTACAACAACGTACATGGTTTCTTCATTCAAGTAAGCCGTGGGCAAAGCCATCTTGTGCCGCCACACTATGTTCGTCGTCAAACGCTGAAAAATGCTGAGCGTTACATCATTCCTGAGCTAAAAGAGCACGAAGACAAAGTACTTAACTCTAAGTCGAAAGCACTCGCTATCGAGAAACAGCTGTGGGAAGAGTTGTTTGACTTACTACTGCCGTATCTAGAGCGCCTACAAAATATCGCCTCTTCAGTATCTCAGCTTGATGTTCTACAGAACTTGGCTGAGCGTGCAGATACCCTTGATTACTGTCGTCCAACCATGACAGAGTCTGCTGGCGTACAAATTCAGGCCGGTCGTCACCCTGTTGTTGAACAAGTGATGGACGAACCTTTCATTGCTAACCCTATCGACCTGAATGATCAACGTAAGATGCTGATCATCACGGGTCCCAACATGGGTGGTAAATCGACCTACATGCGCCAAACGGCACTCATCGCATTGATGGCTCATATCGGTTGTTATGTTCCTGCAGAAAGCGCAACCATCGGCTCTATCGACCGTATCTTTACGCGTATTGGCGCATCCGATGATTTGGCTTCTGGCCGTTCAACCTTCATGGTTGAGATGACAGAAACCGCAAATATCCTGCACAATGCAACACCAAACAGCCTTGTGCTAATGGATGAAATCGGTCGTGGTACCAGTACTTACGATGGCCTGTCTCTGGCTTGGGCAAGTGCAGAGTGGCTAGCCAATCAAATCAATGCGATGACACTGTTTGCAACGCACTACTTTGAGCTAACTGAACTACCTAACCAACTTCCAACTTTAGCAAACGTACACTTAGATGCGGTTGAGCATGGTGATAGCATTGCCTTTATGCACGCAGTTCAAGAAGGTGCTGCAAGTAAATCTTATGGTCTAGCGGTTGCAGGTTTAGCTGGCGTACCGAAAGCAGTGATCAAGAATGCTCGTGCGAAGCTGACTCAGTTAGAAGCGTTAAGTATGGAGTCGCCAACATCGAAGCCAAGCGGTGTCGATATCGCAAACCAACTGAGCCTGATCCCAGAACCGAGTGAAGTAGAGCAAGCGCTAGCGAATGTTGATCCTGATGATCTAACTCCTCGCCAAGCATTAGAAGAACTTTACCGCTTGAAGAAGCTGCTTTAGTTTCTTACCAAGTAGCTTGTTATGGCCGTACTGCTATTTTGATTAGACGGCATGAAATACCAAAGCCACAAACAAAAAAACGCTGACTTAAAGTCAGCGTTTTTATTTGTCTTCTATTTAGAGAAGCATCATCCGTTCAATTAGTCGTTTTCTACGTTGAACAGGTTTTCCATATTCAGACCTTGCTTGATAAGAATCTCACGTAGACGGCGAAGACCTTCAACTTGGATTTGACGAACACGTTCACGAGTCAGGCTGATTTCGCGGCCCACTTCTTCTAATGTTGACGGTTCATAACCCAGTAGTCCAAAGCGACGCGCAAGCACCTCTTTCTGCTTAGGATTCAGCTCATCAAGCCAGAAAATCAACGAGTTCTTGATATCGCTATCTTGAGTTGAAACCTCAGGATCTGAATTATTGATGTCTGGAATAATATCCAACAGCGCTTTCTCACCGTCACCACCAATTGGCGTATCAACAGAGCTCACTCTTTCGTTTAGACGAAGCATCTTGCTCACATCACCAACCGGCTTATCTAGCTTAGAAGCAATTTCTTCTGCCGTTGGTTCATGGTCAAGCTTTTGTGATAGCTCTCTTGCAGTACGTAGGTAGATGTTCAGCTCTTTCACAACATGGATTGGCAAACGGATAGTGCGAGTCTGATTCATTAACGCACGTTCAATGGTTTGACGAATCCACCATGTCGCGTAAGTTGAGAAGCGGAAGCCACGCTCTGGATCAAACTTCTCTACGGCGCGAATCAAACCTAGGTTGCCTTCTTCGATTAGATCGAGAAGTGCAAGGCCGCGGTTGCTATAACGACGTGAAATTTTTACCACTAAACGCAGGTTACTTTCGATCATGCGTTTACGTGCTGCTTCATCACCGCGTAGAGCTCGACGTGCATATAGCACTTCTTCTTCAGCGGTTAGTAGTGGTGAGAAACCAATTTCGCCTAAGTAGAGTTGAGTGGCATCTAAACTTTTAGACGTAACTTCAACTTCTTCTTTCGCTTCGGTTTTCTTAGTGACTGTTCGTTTTGCTTTTCCAAGAGCTTCCGGTTCCGTGGTTGCTTGGTCAAGATCGAACTCTTCTTTGGTTACTGCATTGCTTATACTCATAACGCCTCCCCCTGGCGAAATTAGCATGACATTACAACTTCATATGTCGCTAAATGACTATGTCACTCCATACAATACGTAATTTTTGCATATTGTATTTAAGGTAAATATCGTTTTGGATTAACGGACTTACCTTGGTAACGAATCTCAAAGTGCAGCCTAACATTGCTGGCTCCAGAGCTTCCCATTGTTGCAATCTTCTGCCCTGGTTTCACACTTTGCCCTTCAGATACTAATAGTCGGTCGTTGTGCGCGTATGCACTTAAGTAATTATCATTGTGCTTCACAATCACTAGATTGCCGTAGCCTCGTAGTGCATTACCCGAATAAACAACCGTTCCCCCTGCAGTAGATACTATTGGCTGACCTCGCTGTCCTGCTATGTCTATGCCTTTATTTCCTTGTTCGCCTACAGAGAAATTCTTGATTACTCTCCCTTTAGTTGGCCATAACCATTTGGATACTTTATCACTTGTTGGTTTGGTGGACGGTGTAACATTCTGTTTACCTTTAGAACCAACATACTCCTTTGATTTGGATTGTTCAACCTTCTTTGGTGGATCTTTTTTCACCACTTTGGTGGTAGTTTGAGCTGGAGCCGGTTTAGAGTTTTTGCTCTTTTGTGGTGTGGTTTTCGGTTTACTTGCCGCAGATGACGTTGTGGGTGCGGCGACAGGCGCAGCAACTGCTGCTGCCGCTACCGTTGACTTACCATACGCTGGCGCGTTGTAGCTAGGACGCCATAACTTAAGCTTCTGCCCTGGGTGGATAGTGTAAGGAGCAGACAACTTGTTATAACCGATGAGGTCTTTAACGTCTTTATTGGTGACATAAGCAATGAAGTAAAGGGTGTCGCCTTTTTTAACTTCATAGTAACTGCCACGATAACTACCACGATCAATCGATGAGTAATTCTTGTTTAGGTTTGAAACGGGCGCAGGCGAATTCGCTGCACACCCAACAAGGGCACAGCTAAGCAGTAAAGTACTTCCTTTTAACAACTTCGAACGCATCGACTCTCTATCCACCTACACCATTAGTCTTTTATTAAGCTAGCTCACCAGGAACAAGAGGTACAAATCTCACCATCTCGATAACACTCGATAAAAACTCATCGCCGTGTCGAACGATCTTCAATAGTTGCTGTTCGTCATCACCGACTGGAATCAGTAAACGACCGCCATCTTTCAGCTGTTGCAGAAGCGCTTGAGGAATCGACTCTGCAGCGGCGGTGACAATAATCGCATCAAAAGGGGCTTTTGAAGACCAACCTTGCCAACCATCACCGTGCTTAGTTGAGATATTGTAGAAATCGAGTTGCTTCAACCTACGCTTGGCATCCCATTGTAGCGACTTTATTCTTTCAACCGAATACACATGATCAACAAGTTGAGCCAATACCGCAGTTTGGTAACCAGAACCCGTTCCGATCTCCAAGACACGGCTATCTTGTTGTAATTCAAGTAGCTCTGTCATTTTAGCAACAATGTATGGCTGTGAGATTGTCTGACCCTGACCGATAGGCAGCGCATTATTATCATAAGCTTGATGATACATCGCCTGTGATAAAAAGCTCTCTCTTGGTAATTGGTAAATCGCATCAAGCACTTTCTGATCTTGAATGCCATTTTCAATCAGAAAAGTAACTAAGCGCTCTGCTTGTGGATTACTCACTTACTTCTCTCCTAACCATGTCGCCATCGCACCCAACGACTCATGCGCCGTTAAATCAACCTGTAGCGGTGTTACCGATACAAAGCCATGCTCTATCGCATAAAAGTCCGTACCTTCACCAGCATCTTGTTCTTTTCCCGGAGGACCAAGCCAATAGATATCATGACCACGAGGGTCTTTTTGCTTAATCATATCTTCGGCATGGTGACGAGCACCGAGGCGCGTAACTTGAGTACCAGAGAGTTGTTCTAAAGCCAAATCAGGCACATTGACGTTTAACAGGCGATTAGTTGGGATTGGGTTGACTAAATGTTGTTCGACGATACGACGAGCAATCGCTGCCGCTGTCTTAAAATGTTTTTTACCCACCAATGAAAATGCCACCGATTGAACGCCTAAGAAATGCCCTTCCATTGCGGCTGCGACTGTGCCTGAATAAAGCACATCGTCACCAAGGTTAGCACCGTGATTAATACCCGTTAAAACCAGATCGGGCATATCGTTCTTGAGCAGTTCATTTAACGCAAAATGCACACAGTCGGTCGGCGTGCCTTGTACCGAGTAGGTATTTTCTGCAATTTCTTGAACGCGCAAAGGTTGTTCTAAAGTTAATGAATTTGAAGCACCTGAGCGATTTCGGTCAGGTGCCACAATGATAACTTCAGCAAGATCACGTAATTCATTTGCTAGCTCATGAATACCTTGAGCGTGCACACCATCATCATTGCTGAGTAAAATCTTCATCTTGTATCCTTTCTTTTGTTCCCATGCTAAGCCAAGTCACTTAAATTCCAATATCAAGTGACTCAGCTCCAAGCAGAATCGTTATTGCTCGTAGGTTCTCTCTACGTGTACTTCTTCAACCAACTCTCGAACGATAGCGGTTGCGAAACAACCTGCGTCTAGAGAGAACTTAAGAGTGACATTATCTTCGTTCACTTCCCAAGTTAAATCGGTTGGTTTTAACGATGCTTCACGACGGTCATGGCGCATGCGGTTACCGCGAATCAGCGCCATTAGGTCAGGTTCAGAATCAAGATGTTTTTGCTCTAACGCTTGAGACTCATCAATCGTTGGTAAGGCATTATCGCCAGCCAAAGCAACAGTTATCAAAGCAGAACCGTTCGCAATGTCTTGGTTTACAGCTTCAATGTTGTCTGCTGTTACTGCCAGTTGAGCGCCGTCTTTCATGACAATATCGCCAACCAATGCCGATGCAAACGCATCTTGCTCAATACGGTCCGACAGGATCAGGTTGTAAATCCACGAGCGAGCCGCAGAAAGGTACAAGCTGCGCTTATTCTGGTTACGAGTACGAACGTTATCACGGCCCCAACGACGAGCTTCAGATAAGTTGTTACCTTCATTACCAAAACGCTGAGCACCGAAGTAGTTTGGCACGCCCACTTGAGCGACTTTTTCCAAACGTTTTACGACATCATCACAGTCTGTTACTTCAGACAAAGTCAGCTCGAATTGGTTGCCAACTAAATCACCCGGACGTAACTTTTTGTTGTGTCTTGCTGTCGCCAAGATCTCAATGCTTGGGTACTGTGCTAAGAACCCTGAAAAGTCAGGCTCACCTTTTGGTAGGTGTACACTCAACCACTGCTCTGTCACAGCGTGGCGGTCTTTCAAACCCGCCCAGCTCACGTCTTTCGACTTAACACCGCAAGCTTTAGCCAGCTCGTTTGCTACGAAGCTCGTGTTCTCACCCGTTTTACGGATGCGAACCATGAGATGCTCGCCTTCGCCGGTAAATTCAAAACCCAAGTCTTCATTAACGACAAAGTGTTCGGCTTTTGCTTTTAGTTTTGCTTTCGCAGTTGGTTTACCGTTTAGATAAGCCAATGAAGATAAAATATCTGACATGCTGTTCTTTTCGTGTTGGTGCTTACGCACTTTTGGTAATTAGGACCACCGCTTCACATGCGATGCCCTCTTTGCGACCTGTAAAACCTAAACGCTCTGTGGTCGTCGCTTTTACATTCACATTACTGATGCTGGTTTCTAAGTCTTGTGCAATAGCTTGGCACATAGAGTCTATATGAGGCGCCATTTTTGGTGCTTGCGCCATGATAGTAATATCGGCATTACCAATCACGTAGCCTTGCTCTTTTACTCGACGATAAACATCTTTCAGTAGCTCACGGCTATCCGCACCTTTCCATTCGTCATCGGTATCAGGGAAATGACGACCAATATCACCCGCAGCAATCGCACCCAATAGAGCGTCACATAACGCATGAAGGGCAACATCACCGTCTGAGTGTGCAATAAGACCTTGCTCGTAAGGGATGCTTACACCACCAATAATTACCGGGCCTTCACCACCAAACTTATGTACATCAAAGCCATGGCCAATACGAATCATCATTATTCCTTATTCTGACTTAAATAGAACTCAGCAAGCGCTAAATCTTCAGGCTGAGTAATCTTAAAATTATCTGAACGCCCCGCCACTAAAGCGGGCGATAAACCTTTCCATTCAAAGGCTGAGGCTTCATCAGTAATTGAAGCGCCTTGTTGCAACGCCTCACTTAATGCCTTCCACAGAGGCTTTGCTCTGAACATTTGCGGCGTAAGTGCATGCCATAAATCGGCACGCTCAACGGTATGCTCGATCTGCCCTTGGGCACCGCGCTTCATCGTGTCACGAACTGGAGCCGCTAAAATAGCGCCCACATCATGGCTCATCGCGCCGGAAATTAGCTTGTCGATATCACTTAGCTGAACACACGGCCTTGCCGCATCGTGAACCATTACCCAATCACTAAGCTGCTGCTCAGCGATATAGTTTAGCGCAGAGAGTACAGAGTCCGCTCGCTCGCTTCCGCCTGACACTCTGATCACTTGCGGGTTCAGGTTGAGTGCTAGATCAGGGTAGTATGGGTCATCATCGCTGATCGCAACGACAATTTGAGCGACTTGTGGGTGAGACAGTAATTTCTCAATGGTGTGCTCTAAAATTGTTTTGCCGTGAATCTTGAGATATTGCTTAGGGCGGTCTGCCTTCATTCGGCTACCGACGCCCGCCGCAGGTACAACGGCAATCACGCTTTGAAGTTGAGTCGACATTAATGGGATTCCTCACCAATGATGCGATAAAACGTTTCACCTTCTTTGACCATTCCAAGTTCATGACGTGCGCGTTCTTCTATCGCGTCTAAGCCTTGGCGTAGATCGTCAATTTCAGCAAACATTTCTGCATTTCGAATATGCAGCTTTTCATTTACTTGCTGTTGAACTTGGATTTCGTTGTTCACACCGTAGTAATCAGAGATACCATTTTTACCGAGCCACAGTGTGTGTTGTAGCCAGCCAAACACTATGAGCAGTACTAAAGCAAAAATTCGCATAACACCTTTCGCCGGTTGAAAAAGAAGGAACTAGAATAAGGCACATATATACCATAATGAGCTTATTGGTGCGAGATATGTGGTGTCAGGGAATCAATAAGTCGGGGAGTCATTGTCAGGAAAACAATGAGATTCCCTACTCCTTCCTTCGTCAGTCTAGGGAATGACGAACTTTATATGTGACAAGGAGGAGCTTTAGAGCCTAGAGCTTCTTTCATTCAGTTTTCTACAGACAAAAAAATGCCCCGCATAAGCGAGGCATTCAAAAGTATTAGTGCATAATTCTAACTAGTTGGTGCTGTAGCAAGGCAACAAAGAAGATTCAGCTATGGAGCATAGTTTCCTATGTGACTTATTGAACCTTCTGCAGTTAACGCAGCTACAGTGCCAAATAGGACGAATTATTGACCTTTAACTTCTTTAAGACCGTTGTAAGGAGCTTTAGAACCTAGAGCTTCTTCGATACGGATAAGTTGGTTGTACTTAGCAACACGGTCAGAACGGCTCATAGAACCAGTTTTGATTTGACCTGCAGCTGTACCTACCGCTAGATCAGCGATAGTTGCATCTTCAGTTTCGCCAGAACGGTGAGAGATTACTGCAGTGTAGCCAGCGTCTTTAGCCATCTTGATAGCAGCTAGAGTCTCTGTTAGAGAACCGATTTGGTTGAACTTGATAAGGATAGAGTTAGCTACGCCTTTCTCGATACCTTCAGCAAGAATCTTAGTGTTTGTAACGAACAGATCGTCACCAACGATTTGAAGTTTGTTGCCTAGAAGTTCAGTTTGGTGCTTGAAGCCATCCCAATCTGACTCGTCAAGACCGTCTTCAATAGAAACGATTGGGAAGTTGTTCGCTAGCTCAGCTAGGTAGTGGTTGAACTCTTCAGAAGTGAAAGTTTTACCTTCGCCCTTCATGTTGTAGATACCAGCTTCTTTGTCGAAGAACTCAGATGCTGCACAGTCCATAGCAAGAGTAACGTCTTTACCTAGTTCGTAACCAGCAGCTGCAACAGCTTCTGCGATAACTTCTAGAGCTTCAGCGTTAGACTTAAGGTTAGGAGCGAAACCACCTTCATCACCAACTGCAGTGCTGTAGCCTTTAGACTTAAGAACTTTAGCTAGGTTGTGGAATACTTCAGCGCCGATACGTAGACCTTCTTTAAGAGTTTTAGCGCCAACTGGTTGGATCATGAACTCTTGGATGTCAACGTTGTTATCTGCGTGCTCACCACCGTTGATGATGTTCATCATTGGTAGAGGCATAGAGAACTGACCAGCAGTACCGTTTAGCTCAGCGATGTGCTCGTATAGAGGCATGCCTTTCGCAGCAGCAGCAGCTTTTGCGTTAGCTAGAGATACAGCTAGGATAGCGTTCGCGCCGAACTTAGACTTGTTATCAGTACCGTCTAGGTCAAGCATGATTTGGTCAACGTCAGCTTGTGCTTTAGCGTCAGTACCAACTAGAGCTTCAGCGATTGGGCCGTTTACAGCTTCAATAGCTTTAAGAACACCTTTACCTAGGAAACGTGATTTGTCGCCGTCACGTAGCTCAAGAGCTTCGCGAGAACCAGTAGATGCGCCAGATGGAGCAGCAGCCATACCTACGAAACCGCCTTCTAGGTGTACTTCAGCTTCTACAGTTGGGTTACCACGTGAATCGATGATTTCACGACCTAGAACTTTAACGATCTTAGACATTGAATGTTTCCTTCTCGTTGAATATATAAATGTCAAATTTAAAGGTAGCAGCACAACTTACGCAGCTACCTGTATTCCTTTTTACTTCTCTAACTCGCCGCGCTGGAACTCACCAGCCGCTTTAACGAAACCTGCAAACAATGGGTGACCATCGCGAGGTGTTGAAGTGAACTCTGGGTGGAATTGAGCAGCAACGAACCATGGGTGGTTCGGGTTCTCAATAACTTCAACCAGTTTCTTGTCCGCAGATAGACCCGATACTTTTAGGCCCGCTTTTTCGATTTGTGGACGAAGATTGTTGTTCACTTCGTAACGGTGACGGTGACGTTCATGGATCGTCGCGCTACCGTATAATTCGTAAGCTTTCGTCCCTTTCGCTAGGTGACAAAGCTGTGAACCAAGACGCATTGTGCCGCCAAGGTCAGATGTTTCTGTACGCTCTTCAACTTTACCTTCGCCATCAGTCCACTCAGTGATAAGACCAACAACTGGGTACTTAGTTTCAGTACAGAATTCAGAAGAGTGTGCCCCTTCCATTTTCGCAACGTTACGAGCGTACTCGATAAGTGCTACTTGCATACCTAGACAGATACCTAAGTACGGTACTTTGTTTTCACGAGCGTATTGAGCAGCAAGAATCTTACCTTCAACACCACGGTCACCAAAGCCACCAGGAACTAGGATTGCATCTAGGCCTTCTAAAACTTCTACGCCACGAGACTCAACGTCTTGTGAATCTACGTATTTAATATTAACGCTTAGGCGATTTTTCAAGCCCGCGTGTTTTAGCGCTTCATTTACTGATTTGTATGCGTCTGGTAGTTCAATGTACTTACCAACCATACCAATCGTCACTTCACCCGTTGGGTTAGCTTCTTCGTAAATTACTTGTTCCCATTCAGACAGGTCTGCTTCTGGAGCTGTGATGCCGAAACGCTTACATACAAGTTCATCAGTACCTTGAGCTTTAATAAGCTGAGGGATCTTGTAGATAGAGTCAACATCGCGCATAGAAATAACTGCATTTTCTTGCACATTACAGAACAGAGCAATTTTCTTACGCTCGTTCGAAGGAATGTTGCGGTCTGAACGACAAACTAGGATGTCTGGCTGAATACCAATAGACAGTAGCTCTTTTACAGAGTGTTGCGTTGGCTTAGTTTTCACTTCGCCCGCAGCTGCTAGGTATGGCACTAGAGTAAGGTGCATGAACATTGCGCGTTCACGGCCTAGTTCTACTGCTAGCTGACGAATCGCTTCCATGAATGGTAGAGATTCGATATCACCAACCGTACCACCAACTTCAACGATCGCGATATCGTGGCCAGCTGCGCCAGAAATTACACGCTCTTTGATAGAGTTAGTGATGTGTGGGATAACCTGAATAGTTGCACCTAGGTAATCACCGCGACGCTCTTTTGCTAGTACGTCTGAGTAAACACGACCTGCAGTGAAGTTGTTACGCTTAGTCATCTTGGTGCGAATGAATCGCTCATAGTGACCAAGGTCAAGGTCTGTTTCAGCGCCATCTTCCGTAACGAACACTTCACCGTGCTGAGTCGGGCTCATAGTGCCTGGATCAACGTTGATGTAAGGGTCAAGCTTCATCATAGTCACTTTAAGACCACGAGCTTCTAAAATAGCCGCAAGAGATGCTGCAGCAATACCTTTACCTAGAGAGGATACAACCCCGCCAGTAACAAAAATGTAATTTGTCGTCATGTTTAACCTGAAATTGGTTGAATGAGGGAAATGGACTACTTCTGGACGGGATGAAAATATACCAGAAGCCCCTTATCGCCACAACGTGAAATCTATCACACTGCTATTTTTTATTTTTTGCTTCAAATCAATTCATGATAAAAGCTTTGGTTATCTTTTCTCCGCCACTTTGACTTCACCCCACATGGAATCAAGCTGTTGTAGTGAAAAATCGGTCAAATTTTTATCTTGCTGACGAACTTTTTGTTCCACCCCTTTAAAGCGACGCGAAAACTTGAGATTGGCTTTATTGAGTGCCGATTCTGGGTTTTTACCTAAATGTCGTACCAAATTGACCGTCGCAAACAGCAAGTCTCCCAACTCTTCTTCAACCAAATCTTCATTTGGCGTCACTTGAAGTGCCTCTTCCAGCACCTCATCGACTTCCTCTAAAACCTTATTAGCCACTGGGCCAATAGAGTCCCAATCAAAGCCATATTTCGCTACCTGTTTTTGAATCTTTGTAGCACGTGAAAGCGCAGGTAGAGAGTTTGGTATTGAGTCTAGAATACTTTCTTGAGTTTTGCCTGCTTGTGCTTTTTCTTTGGCTTTTTCCGCTTCCCAATTGGCATTGATTTCTTCATCACTGGCAAACTCAGTATCAGAGAACACATGCGGGTGACGGCGTGTTAGCTTTTCGTTAATGCCATCAACCACATCAGAGAACTCAAACAACCCCTGTTCTTTCGCTAAATGGCTATAGAAGATCACCTGAAACAACAAGTCACCCAACTCTTCTTGTAGGTTCGGCCAATCTTTGTTGTGAATCGCGTCCACCACCTCGTAGGTTTCTTCGATAGTATGCGGCACAATTGTTTCAAAATTTTGTTTCAAATCCCAAGGACAGCCACCTTCTGGATCGCGCAGCTTAGTCATAATCTGTTCAAGTTGTTCAATCGGGTGATTCATCGTTTTCTTCCTATTCACTGTCTTTGATTTTTAAATTTATAACGTCTTCTAAAACTAAAAAAGGCGAGCAGCCAAAACCACTCACCTTTCTATTCTTTCCGTCATCCCCAAGAGCGAAGAATGAGCGAGTTGGGGATCTCAAATCGCTTTACGAGATTCCCTATCACGTTCGTCCCTCACTGTAGGGAATGACGTGGATAGTATTTTGGCCTACCCCAACCTTTTGACTGACATAACATCTTTGATTTGTTCTACTCGGCTGGTAACGCGACTCAGAATTTCAATATTGGTCACTTCCAAATCGAAATCCATTACCGATAGCTGACGCTTGTAGTCGATGCGGCTCTTCATTGTGGTCACGCTGATCTTTTCATTCGAGAACAGTGAGGTGATGTCTTTCAACAAGCCATTACGTTCTAGCGCTTCAACACGCAGCGTTAGGATGTATGAACCGACAAAGCCATTACCCCAAACGGTATCAATGATACGTTCTGGCGCATGCACGCTTAGCTCGCCTAGCTGTTCACAGTCAGCGCGGTGCACTGAGATACCACGACCTTGAGTGATGTAACCTTTAATCACATCACCTGGGATTGGCTGACAGCAACGCGCTAGGTGCGTCATTAGGTTATCAACGCCCTCAACCACTACCGCATCTTTCTTCGGACGACTCTGTTGTGCCGGCTTGTTTTCCGACTCAAGCAGTTTCTCTAGCGCTTTCTTGTCTTCTTCTTCCGCCGTTGGCTTATTCACTAGCGCATTGATGTGATTAACCACTTGGTTAATACGCAAGTCGCCACTACCAATACCTGCATAGAGTTCGTCTGGCGTATTCACGTTAAAGCGTTTTAGTGCGTATTGATCAGCATCTTTTAGGGTTGCGCCTACTTTCGCTAGCTCAACTTCCAGGATATCACGACCCGCTTCTAGGTTTTTCTCACGGCTTTGTGCGCGGAACCAAGCGTTGATTTTCGCTCGAGCTCGACCAGAATGAACAAAACCTGTGGTTGGATTTAACCAGTCACGAGATGGGTTCGGCTCTTTCTGCGTGATGATCTCAACTTGATCGCCCATCGATAGTTTATGAGTGAACGGTACGATACGCCCCGCTACTTTGGCACCGATACAGCGGTGTCCGACCATCGAGTGGATGTGGTAGGCGAAATCCAACGGGGTTGCGCCCATTGGTAAGTCGACCACGTCACCACGTGGAGTAAATGCGTATACACGGTCATCGAAGACTTGGCTACGTACCTCATCCAGCATCTCGCCAGAGTCCGACATCTCTTCTTGCCAGTCGATAAGTTTACGCAACCAAGTGATTTTCTCATCGTAGCCACTACGGCCGCTTGAAGCTCCTTCTTTGTACTTCCAGTGCGCCGCCACACCAAGCTCAGAGTCTTCGTGCATTTGCTTAGTACGGATCTGAATCTCAATGGTCTTGCCTTCAGGGCCAAGTACTACGGTATGAATCGACTGGTAACCATTTGGCTTAGGGTTCGCCACATAGTCATCAAATTCGCTCGGGAGGTGCTTGTATTTAGTGTGTACCACCCCAAGGCCGGCGTAACAGTCTTGCAGCTGGTCAGCGATAATACGTACTGCTCGTACGTCAAAAAGCTCATCGAAGGCTAAGCCTTTCTTCTGCATTTTGCGCCAGATACTGTAGATGTGTTTTGGTCGGCCACTCACTTCAGCATTGATGTTTGAACGCTGCATTTCTGCGGTTAAATCATCAACGAAATCTGTGATGTATTGTTCACGAACGATACGACGCTCAGACAGCTGTTTTGCAATCTGCTTGTAGGTATCTGGTTGTTGATAGCGGAATGCGTAATCTTCGATTTCCCACTTAAGTTGGCCGATACCTAAACGGTTTGCCAGTGGGGCATAGATGTTAGAACACTCTTTTGCGGCCGCGCGACGCACAGCATCAGGCGCTTTTTTTACCTCGATAAGGTTACAGATTCGTTCAGCGAGTTTGATGACTACGCAGCGGAAATCATCGACCATAGCCAGTAGCATGCGTCGAACGTTATCAACTTGACCCGAGGCAGCACTGCCTTCAAGGGTCACGTTTAACTGGCCTAAGGCCGCCATTTCTTCAACGCCATCGATCAACTTTACGGTTTCTTTACCGTAGCTTTCTTCAAACGCTTCGCGCTCAAAAACGCCGCTTGAGACGACGGGGAAAAGTTGTGCAGCAATTAAAGTGGCACGGTCCATGGACAAGGTGACCAAGATTTCGATCATCTCACGGCCACGCCAAAGCAAGAGCGATGCTTGCTCGTGATCTTTTAAAAGTTCTTCACAGTGACGATAAACTTTAATCAGTTTATTCGAGGTTTTTGCGTCTTGATTCAATGACGCAATCCAACTTTCTAGCTCAAACTGTTCGCTTGGGTTTAAATGTGCGCTTCGTACCGCAACCATCATGCCTTCCTAGTTATTATGTTTTATACCCAATTCAATATGACTAACTGGTTCCAAGTTAGTTCGACCATATTGATATCAGCGCAGGCTTCCCTGCGCCTTTGTGATTCATTTGAAGCCTTGTTTAAGGGCCTCTAAGCCTTGATAAAGAGAGCCATCGATTCTAGATGACTGGTGTGTGGGAACATGTCCAACATACCCAGTTTGGCTAATTGATAGCCTTGTTTTTCTAAGCTCTCAGAATCTCTAGCTAGAGTAGCAGGATTACACGAAACATAAACCACACGCTTCGCTCCTAACGCTGAAATTTGATCAACGATCCCACTCGCTCCCGCACGTGCCGGGTCAAGCAATACTTTATCGAATTTCTCTTTTGCCCAAGGCTGTGAAGATAAGTCTTCTTCAAGGTTAGCTTGGTAAAATTCTGTATTGCTTAACTGATTTAACGCTGCATTAGATGCGGCTTGCTGAACCATTTCATCAACGCCTTCTACACCAACCACAAACGCCGATTGTTGCGCGATAGGCAGACTAAAGTTACCGAGACCACAAAACAGGTCTAGCACTCGCTCATCCGCTTGAGGCTCTAGCCACTCAATCGCTTGAGCCACCATCTGCCGATTCACTTTCTGGTTTACTTGGATAAAGTGGTTTGGCTCAAACGGTAACGTCACGCCAGTTTCGCTGTAAGAAGGTGTATCGCCGACTAAGCGAACCAACTTATCGGTTTCAGGCATCGAATACAGCGTAGCGCCTTCTTCTTTTGCTAACGCAATCAGCGCTTGCTCATCTTTTTCAACCAGAGGCTTAAGGTGACGTAGCACCATAACAGGGCCAGTATCGCCCAACACCAATTCAACGTGTCCTAAAGACGTAAGGCTGTTGAAAGTGTTCAGTAAATTTTTCAGTTTTGGCAGCAACACATTAAGGCGAGGATCAAGCACGGCACAGTCGGTGATGTTTTCAATCTGCTTACTCTGCTTCTTACGGAAACCGAATTGAAGCTGTTGTGTCTTCTTATCAACAAATAGGCTGATACGTGCGCGACGTCGATAACCGGTTTCATCACCGACAATAGGTTGTGCAACTTCAGTGTTCGCCGTTTGGTATTGGCTCATCAGGTGCGTCAGAGATTGCGATTTATGCTCAACCTGAGAAGAGTAACCTAGGTGTTGAAGGTGACAGCCACCACACTGATTAAAGTGCTTACAAAACGGCTTTAAACGCTGCTCGCTCGGCTTCAATAACTTGATGAGTTTAGCTCGCGAAAACTTACTTTTGCTCTCAGTAAGTTGAATAACCACCTGCTCACCGGGCAATGCGCCATCAATGAAAACCGGTTTATTCTTTTGATAAGCGATGCCAGCGCCATTGTGATCCATTCGTTCAACCAAAACCGATTGATGCTTGGTCTCGAGTTGAGTTTTCTTTTTTGGTTGGAAAAAACGTGCCATTGCTTGTGCCTAATGTATCTTTTAATAAGTAATTGGTATCCAGGACTCACTATTATGTCTTGGAATCATTGTCGAACGTCACGGCTTTGATTAAGCTTACCGTTCACTTAACCGCCATTGTGTGCGTTATTTTCCCATATCCAGACCTCGATGTAATTAAAGAACATGACCAGATATGGCTTAAGAGCCCGTGTAATTACCTTAACTCTAGCTCCAACCCTGATTATTGGGTTGCTATTGAGTGCATTTTTCTCATTTAACCGCTATCAAGACCTTGAAGGTCAAGTGGTTAACACTGGTACTAGCATCATTGAGCCACTTGCGATTGCGAGTGAATCAGGCATGAAGCTCGAAAGTCGAGAGTCTGTTCGTCAGCTTATTAGCTATGCGCATCGAAAGAATTCTAAGCTAGTGCGCAGTATCGCGGTGTTTGATGAGCGTCATGAGTTGTTTGTAACCTCAAACTTCCACCCCGATTTTGAAAGCCTGACCTACCCCAAAGATAAACCGATCCCGCATTTAAGCTCATCGAACCTGCTCGATAATACGCTGATTCTGCGGACACCTATCATCGCCGAAGGCCAGTACATCAATTCAGCCAACGGTCAGTCTCAAGCTAATCAAGCGATCGGCTACATTGCGATTGAATTAGATCTTTCATCACTTCGATTGCAGCAATATCAAGAAGTGTTCTCTGCATTCTTAGTGTTGATTCTCGGGCTTGGTTTATCGGGCGTGTTTGCGTTCCGCTTAATGCACGATGTCACTCAACCGATCACACACATGAAAAACATGGTCGACCGAATTCGTCGAGGTCACCTAGATGTGCGTATCGAAGGTAAGATGCATGGTGAGCTAGACTCGCTGAAAAACGGTATCAATGCGATGGCGGTATCGCTATCAGAGTATCACGTCGAGATGCAGCACAGTATCGACCAGGCCACATCAGATTTGCGTGAAACTCTTGAACAGCTAGAGATTCAAAACGTTGAGTTAGACATCGCGAAGAAACGCGCTCAAGAAGCGGCTCGTGTTAAGTCTGAGTTCTTAGCGAATATGTCTCACGAATTGAGAACGCCGCTGAACGGTGTGATTGGCTTTACTCGTCAAATGCTCAAGACTCACCTATCGAACAGTCAAACCGATTACCTGCAAACCATTGAACGCTCGGCAAACAACCTGCTTAGCATCATCAACGATATCTTGGACTTCTCGAAACTTGAAGCCGGTAAATTAGCCCTAGAGAACATCCCATTTGAATTCCAAGCCAGCCTTGAAGAGGTAGTAAACCTTCAAGCAACCAACGCTCATGAGAAAGGCCTAGAACTGACACTGAAGATCGACCCTAAAGTACCGCCAGGTGTGGTGGGCGATCCACTGCGTATTCAGCAGATCCTAACCAACCTAGTGGGTAACTCAATCAAGTTTACCGAGCGCGGCAATATTGATATCAGCGTTGAGCTGCGTTCACAAAGCGAAGACAACATCGAGCTGCAGTTCATGGTTCGCGATACGGGTATTGGTATCTCGGAGCGTCAACAAGCTCAGCTGTTCCAAGCCTTCAGCCAAGCCGATGCAAGTATCTCTCGTCGCTATGGTGGTACAGGCTTAGGTCTGGTTATCACCCAAAAACTGGTCAGCCAAATGGGCGGAGAGATCAGCCTAACCAGTCGTCTTCACCAAGGCTCTACCTTCTGGTTCACCTTGAGACTATCAACGACTGATATGCCGATGACAGAGCTGATTGAGACGCAGTGTCTGCAAGACAAACAACTGCTGCTTATCGAGCCAAACATGCAAGCGGCATCGATTACTCAGCAAATCCTAACCCAAGAAGGCTTAGTGGTAACGTATCGTTCGGTGATGCCAGATGAGACGACCTCGTATGACTACGTTCTGCTTAACCTAGCCGCCAACCAAGAGTATCAATTTGATACTGTGAGTGGTTGGGCGATCGGTGCGAAGAAGATTGCTCAAAACGTGATTATTGGTACACCAAGTACCGAGCTAGCGTTGGGTGAGCAACTAATGAAAGAGGTCGATGTTCAGTGCATCACCAAGCCTCTTTCTCGTAAGAAGTTGCTGCAAACTCTGGTATCGAATCAGGCACCTACCTTGATTGCACCAGCGATTGAAACGCATTCTGAAGAGAAGTTACCGCTTACTGTGATGGCAGTAGACGACAACCCAGCCAACCTTAAGTTGATTACCGCGCTGCTTAAAGAGCGTGTAGAAACCGTCATCAGTTGTACCAGTGGTCAGCAGGCGATAGACAAAGCGACAGAGACGCCATTTGATATCATCTTCATGGATATTCAAATGCCACAGATGGACGGTGTAACCGCTTGTCAGAACATCAAAAAACTGGCGAACAATGCGAATACACCTGTAATTGCCGTGACCGCACATGCAATGATTGGCGAACGAGATCGACTGCTTGAAGCGGGCATGGATGACTACCTAACCAAACCTATTGAAGAGCATGTTTTACAGCAGGTTCTGATTCATTGGAGCCCGACCTCTGAGGTTGAGCACATCGAAAAAATAGATCCAGACCACCCAGCGGTCTCCGCTGAAGTCGACAACGGTCCAGTGTCAGAAACTGAAGCCAGCGTACACACAAACATCATCATTGATTGGCAAGCTGCGATGAAACAAGCCGCCAATAAAGAAGACCTCGCACGCGATATGCTGCAAATGCTCGTCGACTTTATTCCAGAAGTGTATGAGGCAGCAGACAAAGCGATAGAAGACAGTGACTATCCAGTTGAAGAGCTGATACACATCATTCACAAGATGCATGGCAGCAGCTCGTACAGCGGCGTACCAAGGCTAAAATCGGTATGTGCGACAATAGAGAAAGAGCTGCGTTCAGGTACTTCTGTTGAAGACATTGAACCTGAGCTTTTCGAGCTTCAGGATGAATTAGATAAGGTTCAAGCAACCGCGATTCACTACTTGAAACAGGCGAAGGCCTAGCGGGTACTTGTTACTCACTAGTATTCTTTAGAGGGTTTACCCGCCAATAAAAAAGCAGAGCTCATGAGCTCTGCTTTTTTCTGTCTAGAGCCAAGAGCACTAGATATAAAGTCGCGATAATCTGTTTACGATTCGAGTAACACCGTTGCCACAGCGTAGTGACGCTCATCCGAGATAGTCAGATGAATCGATGTTGTGCCATTCGCCTCTGCGATTTCACGCGCTTTTTTATGCAAGCTCAGAACTGGCTTGCCATGCTCATCATTTGAAATCTCAAAGTCGTGGAAGGTCACACCCAGCGCGATACCCGTACCTAACGCCTTAGATGCCGCTTCTTTGGCAGCAAAACGTTTTGCAAGGTAACGCCCTTTTTGCTTGAGTTGCTGGAATACTTCAAATTCAGAATCAGTCAAAATACGCTGAGCAAAAGCGTCACCACTTCGTGACAATGCCTTTTCAACACGTTCAATTTCTGCGATATCTGTACCCAATCCAACAACAGCCATGCTTACCCTACTAACAAACTTCTATCTATTAACTCTACTAATTCGTCGCTTACGACTTAACGCTTACTGTTTAGAAAATTAAGCGTTGTTGCGTGCTGTTTCCATCACGGTTTTCATGTCTGCAACGGCTTTGTTCAAACCATCAAACACTGCACGTCCCATGATCGAGTGACCGATGTTCAGCTCGTAGATCTCAGGAAGAGCCGCAATTGGGGCTACGTTGTGGTAAGTCAGACCATGACCCGCATTGACTGTGATACCAAGATCGTCTGCGTAACTTGCGCCTGCAGCAATCTTTTTCAGCTCGTCTTGTTGGTCTTCTTCTGTTTTAGCATCCGCGTAATGACCAGTGTGCAGTTCAATGAACGGTGCGCCACACGCTTTTGCTGCGTCGATTTGCTCACGGTCAGCATCGATAAACAGAGACACCTTAATGCCAGCAGCTGTCAGTTTTTCCGTCGCCGCTTTGATCTTCTCTAGTTGACCAACTACGTCCAAGCCACCTTCAGTGGTTAGCTCTTCACGTTTTTCAGGAACCAGACAAACAAACTCAGGATTAGTATCGAGGGCAATTTGAACCATCTCATCCGTTACTGCCATCTCCAAATTCATACGAGTTTGAAGTGTTTCAGCCAGAATACGCACATCGCGGTCAACGATATGACGACGGTCTTCACGCAGGTGAACAGTAATGCCGTCAGCACCCGCACGCTCAGCAATTTCAGCTGCGTGTACTGGATCTGGGTATTTAGTACCACGTGCATTACGTAGTGTTGCAATATGGTCGATATTAACGCCTAAAAGGATTGAGCTCATTTTCCAATACTCCGTGCTCTAGAGAGGGCTATTGTTGGCATAAATAGCTCTCTACTTTTTAATGGTTTGCCGCCAAGATACGGCTTTAAGGCTATGCGTGTAAAGCGTTTTGCCGCTTTTAACTGCTCTTTAGTGATAAACCTACGTTCACTGATTGCGATAAGTTCATCGCCCATAAAAGTCAGGTTGTCTCGACGCACCGAAGCGATGAAACCTTTCTGCTCTCGATAGCGATAAGTCATGCTCGGATCGATCGCTTCACCAGTGCCCGCGCAGTGTAAAAAGTCGACGCCATAACCCATAGCGGATAATAGAGCCAGCTCAAAGCGACGCAGTGCTGGCTCAGGATTATCATTATGCGCCAGCTCTGTTAAAGCATGAAGATAGTCGTGAAAAAGTGCAGGCATCGGTACTTCCGCCATCAATACCCGACCGATAAGCTCGTTCACGTACATGCCTGAATACAGATTAATACCGGCGAGAGGGAGCCCCAAGCTGATGGGTTCAGCTTGGCGTAAGGTTTTCATCGAACCATTACCAGACCACTTAAGCAATAGCGGCGTAAAAGGTTGTAATGCACCTTTCAAATTGGAACGCTTGCTGCGAGCGCCTTTAGACATCAACGTCACCCGACCGAACTCTTCGCTGAAGACGTCCAAGATCAGGCTCGACTCACTGTATGGTCGACGGTGCAACACAAAGCATCGCTGTAACCCTTCGCTCAATCACTTACCCTTATTACAGATACAAAAAGAGAGAGTTCGCACTCTCTCTTGGATTTATCTTCAGTTCAACTTTCTTAATCTCAGAAAGTGACGTTCAATATATTATAGATCGTCGATGTAGCCTAACGAGCGAAGTGCACGCTCATCATCAGCCCAGCCAGACTTAACCTTGACCCAAGTCTCTAGGTAAACCTTACGGCCGAATAGCTCTTCCATATCGATACGCGCTTCACGACCAATCGTTTTGATCTTCTCGCCCGCTTTACCAATCACCATTTTCTTCTGACCTGTACGCTCAACAAGAATCAGTGCATTGATGTGGAAGCCATCGTTATCTGGGTTGTAATCGAAACGTTCGATTTCAACCGTTACCGAGTAAGGTAGCTCATCACCCGTAAAGCGCATCAGCTTTTCACGGATAATTTCAGAGGCCATAAAACGTTGCGAGCGATCAGTCACGTATTCTTCAGGGAAGTGGTGTGTCGCTTTAGGTAAATGTTCACGTACGTGCTTACGTAGTACATCAATATTTTTACCTTGCTTCGCTGAGATTGGCACAACGTCAATGAAGTCCATCTTCTTAGAGACTTCCATCATGTGCTGCATCACGTTAGTACGGTCTTGAACGTTATCTACTTTGTTGATGCAAAGTACAACTGGGAAGTCAGTCTTCTTCAGTTTGTTCAGAACCATCTCATCGTCGTCAGTCCAGTGAGTACCATCGACAAGGAAGAATACTAGGTTCACATCACTCAGTGAGCTGTTCGCCGCACGGTTCATCAAGCGGTTGATTGCACGCTTTTCTTCAATATGAAGTCCAGGAGTATCAACAAAGATCGCTTGGTAATCACCCTCAGTTTCAACGCCCATAATACGGTGACGTGTCGTCTGTGGTTTACGTGATGTAATAGAAATCTTCTGACCCAGAATATGGTTCAGAAGCGTCGACTTACCTACATTTGGGCGACCGACAATAGCGATGAAGCCACAGTGTTGGTTTTCCGGTAGGCCTGTTTTTTTGCTATCAGATGAAAAGAATGCATCGATATCGAAATCTTGGTTGTTATCAGACATTGCTTAGTTGCTCTAATGCTGTTTCAGCAGCCGCTTGTTCTGCCTTGCGGCGGCTAGTGCCTTTACCGATAACAGGTTTATCCACACCTGCCACTTCACACTCAACCGTAAACTCTTGGTTGTGTGCTTCACCTTTAATATTAGTCACTGTGTAGACAGGTAGAGGATTTCTTCGACCTTGCAAAAACTCTTGTAGGCGAGTTTTCGGATCTTTTTGAGATACTCCAGGCTGAATAGCATCTAGGCGAGATTGGTACCAGCTTAAAATAATGCCGCGAACCGTCTCGGTATCACTATCTAAATAGACAGCGCCGATGACCGCTTCAACCGCATCCGCTAGAATAGAATCACGACGGAAACCGCCACTCTTCAACTCACCTGGACCTAATTTTAAGTAATCTCCTAGTTCGAATTCACGACCTAGTTCTGCCAATGTATGACCACGTACTAATGTTGCGCGCATGCGGCTCATATCACCTTCGTTTACCTTAGGAAAACGGTGGTAAAGATCATCAGCGATAACAAAACTTAAAATTGAATCGCCCAGAAACTCAAGACGTTCGTTATGTTTACCTGCGGCGCTGCGGTGAGTCAGCGCCAAGTGGATAAGATCGGCATCATTAAACTGATAGCCAATCTTTCTCTCTAGTTTATCAATTGGAGAATTCATGCTCTCTCGATGTGTTATGTGATCGATTAATGAATCCCACCGATGCGATTAAAACGCACACCAGTAGGAATCCATGTTGGAAGTACACTGTCTGAACCGCGTTCGAATTCGAAGCTGATCCAAATAGCAACGGCCTTACCAACAAGGTTTGCTTCAGGGACAAAGCCCCAGTAACGGCTATCGGCACTGTTGTCACGGTTATCACCCATCACAAAGTACTGGCCTTCTGGAACGACCCATTCGTTAACACCATTGCGAGGCTGATATGCTTGCACACGATCGCGGCGCAATGGGTTAACTAAAATCTGGTGTTCTACGTCTCCAAGCTGTTCGTTCAGCTGAATCAGAGGCACACCATCTTGAATAAATTGGCTCTCTTCAACATTACTTAGTTTCACTGGTTCACAGCTACTTGTACCCTTCGCCTGAATGCAGATCTCTTTACGACTGCTGTAGCGAATCGTGTCACCTGGCATACCAACAACACGCTTAATGTAGTCGATGTTTGGCTGAGGTGGGTACTTAAATACGATTGAGTCACCGCGTTCTGGCTTGCCTGTTTCTACCAATTGAGTGCGCCACACTGGGTCTTTTAGACCGTACGCGTACTTCTCTACCAAGATGAAATCACCAACCAAAAGGGTTGGCATCATCGAGCCAGAAGGGATTTGAAACGGTTCATAGATGAATGAACGCAAGATCAAAACAAATGCAATTACCGGGAAAATGGACACACTGTTCTCAACCCACCAAGGTTGAGCCGTAACTTTTGCGCTAGTTTCAGCGTCTAGGCCATTCGATTGTGCTTCAACGTCAGCAAGCTTTTGCTGGCGCTTCTTCGCCCACACAAACTTTTCCAACGCCCATACAATGCCGGTCACTAGAGTTACGATCACTAAGATAAGCGAAAATGTATTAGCCATTGATATCCCTTAAATTTCATTTCTTTAAAAATAACGAAAGTGAAAGAGCATAACTCTTTCACTCTGCTTAATATTTCTAATTTGTATCAATCATGCTGACTAAATGCTGGGAAGATTACGCAGGAAAAATCGTTTAGTTCGAGGCGCAAAGTGCAGTGACTAGTGGGCCTAATTGCAATCTTTGCAACAAAGAAATAAACGATTTTAACCAGTAATATTCAGCAGATAGTTAGTGCGATTGATACCTAGTCTTTTCCAACGTGAAGGATTGCAAGGAAAGCTTCTTGAGGCAGTTCAACGTTACCGATCTGCTTCATACGCTTCTTACCTTCTTTTTGTTTCTTAAGAAGTTTCTTCTTACGACTGATATCACCACCGTAACATTTTGCGATTACGTTCTTACGCAGTTGTTTCACTGTAGAACGAGCAATGATGTGGTTACCAATCGCTGCTTGAATCGCGATATCGAACATCTGACGAGGGATGAATTCTTTCATCTTCTCTACCAGTAGACGACCACGAGACTGAGCAATATCTTTGTGCGTAATGATAGCTAGTGCATCAACTGTTTCGCCATTCAGCAGTACGTCTACACGTACCATGTTTGATGGCTCGTAACGTTGGAAGTTGTAATCCAATGATGCATAGCCGCGAGACGTTGACTTCAGACGGTCGAAGAAGTCTAGAACTACTTCTGCCATAGGAAGATCGTACGTCACAGCAACTTGGTTACCGTGGTAGACCATGTCTACTTGTACGCCACGCTTCTCAACACACAGTGTGATTACGTTACCTAGGTAATCCGAAGGTACCAGAATATTACAGCGTGCAATTGGCTCACGAATTTCTTCTAGGTCATTAACCGCTGGCAGTTTAGCCGGGCTATCAACGTAAAGAACCGTTTTATCTGTTTTTACAACTTCATACACTACTGTTGGAGCAGTTGTGATTAGGTCTAGGTCGTATTCACGCTCTAGACGCTCTTGGATGATCTCCATGTGAAGCATTCCTAAGAAGCCACAACGGAAACCAAAACCAAGTGCTGCTGAACTTTCTGGTTCAAAGAACAGTGATGCATCGTTCAGGCTTAATTTGCCTAACGCGTCACGGAAGTTTTCGTAGTCATCAGATGATACAGGGAATAGACCAGCGTATACCTGAGGCTTCACTTTTTGGAAACCAGGTAGACGTTCAGTGCTGCCGCCTTTTGCAAGCGTCAACGTATCACCAACCGGTGCACCTAGGATGTCTTTAATACCACAAACAACCCAACCTACTTCGCCAGTATTTAGCTCTGTAGTATCGATTTGCTTAGGCGTGAAGATACCTAGACGGTCAACACCCCATACTTGGTCTGTCGACATTACTTTGATCTTATCGTTCTTCTTCAGCTTACCGTTTTTGATACGAACCAAAGAAACTACGCCAAGGTAGTTATCGAACCAAGAGTCAATGATCAACGCTTGTAGAGGCGCTTCAGGATCACCTTCCGGTGGCGGGATTGCCGTCACGATGTTTTCTAGAACATCATCAACACCCAAACCTGTTTTCGCAGAACAGCGAGTCGCTTCCATCGCATCGATGCCAACGATCTCTTCGATTTCTTCAGCAACACGTTCTGGTTCAGCAGCTGGTAGGTCAATCTTGTTCAAGATTGGCACTACTTCCAGTTCCATTTCGATTGCTGTGTAACAGTTTGCTAGAGTTTGTGCTTCAACACCTTGGCCAGCATCCACTACAAGTAGTGCGCCTTCACAAGCCGCTAGAGAACGAGATACTTCGTAAGAGAAGTCTACGTGTCCAGGAGTGTCGATAAAGTTAAGTTGGTAAGTTTCACCATCTTTAGCTTTGTAATCTAAAGTCACACTCTGCGCTTTAATTGTAATACCACGCTCGCGTTCTATATCCATAGAATCGAGGACTTGAGCTGCCATCTCACGTTCACTTAATCCTCCACAAACTTGGATTAAGCGGTCAGAAAGGGTCGACTTACCGTGGTCGATGTGGGCGATAATCGAAAAATTACGAATGTGCTTCATAGGCTTGGTGTGACTAAACTCTTTGAATAGGGATAATAAGAAAGCCGCGACGCGTCCAATCTACAGTCAGCATTGGTGGCGGCATTTCAATCAAGTTGGCAGATTCTACCCAATTTAAGGGCAAGAAGCATCATAAATTAGACGAGAGACTCACCTAGGATTCGAATCAAGACGACTTCTTGCTTGGATTTGTCTTCCATGGGTTTGGCTAACCGCTTCGCTAAGGCAATCCCACCAGCAGTAAACAGTGCTGCACTTAAGATAACAATGCCCTCGCCCCCCTGGAGTAAGGGTTGTAACAAGAGTTGCCCAAAACCAGCACCAATCATCAACATGAAAAGTGGGATGAGATAAACAATCGCCGCCGACTGAAGTAGGCTTTTTTCTGGAAAGCCAATTTCTACGATTTGTCCAGCTTTGACTAAGCTTTTGGTTTTAAGCTGCCAAAACAAAGATTTATTGCCAACAGCCTTGGTCACAATACCCGTACCGCAGTTTTTTTGAGAAGAACAGCTGCTACAACTGGTTTGTTGTTCGCAGCTCAATTGAACAAAGTATTGCTTACCTTTTTGTTCAACCGAGCTAACGGTCGCCAGCGCGGTCATCATTGCGCTTGTACCGATTTATTAAATGTAACTGACTGAGCAATACGTTTTGCAGTTGCCGGCGGAATGTCACCAACCACAGAGATCTCTTTATCGCCAATCACTAAGCTGTGCAAGGTTCTACGCCCTTGACGCACCAGCTGCCCTTTCAATGAATGCTCATCTTTTTCCGCGATATAAACCGAAAAGTTAAACAGTCCATCACTGAAAAGCTGACTTTCAACCATTTTATCGGTCGCAGCCATTTGATAGCGGCTAAGCTCTTTTGATTTAAACCCTTCAGGAATCCACGACGCTTGCCAGTTAGTTTCACTCACTAAGCCTTCCGGTAATGATAAAACTTTCGGCAATTGAGCTTGGCTCAAGCCACCCATAGCCTCAGCAATCTTATCGTTCACCACGTAAGAGATAGTGCGGTACTGTTCAAGCACTTCGCCATCACGATCCAAAAGGTCGGCACGCAAAGGAAGATTCGTTTTTTCGTCTACCCAAACCACGTAAGAGTAGCGAAGGCCATCTTTCGGCACGACACGCAGCACTTGAGTGGTGCTACCTGCTTCACGAGAGCGACCAACTTTCACAAAGTCGTAGTACTGATTCAGAGATTCGATATCTCGATTAATCATCGGAATAACAGGCGCAACCATGCTGCCTGACTGAATCGTAAATGGCTCTGTACCCGGCTCGATGTAGCTAACTTCGTTGCCACGTCGAATGACTTCACGAACAGGGCCGCTTAGATAAACAAGGTGTGCAAGTTGTTGGTCGTCGTTAACCGCATGGCGATAAACAAGAGGCTCAATACTGCTCTTCTTTATCAAAATGTAGGAGAGTTCGTAATTTAGATGCTGACTGGCCTCGTTCATTTGATGCAACAAGGCCTTTGCAGTGGTTTCCTCTGCAAAGGCTGTTGGAGACATCAAGCTGAACAGTGTCAGTGCACTGACCAGGATTTTCTTCATTCAATGTCCGATTCTAGATGTGCATCTTGCATTGGCGATGCATCACTGTTTAATCTTAGCTGCAGCTCATAATCTTCTAACAATGCATGAACGCGTTTGCGCTGCTCTTGCAAGTTAGCTTCAGATGTTGGTTTCTCAACAGAGTCACGCGTTAAACTTACTGGTTCCGCAGAACCGGCAAATGGAATCGTCTGGAGTACAGGCAACTGCTCTGGTGCTGCAGGGTCGCTACCACCATATTGTTGAACACCTAATACAACGGCTAATGAAACACACGCTGCCACGGCAACTTGTCCAAACTGTTGTAACCACGCCGGAAGCTGACGCTTCGCTTGCTGAGGTTTAGGTTGCTCTTCAATTGGAGCAACAGTAGGTTCAACATTCACTTGGTGCAGGTTCGACATTGAACCATGTGCAGGCTCGTTCTCAAGCGCTGCCGCTACACTATTAGCAATGTTCCACTCTGGAGTTTCTGGCGAATCCCCACGCATAACATCACCAATTAAATGGTAACTCTGCCAAGTATCCATGCTTTCTTGATCAGATTCTAGATCTACAATGAGAGCTTTATCGATCGTTTCACCATCCATGAGTGCCGAAAGCTTTTCTTTATCAGCCATTATTTTCACCATAATTATTACAAGTTCTAGCGTTGCAAAAGAGGTTTGATTTTCTTTTCCACCGCTTCACGAGCTCGGAAAATACGCGAACGTACGGTTCCTACAGGGCAATCCATTACTTCTGCAATCTCTTCGTAGCTCAAACCTTCGAGCTCTCGCAACGTCATTGCAGTTTTTAAGTCTTCTGGTAGCGCTTCAATCGCTCCAAAAACAACTTGTTTCAATTCTTTAGACAGCGTTAAGTTCTCAGGGTTCGATATTTCTTTTAACGCGCTGCCTGTTTCGTAATATTCTGCATCTTCTGCATCTACATCGGTTGCTGGCGGCCTACGGCTTTGGGCAACGATATGATTTTTAGCGGTGTTCACGGCAATTCGGTATAACCATGTATAGAAGGCACTCTCGCCACGAAAGTTAGGTATCGCGCGGTAAGCTTTAATAAAAGCTTCTTGTGCTACATCAGGTACATCACCGGAATTATTCACGTATCGAGAGATAAGATTACAAACTTTGTTTTGATACTTAACCACTAGTAAGTTAAATGCCTGCTTATCTCCACTCTGAACTCGCTCAATCAACACTTGATCGGTTAGCTGCTCGTTCATTCGAGCGGGTACTCCTATTGTTATAACCCTCACCTTCACAGATATGGGTACTAATTATGCGAAATGTAGTATTGACACCACCGTCTACAAGAGCACTATTGTGACTAAGCCAAATACCGAAAGTTCCAACTTTCTTAAAATTATTTGCCATTATTGTTTCACAATGTGATGTAATAAAAATAGCTATCCCTATCAATTTGGGGAAACTTGAGCAAAAGCAATGGTATTGAGCAATTAAATATTTCTAGATAGCTGTCTATATATTGATTTTGCATAGCGTTTAAGGATGACTCTGGAGAGATTATAACAGTCTTAGCCAAACTCCTAAAACAAGACAAAGTCAATTGAGAGTGGACAACTCGACTATAGCCCGGGATTTAATAAGTTTTATGAACGCAAACCGTGAACATCAGTGTGATGTATTAGTGGTAGGAAGTGGTGCGGCAGGCTTGTCATTAGCCTTACGCGTAGCAGAACATGCAAAAGTAATTGTATTAAGCAAAGGACCACGCAGCGAAGGATCGACGTATTACGCACAAGGTGGTATCGCCGCGGTGTTCGATGAGTCGGACAGTATTGAGTCTCATGTAGAGGATACTCAAATCGCTGGGGCTGGGTTATGCGAAGAAGATACAGTTCAATTCATTGCTGAAAATGCGAAAGAGTGTGTGCAATGGCTGATTGATGGTGGTGTTCCATTTGATAAAGATGAGAACAGCACAGAAGGCCAACCAAAATATCACCTCACTCGTGAGGGTGGCCACAGTCACCGCAGAATTCTGCACGCTGCCGATGCAACTGGCATGGCGATGCAAACCTCACTACAAGATAACGTCAACAACCACCCAAATATCGAGATCTTCGAGCGCCACAATGCGCTGGATTTGATCACGGAAGATAAGATTGGTGGTTCAAAAGACAAGGTGATCGGTGCCTACATTTGGAACCGTAACCAAGAACATGTTGAAACCGTGCGCGCTAAGTTTGTTGTATTAGCAACAGGCGGCGCTTCAAAGGTTTACCAATACACCTCTAACCCAGATGTTTCTTCAGGTGATGGTATTGCTATCGCTTGGCGTGCGGGTTGTCGTGTGGCAAACCTTGAGTTCAACCAGTTCCACCCAACTTGTTTATTCCACCCAGAAGCGCGTAACTTCCTACTAACGGAAGCACTGCGTGGTGAAGGTGCTTACTTGCGTCGTCCAGATGGTTCTCGCTTTATGAAGGACTTCGATGAGCGCGGTGAACTGGCGCCACGTGATGTGGTTGCTCGTGCAATTGACTTCGAAATGAAGCGCTTAGGTGCCGACTGTATGTATGTTGATATCAGCCACAAGCCTGAAGAATTCATCACAGCGCACTTCCCGATGATCCATACTCGCTTGATGGACTTGGGCATCGACATGACCAAAGAGCCGATCCCTATCGTACCAGCCGCTCACTACACGTGTGGTGGTGTCATGGTGAATAAGCAGGGTCAAACCGACCTAACGAACTTGTATGCGATTGGCGAAGTGAGCTACACCGGCTTACACGGTGCAAACCGAATGGCTTCTAACTCACTGCTTGAGTGTGTGGTTTACGCATGGGCAGCAGCAAAAGATATCGTTGAGAACATCGACCAATCTCAACTGTGCGCTGAACTGCCAGCATGGGATGAAAGCCAGGTCACCAACAGTGATGAAGAAGTTATCATTCAACACAACTGGCACGAACTGCGCCTATTCATGTGGGATTACATGGGCATTGTTCGAACGGATAAACGACTAGAGCGAGCATTGCGTCGCATTCAGATGCTGCAACAAGAAACTCATGAGTACTACAGCTACTTCAAGGTTTCGAATAACCTATTAGAACTGCGTAACTTGCTACAAGTGGCAGAGCTAATGGTTCGTTGTGCAATGCAACGTAAAGAGAGCCGCGGCCTCCACTACACGTTGGATTACCCTGAACTTGCAGAAGACAGTGGCCCAACGATTCTGACGCCAGAGAAACGCCAATCATAATAATTGGTTAAACGTGCTTAGCGAATTAGCCGTCAGCGGAAAATGATTAAACGAAAGGGAGCCGAGTGCTCCCTTTTCTTTTGTCTAACGCTTTCTTTTATCTAATACTTTCTTTCATCGAATAGTTTGGCTTCTCTAGCGCGCTCGTTGTAAGTTCGCCAGAAAATGGCGATATTCTCGCTCGCAACAGCTGTCCCGCCAAAGCAGTACCGAGTGCCCACATTCAAACTGCAATTTAACGAAGAACTGCGCCCAGATCTTATCAACGGACTTGAGTCGGTAAGTTCGGTCATTGAGTCGAATATCACCATCCTCTCTGTAATCAAAACGCCCATAGACACTATTTAGAATCACATGATTGTTTCTGAACAAGCGGATCATTAAAGCTAAGCAATAAAGGCTGGCGGCAAGTGGAATAGAAGACAGGACGATGAAAAACAAAAGGCACCCAAAAATAGTGCCTTTTGCAAATAATGCGGAATACGAAGGGTTAAGCTGAAGCTTAACGAACCTTGCTGAGGTTGTGTGCGACAATTTTATCAACCATTGATGCATGGCCTAGGTTTTCACTGCGTCCGTGGCCCATTACCCAAGTAAACAAATCTGGATCATCACACTCTAATAGAGAAACAAACTCGCGCTGTTCCTGCTCTTGCAATGAATCAAAACACTCTTCGAAAAATGGCATGATGACTACATCAAGTTCTAACATGCCGCGACGGCAACCCCATTTAATTCGTGCTTTCTGCTCTGCAGTGTACATTGGCTATCCTCACCTATAATTTTTCTTTCTCGGAGTGTAACAAGTCATACGCCCTGCAACTACTATGTGAGTCACAGTCCCTATCTAAGCTCACAAAAAAACCTAGGCTGACAAAGAAACAGAACCGGATTAACATAGAGCCAAATAAAATTCTTAGGAAAGATAAAATGGATTGGAAAAACATATTTCAGCCACTCGCTCATACGCAAAATGAATCGCTTCCAGAACTGATGATGACACACGTATCAGACTGGAGTGCAATTACCATGATAGGCGATGACAAAAAGTCGTACCTACAGGGTCAAGTAACGTGCGATGTCGTCACTCTTCCTAATGATGAATCCACATTAGGCGCGCACTGTGATGCAAAAGGAAAGGTATGGAGTATCTTTCGTTTGTTCCACCACAACGGTGGCTACGCACTCATGCAACCTAAATCAGCGATTGAAGTCGAGCTCGTTGAAATCAAGAAGTACGCGGTGTTCTCTAAGGTCGATATCGAGCAAACGTCTGACGTTGTTATCGGTGTGATGGGTTCGTCAGCTAATCAATACATTGATTCTATTTCAGAAAGCCAAGGTAATGTGCGTGCTATCTCTGGTGGTACAGCGGTTCAAGTTGCAGATAACCGCTGGGCTCTACTTGTGACAGAAGAAGCCGCTGAAGCCTTGGTATCAAACAGCGCTGCGGAGAAAGTATCAGAAACACTTTGGCAATATCATGAAATTCTTGATGCTCAGCCTAACCTATCGAAAGCAGAGCAAAACGAGCACATCCCTCAAGCGCTTAACCTGCAAGCGATTGGCGGTATCAGCTTTTCAAAAGGCTGTTACACAGGTCAAGAAACGGTTGCTCGTGCTAAGTACCGTGGCATGAACAAGCGTGAGATGCGCATTGTTTCAGGAACGACAGCAGAGGTATTGTCTCTAGAGAACCCAATTGAACTAGAGCGTAGCGTGGGTGAGAACTGGCGTGGCGCAGGCCGACTATTAAACGTCTATCAATTTGCTGATAACCGAGCGATTGGTTTGATGGTACTGCCAAACAACCTTGATGACGATGTTCAGCTGCGACTGACCGCGCAGCCTGATCAAACATGGAATATCCTGCCACTGCCGTACAGCCTTGACGACGAGTAACCACGTGGAAACGCAGATTACACAATGGCTGGATCAACAGCAGGTGAATTATCGCCTGCTGATGCAAAGCAAGCCAACCACCAGCATTGAAGAAACTGCACAAGAGCGAGGCATCGACGCCTCTCAAATGGTGAAGTGCATCCTGCTCAAGGATATGGGCAACCAGTATGCGTTAGCCTGTACTGCTGGCGATCGCTCTGTCGACCCCAAGAAAGTACGCTCGGTACTGAATTGCCGTCGAATGACCTGCGTGTCGC
The DNA here is from genome assembly GCF_041469785.1 of Vibrio sp. 10N.286.48.F5. Classification (NCBI taxonomy): domain Bacteria; kingdom Pseudomonadati; phylum Pseudomonadota; class Gammaproteobacteria; order Vibrionales; family Vibrionaceae; genus Vibrio; species Vibrio sp. 10N.286.48.F5. The sequence continues at coordinate 41,875 of NZ_JBFRLG010000001.1, read as the reverse complement.
TCGCTGATGTTGAAGCGATCACCGGTTTTAAAGTGGGTTGTGTTGGTCCGCTCGCTCTCAAGAGACACATGCCGATCATTTTTGATCCTTCCATTCAAAACAACTCGACCGTAACCATTAGCTCCGGCGACCGAATGGCTGGCGTTGCGCTGGATCTCAATGATCTTATGGCGCTATGTGCACCGACCGTCGCGGACATCAGTCGATGATCGTTTAGATCATGCTTCGCAAACTTCATTTTAATATTTCATTGAGTACATTTTTAGTGTGAACCTCGTCATAAGAAGAACACACCATTAATAAATAGTTACTCAAAATAAAAGCATAAGTAGTCACAAAGTTAAATTTGCGTTATTGTAAATTTACTGACTAGCTATTAAGCAAATCAGTGCAAGTGAATCCACTGAGTAACATCAGTATCCACTTTTGTGTAATGCATCTGTGACTATTCGCCCGTTTTAGACGGGCTTTTTTTTGTCCGAAATTTACAATTTGATTACACAAACAAAAAAATCCCGCCTATTCTTATACTTGTAACATTATCACTGCTTAATACTGAACAGAAAAGTTCACGGCAGTTCACTACTCAGTATTATTTTGGGGAGGAGCTCACGTAAAAATAGATATTTACTGAAGAAAGTGCTTAGAACAGCACAAATATCTAATTAACGTCAACGCTACTGCATATAACTCCATGCTTATCACAATTATTATCTCGGAGTTTTTCTATAATATGCAGGCTAGGTAAATATAAGGATAATTAAGAATGAGACTGTTTAAGCGCTATACACCGAGTATGATTGCTAAACATGTAAGTCGACTTTTCAAAGGACGAATCTACATTTACGGCGTAGGAAAATTTGAGTTTGATAACGGTAAGCTAGTGCTACCAGACCGAGCAGAAAAACGTCACTTTCAAACAGTGAAAGAAATAAATAGTGAAATCATGAAACTGCGCTGCGCGTACGCATGACCTGATTATCTACAGAATTAAAAACAAAAAGGGTTGGCATTATGCCAACCCTTTTTTCGTACCAATTTTCGTATCAATGATGATTCGATATACCACCAGAACACTATGTCATTATCGATGAGTCACTGGACGCTTAGCTAAGTCAGGAAGATTGCCAGACAAACCCAGTGCGCGCTTCATGATCTCATCTTTCGCACCCGGTAATTGGCCCGCAAGCTTCATACCAATGCCACGAATCAGCTTCTTAGCTGGGTTATCGCCTTCAAACAGATCTTTAAAGCCCTGCATTGAAGCAATCATTTTCGCCGCCTCTGCTTTTCTCCAGCGCTCGTAGCCGCGAAGATTACGCTTGGTGCCAATGTCTTCACCCGCAGACCATAGCTTTAACAGCTCTTGCGCTAGGCTTGCTGCGTCTAATAGGCCAAGGTTCACGCCCTGCCCTGCTAATGGGTGAATGGTATGAGCAGCATCACCAACCAAAGCCACACGCTCTACCGCAAAGTCACGCGCATAACGCATGCGCAGTGGGAAGGCAAAACGGTCACCAACCACTTCACATAAGCCCAGCTTTGCATCGAACTCAGCTGTTAACTGCTTGTTGAATTCAGCATCCGACATTGATACGAGGTTCTCGGCACGATTTGGTTCCGTAGACCAAACAATCGAGCTCATGTTGCTTGGTTGCATTGGTAGGAATGCCAATGGGCCTTGAGGCGTGAAGATTTGACGAGCAACGCTGTGGTGCGGCTCTGTGGTTTTGATGTTCGCGACAATCGCACTGTGTCCGTAATCCCAATGTGTTAATGGGATATCTTGCTGCTTACGAACCCAAGAGTTTGCGCCGTCTGCTCCAACAACTAACTTAGCTGTCAGTGCTTGACCATTGTCCAATGTTAACCAAGCTTCACTTTCACCAATCGCCATCGTTTTACACGTTGCGGGCATATACAGGCTGACGTTGTCTTGTTTCTTAACCTGATCAAGCAGCGCTAATTGAATCACACGGTTTTCAACTATATGACCAAGATTAGGCTGAGCCAAGCGTGTCGAGTCAAACTCAATACGAGCGAAACTGTCTTGTTCCCACACTTCCATCGCTTGATACGGTGCAGCGCGTCTTTGTTCGATACCTTGCCATGCACCTAGATTACGAAGAATCACTTCACTAGAACGACTCAACGCGGATACACGCACATCAGGCAGCTCACTCAGCCCTTCACTAGGCGCTCTGCCTTCAATGACAGCGATTCTTAGGTCACTGTCTTTTAGGGCAGCAGCAAGCGCTAGGCCAACCATGCCACCACCAACAATCGCGATATCAACACTTTGCATCATTATTTATTACCTTATCTTTCTACTAGGCCAAGCGTATGACGCAAAAGTGGACCTTTAAGTGGTGGAAGGTTATCTATTACGGCTAACCCAAGATTACGCCCAATGCGAGCGGTCATATAATCGTTTGAGAACAGGTGAACTAGGCTTGAAGTCAACGTGATCGTTGCGTCTCGGTCTTGTTCTCTACGCTTTCTAAAGTTAACAAGACCACGGTAACGACCTACATCATCTAACTGGGTACACAACTCTTCTGCCAAGGAAGCCACATCTCGGATGCCTAGGTTAAAGCCTTGCCCCGCAATTGGGTGAAGCGTTTGAGCAGCATTACCAACAATGGCAAATCGATGAGAGATATTTTGCTGTCGGTGACGAAGAATCAGAGGGTAACTCGCGCGCTTGCCGACCTTCTCTAATCGGCCAAGTCGCCAGCCAAAGTCATTCTGCAATTGCTCAAGAAATTCATTGTCGTTTAGCGTCATCACTTTTTGTGCTTGCTCTGGTGTTAAACACCAAACCAGCGATAAACGGTTGTCACTCATCGGTAATAGAGCAACTGGCCCATGATGGGTAAAACGCTCAAATGCGCGACCTTGGTGAGGTTCACTCGCCACAATATTGGCAATCACAGCGACTTGCTCAAAGTCATGCTCACTCAATGAGATATTGAGCTGTTGGCAACAGGTTGAGATTGCACCGTCAGCAGCAACCAGTAACTTAGTGGTTACTGTTTGCCCACTTGTCAGTTCAATCGTCGTCAACGCTTCTTCACGTTCAACTTTACTAACAGACTCAGGACAAAGCATGGTAATTGCCGCTTCTGATTCAAGTTTCTGCTGATAGATTCGACCCACATCTGCTAACTCGACCACGTAGCCAAGCGCATCTACAGCAAGCTCTTCACTGTAGATGTCTGTCATTCCGGCATGCCCGCGATCCGAAACATGGATATCTTTAATCGGGGTCGCGACCGGAGCGATAGATTGCCATAAGCGCAAAGAATCCAGGATCTGCACCGTGCCATAGGACAAAGCAATCGAACGAGAATCAAACCCAGGGTGAGCTTGATGATCAACCTGATAAGGCTCCACTACCGCAATCGACAGTGAACCTTGGCTTAGGTGATTCAAAGCAAGGGCTAAGGTTGCCCCTGCCATTGCGCCACCAGCAATTACAACATCATACTGAGCCATCATAACCTCAAACCGGCCAACGAATTAATGAATGGTAGGCGCCGCATCTTCAGATGGGCGAGCACCAAATTCAGCATGAATCGTTAGTGCACACGCTTTTACGTGCTCAATAACGTGCTCTAGAAGCTGCGCTTGCTCTTCCAGATCATCTTCTTCGTCAATGCCTAGCTTAGCCATCTCTTCTAGATCAGCTAATGCTTCTTTTGTACTGTCAGACGCTTTGTTCAATTGAGCGCCAACCAAGCCTAGACCAGTAATGAAATGGTTAATCCAATCAGACACACCATCAGCCAAGTCAAATAGGCTTGCGCTTGCGTCTTCGTCAGGCAGCAACATAGACAATTCCATACCCGAACCTGTGATTTCACTGGTCGTTACTTTCAGTGTCGCTTCCGCTAGCGTTAATGCGCGATCTGGCCAACCCATGCCTTCATTGGTGTAATCGAAGATCAGTGGTTGCCAGCTTTTATCTGCAAGGCTTAAGCCTCCGCTTAACATACCCGTTAATAAACCGTGCATCTCAGCAGGGGTTACGGCTAGACTTGCCGATTGAAGTTCAGTCGCAACCGTTAGGTAGTCAGGTAAAGTAGTTTCGCTCATCAGATAGCTCGCTCAGTTATTCTTTATATCGATAGTATAATCGTACCACTTCACCCCAATTCTGGTAAGCATCGATCCCCGGCAATTGAAGGATGACTGACTACCAATTGTTCAATTTGCTGAATTACTGTGTGCTCAAGCTCTCATTTACAAACAGTCACTCTGAAAAGCTTGAATCTTAATAGCGGTTTACCTATAGTTTCTCCCTCAGAGGAGATTGCTTCCTCATCGGTACTTGCACTTTTTCTTTCTCAAAAAATGGCGAAGGGCAACAGCCTTAAAATAGCGCGTTAAAGAGTTCATCCATCATGAGTAATCAAGCGGTAGACGTTGAAATATTAGGAAAACTGACTCGAGTGAATTGTCCACCAGGGCAAGAAGAGTCATTGATTGCAGCGGCGGCCGATCTTGATAATCGATTGAAAGAGATGGCTGAACGTACTAAGGTAACCAATGAAGTGAAGCTGCTGACTATCGCAGCTCTGAATATTTGCTACGAATTACAAACCAAGAAGTTTGAAGCAAATGATGAACAAAACGCACTGACCGAGCGAATGGAACAGCTCACGACATCACTTTCAGATGTCCTCAGTAAAGTTAAGCACGGACAGCAATAGCGTACACAAAATTTACCCTGGAGTGTTTGTCAGAGGATTCACGTCCCCGAGCCGATAAGCAATCCCTAAGGGTTAGTACTTGAGTGCTATTGAGCATGCTCGGCCCGACCGAGAAGCCTACGGTAATCATTGCTGATCCGCCTTGAACTCGCTGGTTCAAGGGCCATCTATTCTCAACGGCACTTTGGGGTATCCCTTCTTATGAAGACGCTCACACGCAGCGAATTTCGCAAACAGATCCGTATCAAACGCAATGCCTTATCTGGCGACCAACAAACTCAATCCGGTATCGACTTAGTTAAGCAGTGCATGCAGCTTGATGAAATTCAGTCTGCTCAGCATATTGCCCTCTATATCTCTATCGATGGCGAACTCGATACTCAGCCTTTAATCGAATGGTTATGGGCGCAAGGTAAGCAAACTTATTTACCAGTATTGCACCCCTTCTCTGCCGGGCACCTGCTGTTTTTACACTACTCGCCAACCACACCGACGGTCTTGAATAAGTACGGTATTGTCGAACCTCAGCTCAATCAAATGCTGGTTAAACCTTGTCAGCAACTCGACCTTATTCTTACGCCCCTTGTCGGCTTTGACTCCCATGGCCATCGTTTAGGTATGGGCGGCGGATATTACGATCGCACCTTGGCAAAGTGGTTCGAGACGGGCGAAGGTGCAGCTCCTATTGGTTTGGCTCATGATTGCCAACATGTTGATACGCTACCGATTGAAGAATGGGACATTCCGTTACCTAAAATCGTGACTCCGAGTAAAACTTGGCAATGGGAAAGCAACCATTAAAGCGCTATAATCGCGCCGCAAACGTTAACCTCGATATAGAAACGTTAACTCAATATCTAAACGTTAACTTCATCATTACGCAAACGATCAATTCAAAGCGCAAGACCTTATTCAGGAGAATGGCATGACTCAAGATGAAATGAAAAAAGCAGCTGGCTGGGCAGCACTTCAATATGTTGAAGAAGGCAGCATTGTAGGTGTAGGTACTGGCTCTACAGTAAATCACTTCATCGACGCACTAGGCACAATGAAAGACAAAATCAAAGGTGCGGTTTCAAGCTCTGTTGCTTCAACGCAGCGACTAGAAGAGCTAGAGATCAAAGTGTATGAGTGTAACGATGTCGCTAAGCTAGACATCTATGTTGATGGCGCAGATGAAATCAACCCAACTCGCGATATGATCAAAGGCGGCGGCGCTGCTTTGACTCGTGAAAAAATCGTAGCGGCTATCTCTGATAAGTTTGTGTGTATTGTTGACGGTACTAAAGCAGTTGATGTGTTGGGTAAATTCCCACTGCCTGTTGAAGTAATCCCAATGGCACGTTCATACGTGGCACGTGAGTTGGTTAAGCTTGGTGGTGACCCAGTTTACCGCGAAGGCTGCACAACCGATAACGGCAACGTGATCCTAGATGTGTACGGCATGGCGATCGAAAACCCGAAACAACTAGAAGATATCATCAATGGTATAGCTGGTGTGGTGACGGTTGGTCTGTTCGCTCACCGTGGTGCTGATGTGGTTATCACCGGCACGCCTGAAGGTGCAAAAATCGAAGAATAAATAATAGAAGATTGAGTTTTTCTGTTACTTCATTACATACGGTGCCCTAGGGCGCCGTTTTTTTTGCTTTATTGCTGTAAAATTATGTCTTATTCCGTAATTTTCTTACCCAAAACATTTTTTTTTTGTTACTTTATTGTTCAGAAGACGCACAGAGAAAACGTTTGTCTCCTAACAAAGTGGTGAATTTGTTCCCCTTTCAGCCATTTTGTAGCACGTGCGCCGCATTTGCCCAACCTTTCCATTTTAAGGACGAGAACAATGGCCAAAGTTTCACTGGAAAAAGAAAAAATTAAAATTCTACTTCTAGAAGGTCTTCACCCTTCTTCTGTAGAAGTACTGCAAGCCGCTGGTTACACAAACATTGAGTACCACAAAGGCTCGCTACCGGAAGATGAACTTCTTGAAGCAGTAAAAGATGCTCATTTCATTGGTATTCGTTCTCGCACTAATATCTCCCAAGAAGTTATTGATGCAGCTGAAAAGCTGGTTGCCGTCGGTTGTTTCTGTATTGGTACTAACCAAGTCAACCTTCAAGCAGCAGCAAAACGCGGTATCCCTGTGTTCAACGCACCGTTCTCAAACACTCGAAGCGTTGCTGAGCTCGTTCTTGGTCAGGTTCTATTGCTACTACGTGGCATTCCAGAAAAGAACGCGCTTGCACACCGTGGCATCTGGAAAAAGAGTGCCGACAACTCTTACGAAGCCCGTGGTAAGCGTTTAGGTATTATTGGCTACGGTCACATCGGTACTCAACTGGGTATTATTGCTGAAAACCTTGGCATGCGTGTTTACTTCTACGACATTGAAAACAAACTGTCTCTGGGTAACGCAACGCAAGTTCATACCATGACGGAATTACTGAACAAGTGTGACGTAATCTCTTTGCATGTACCTGAAACCAACGAAACAAAAGACATGATGGGTAAAGAAGAGTTCGAGCGCATGAAGCCTGGTTCTATCTTTATCAACGCAGCTCGTGGCACGGTAGTCGATATTCCTGCTCTGTGTGGCGCTCTGGAGTCTGGACACCTTGCAGGTGCGGCTATTGATGTTTTCCCAACAGAACCAAAAACCAATGCAGACCCGTTTGAGTCTCCATTAATGCAGTTCGATAACGTGATCCTAACGCCTCACGTGGGTGGTTCAACTCAAGAAGCACAAGAGAACATTGGTGTTGAAGTTGCTGGTAAGCTAGCGAAATACTCTGATAACGGCTCTACGCTATCAAGTGTTAACTTCCCTGAGGTATCACTACCACTGCATACTGGAACGTCTCGTTTATTACACATTCACGAAAACCGCCCAGGCATCCTAACTCAGATCAACACCATCTTCGCTGAGGAAGGGATCAACATCGCGGGTCAATACCTACAGACTGCGGCTGATATGGGTTATGTCGTTATCGATGTAGAAGCCGATCGCTCTGAAGAAGCACTGCTTAAACTGAAAGAGATCGAAGGCACAATCCGTGCTCGTCTTCTTCACTAATCATCACACTCAAAATGCATAAAAAAGGCTCTCATCATGAGAGCCTTTTTAGCATTTGGCCTATCGTAGGTAATTAGGTCGTCATGATCCAAAACCTTCTATAGCACTGTCATTACTCTTCGATCTGGTAGATCACATTCACGCGATCACGAATGGTGATCGTTGAGTCTTCATAAGAGTTCGATTCTGTTCTTGCATCCATCGCCATTGAACGCATGAGTACTGGCTGAGAAGATTGGGCGTTGTAATCCACGCGCCATACATCACCTAACTCGCGCTCAAAACCACTCGCCAATGATTTAGCTTTTGATGTCGCATCTTTAATGGCTTCTAAGCGCGCTTGCTCTTGATACTTAGCTTGGTCGCGAACTTGCAGTTGGATGTTGTCGATCTGATTAATGCCTTCTCCAATCGCAATATCCATGTACTCATTAAGATTAGCTAGCTCAGTCACTTGAACGGTCACATTACGTGAGGCGCGGTAGCCAACCAGTTCCGGTTTGCCATCTTTCGGGTAATGATATTGAGGAGATAAATACAGGTTAGAGCTGTGTACACTCGCCTCATCAACACCAGCTTGATGTAGCTTGTTTAGAAAGCCTGTCACGACTTTATCAACGGTATTTTTAGCCTGTTCAGCAGTCATCGTCGATTCCACGACTCTCACAGAGAATGTCGCCATATCAGGTGTAGCGATCACTTCACCATAGCCTGTCGTTGAAATATGAGGAAAGGATGGAGAGTCAGCCAATGATGGAAAACTCACAGCACTCAACGCCGCAGTAAGAGTAAGAGACGTTGCTAACATCTTTGGTACAAGCTTCATTAGGTATGACCTATGCTAAACAAATGTCCTTTCATCATAGAGCAATTTATCGTTTAGCCAATCCAGAGCACACACTTCTAACAGAACTTTGACGCTGAAAAAACCAACAGTTTACTGAGGTAAGTGATTGTGAGCAAAACTCAATATTGCTTGGGATACCTCTTTTAATACTCCGCTCTCAAGCTGCCAATGGTGCCAATAGATGCGATAAGAGAGCAGAAAGCCAGGGGTAATATCAATCAGAGCACCAGACTCGAGCTCATCGATAATCTGTAATCGGGGGATCAAGCAATAGGCTACACCCGATAATGCCAAGCGCACAAATGCTTCTGAACTGCCGACTGTATGATTGATCACACTGTCTCTCGGGACGTTAAAATGATCATGCAGAAACTTCTTATGCAGATCATCGTATTGATCATAGGAAACCGCAGGTGCTTTGCTTAAGGTGGCGTAGTTTACGCCCTCTGCAAAGTAACGCTGATGAAAGTCAGGGCTAGCCACGCACACATAATCCATCCTACCGAGATAGTCAGCACTGCAGCCAGGAATCGCTTGAGACTCCAAACTGATTGCACCGGCCACCTCGCCACTTTTAATCTTTTCAATGGTTCTCGACTCACCATGAATCGCGAGGTTCAACTCGACTTGGCGAGACTTAATCACATCCGACAAAGCTGGTAGCAACCATGTCGCCAAACTATCAGCGTTGGTGGCTATGGATATCGATAGTGGTTGATTACCCTCTTCATTCATCAACTCAGGCACAAGCTCGTGCTCTAACAAACGAACACGGCGATATAAGCCCAGTAGTTTTTTACCCGCAGGCGTTGGCCTAGGCGGGCTTTCTCTCACCAAGGCTGGCTGAGCCAACCACTTTTCCAGCTGTTTGATGCGTTGAGATACCGCCGACTGGGAGATATATAACTGCTCAGCAGCCCTTTCGAAGCTACGTTGTTTTACTACAGCATCCAGTGCTTCAATCCATTTATAATCCAATCCGCGCATCAATTTGCTTCCTTTTTAAGCTAACTCATCACCACATTAGCAACTCTAATAATGGATTAAAATCATTAATTATACTTATTTAAAGGGTCAGAGTATCTTCGCCATATAGCACGTAAATATCGTTAAATAAGTGGAGGTTAAAATGAGTTTTTGGGTTTTATTACAAGGTTTTGGTCTAGGGGCAAGTATGATTATCCCTATTGGCGCTCAGAATGCGTACGTCCTAAATCAAGGGATAAAACGCAATCATCATTTAACGACAGCAACGATTTGTAGCCTGCTCGATACTCTGTTTATCTCATTAGGCATTTTTGGCGGCGGAGCGATCTTGTCGCAAAATGAATTACTGCTTACCTCAGTGACACTAGGTGGCATCGCTTTTCTGACTGTGTATGGTTTGCTCTCACTACGCAGTGCATTCAAAGTGCGCACCAGTGATGAGTCGAAAGGTGAGATATTAGCGCGTGGCAAGCGCACCGTTATTTTAGGGGCATTGGCAGTAACAGTATTAAACCCACATCTCTATTTGGATACCGTGGTAATTCTTGGATCCATTGGTGGGCAATTTGAAGGCAACGACAGAATTGCATTTGCTATGGGGACTATATTGGCTTCGTTCGTCTGGTTCTATTCTTTGTCATTAGGCGCTGCAAAACTAGGCCCGACGCTATCTAAACCTAAGGTTAAGAAAGGCATTGATATCGCAGTCGCAACCATGATGTTCGCCATAGCAACGGTGCTTACCGATGGACTTATTGAGCAATACTGGTAAATCTATTTAGCTTCATGAAACCAACAAAAAAGGCGGATAACCTAAGTTATCCGCCTTTCCTTATAAAAGCTTATAGTTATAAAAACTAACTAGGAATTAAGCTTCTACTTTATTCATGTGTACATCCATTTGCGGGAATGGAATTTCGATACCCTCGTTATCCAAGCCTTCTTTGATTGCTTGCATCAGGTCGAAATAAACATTCCAGTAGTCAGCAGTGCTAACCCATGGACGAACAACGAAGTTAACTGAAGAATCAGCAAGCGTATGAACACCAACTTGAACGCCAGGTTCTTTCAGTACACGCTCATCAGATTCACAGATCTTAGTCAGTAGCGCTTTTGTCTTCTGAAGATCAGCGTTGTAAGAAACACCAATCATTAGATCAATACGGCGCGTCGCATGACGAGAATAGTTTGTGATTGGGCTGCCGATAACGCTACCGTTAGGTACTACAACCATTTTGTTGTCTGGCGTTGTTAGAACCGTTTGGAAGATTTGAATAGAATCAACTGAACCTGCCACACCACCAATTTCCACATAGTCACCAGACTTAAATGGACGGAATGCAACGATAAGTACACCAGCAGCAAAGTTAGATAGTGAGCCTTGTAGTGCAAGACCAACGGCTAAACCAGCCGCACCAATAACAGCAACTACAGATGCCGTTTGAACACCTAAACGACCAAGTGCAGCAATTAAAACAATCACAAACAACAAGTAACGAACTAAACCATGGACGAACTCCACAACTGCTCGGTCCATTTTCTTCTTCTGAAGAACCTTAGACACGCTATTCGCTACTGCTTTAACAATAAGGTTGCCAATAAATAGAATTATCAGTGCTGAAATGATATTTACGCCATATTGGATAAATAAATCTGAATTATTTGTTAACCACTGCTCTGCTTGAGACAAACCATCCACAAGTGGAGTCTCAATCGCTGTCGAACTATCAGCCATAATGTGCATCCTCTATATAATATGCTATGGGCTAAACTGCCTTAAGCCTCATTTACTCTGCAATATAATAAACAGTGTAATTACCGTTAAGTCATTGTGTTAAAAGTAAATTAAAGCCAAGTCCTTTTTATAAACTGAACCAAGTTCAGTTTTTCGGCACGATATCCTATCTTTGACAGATTGCAAAGTCATATTTATGTAAGCTTTTGAATTATTAAAACTTACCGATAAACACAAATACCGATAACTAAAAGACTACGAAATTTATTCACCGCACGCTAGGTTTTTCACATATTTAGTACAAGTTTTTATCAGATATAAAAAAACCCGCTCAATGAGCGGGTTTTTAAAACTTAAAGAGTACTTAATTCAAAGAATTATAGTACGTCTACAGCGTTAAGGTCAGCAAATGCTTTCTCTAGACGAGCAACCATTGAAGCTTGACCAGCACGTAGCCATACGCGTGGATCGTAGTACTTCTTGTTTGGAGCAGCTTCGCCAGTTGGGTTGCCGATTTGACCTTGTAGGAAATCGAAGTTGTCAGCAGAGTACTGACGGATACCGTCCCAAGTTGCCCACTGTGTATCAGTATCGATGTTCATTTTGATAACACCGTAGCCGATAGACTCTTGGATTTCTGCTTCAGAAGAACCAGAACCACCGTGGAATACGAAGTTTAGAGCGTTAGGTGCGATACCGAACTTCTCTGCACAGTATGCTTGAGAGTCACGTAGGATAGTTGGAGTAAGTACAACGTTACCAGCTTGGTAAACACCGTGTACGTTACCGAAAGATGCAGCGATAGTGAAACGTGGGCTAACAGCCATTAGTTTCTCGTAAGCGTATGCTACGTCTTCTGGAGAAGTGTAAAGCTCAGATGCGTCCATATCAGAGTTATCAACGCCGTCTTCTTCACCACCAGTACAACCAAGTTCGATCTCGATTGTCATGTTCATTTTAGCCATGCGCTCTAGGTACTTAGCACATGTTTCGATGTTCTCTTCTAGAGACTCTTCAGAAAGGTCTAGCATGTGAGAAGAGAATAGAGGCTTACCAGTTTGTGCGAAGAACTCTTCACCAGCGTCTAGTAGACCGTCGATCCATGGAAGAAGTTTCTTAGCAGCGTGGTCAGTGTGCAGGATAACTGGAACACCGTAAGCTTCAGCTACAGCGTGTACGTATTTTGCACCAGCTACAGCGCCAAGAACTTGTGCGCCTTGACCTTCAAGTTTAACGCCTTTACCTGCGAAGAATGCAGCGCCGCCGTTAGAGAACTGAACAACTACTGGAGCTTTAACTTTAGCAGCTGCTTCTAGTACTGCGTTTACAGAGTCAGTACCAACAACGTTTACAGCAGGAAGAGCAAATTTGTTTTCTTTTGCTACTTCAAATACTTTCTGTACGTCATCGCCAGAAATCACACCAGGTTTTACAAAATCGAAGATCTTAGACATGGAAATAGTCCTATTTATTCTATCGTTTTAAGATTAAAAAACTTAAGTTTAAAAACTTGCAATCGTTTGCTCACAACTTATGCCATTCTAGCAAAAAAGTGTGATATGCAGCAAACGTTAAAAGGCGAGATTCACATCTCGCCTTTCTAAATCAATTATGCTTTAGCACGCTCTTCAAGCATTGCTACTGCAGGAAGTACTTTACCTTCAACGAATTCAAGGAAAGCGCCACCGCCAGTAGAGATGTAAGAAACGTCAGCTTTGATACCGAACTTATCGATAGCTGCTAGCGTGTCACCACCACCTGCTACAGAGAAACCTGCAGACTCAGCGATTGCTTTAGAGATACCAGCTGTACCCGCTTCGAAGTTCTTGAATTCGAATACGCCTACAGGGCCGTTCCAAAGGATTGTTTTCGCGTTGCCGATGATTTCAGCTAGTGCCGCAGTTGAATCTGGACCAAGGTCGAAGATCATGTCGTCGTCTTGAACTTCAGAAACGTGCTTGATTTCAGCTTCTGCGTTTTCGTCGAATGCTTTAGCACATGCAACGTCAGTTGCTACTGGGATAGCACACTCTTTCATTAGCTTTTGAGCCGTTTCAACTAGGTCAGCTTCGTATAGAGACTTACCTACGTTGTGGCCTTCAGCAGCGATGAATGTGTTCGCGATACCACCACCAACAACAAGCTGGTCAGCAATTTTAGAAAGAGATTCTAGAACGGTTAGTTTAGTAGAAACTTTAGAACCACCAACGATAGCCACTAGTGGGCGAGCTGGGTTGTCCATTGCTTTACCAAGCGCTTCAAGCTCAGCAGCTAGAAGAGGGCCAGCACATGCTACAGGAGCGTAAGTACCAACGCCGTGTGTAGAAGCTTGAGCACGGTGAGCTGTACCGAATGCATCCATTACAAAGATGTCACATAGTGCAGCGTATTGCTTAGAAAGTGCTTCTTCGTTCTTCTTCTCGCCTTTGTTGAAACGAACGTTTTCAAGAACAACAAGTTCACCAGCGTTTAGCTCTAGGCCGTTTACGTAATCTTTAGCTAGTTTAACTTCGCAGTCTAGTGCGTCGTTTAGGTAGTTAACTACAGGAGCTAGAGAGAACTCTTCGTTGTATTCGCCTTCAGTAGGACGACCAAGGTGAGAAGTAACCATTACCTTTGCGCCAGCTTCTAGGCAAAGTTTGATAGTTGGTAGAGATGCAAGGATACGTGCATCTGAAGTTACTTTACCGTCTTTTACTGGTACGTTTAGGTCAGCACGGATAAATACGCGTTTACCTGCAAGTTCCAGGTCAGTCATCTTGATCACAGACATGATTTGTCCTCTCAAATTTAAATAAATATAAAGTTTTGGAAACTCAGCAACCCTGCTAAGCCTATAAATTATTCAACTGGTAATTCTTTCACTACTAATAATATGTGGACTCTTAGTATTTATTTCAAGCTAAAAAATAAATAATCCGCACATTTGCTTCTAGGTCTTACTTCTTGCCTTCAGAAGCTTGCATTGCAAGAACCGTATCCAGCATTCGGTTCGCAAAGCCCCATTCATTGTCACACCACACTAGCATTTTAACTAAGTGGCCGTTGCTCACTCGAGTTTGTGAACCATCAACGATTGCGCTATGGGGATCGTGATTAAAGTCGATGGAAACCAGCGGCGCTTCAGTATAGTCAACTATATTGTGTAATGTACACTGGGATGCATTAACAATGGTTTGATTTACGTCATTAACTTTCACATTTGCATTAATTGTGACACTTAAATCCATCGCTGTTACGTTTACCGTCGGCACACGCACAGATATAGCTTCAAATTTGTTGGAAAATTTCGGGAAGATTCTTTCAATACCTTTATGCAACTTGGTATCGACAGGAATGATCGATTGGCTTGCCGCTCGAGTACGACGCAAATCGCTGTGGTACGCATCGATAACTTGTTGATCATTCATTGAAGAGTGAATAGTTGTAATAGTACCGGACTCAATGCCAAAGGCGTCATCAAGAACCTTAATGATAGGAACAATACAGTTGGTGGTGCACGAACCATTGGAAACGATTTGGTGGTCCGCTTCGATGGTATCGTGGTTCACACCATAGATAATGGTGTTATCGAGGTCATTGGCACCGGGGTGAGAAAACAGTACCTTTTTCGCCCCTGCAGCAATGTGCGCGAGGCCGTCATCTCGGCAACCATAAACACCGGTACAATCGAGAACGATATCCACCTCAAGGTCACGCCAAGGCAACAGCTCAATATCAGCAAGATGTAAGATACGAATGGTATCAAACTCACCCTTGTCTTCAGCACCAATGCCATGATGGACATAAATGTGCTCTTGATCGTTAGAGATTTTCTTACCGAAGCGGCCGTGACTGGTGTCGTACTGCAATAGATGAGCCATAGCGTCAGGCTGAGCAAGCTCATTAACAGCTACTACTTTGATTTGTTGGCTTTTGCCACTTTCATAGACAGCGCGTAATACATTACGCCCTATTCTTCCAAATCCGTTTATCGCGACTTTTAGCATATTTCCGTACATCTAACCAAAATTTCGTGCAACAGATGATAACTGAATCCTACCCAAAAGGCATTACTTGAATAACCCCGTTTAGTTAGGACAGGTTAATCTGTTGCTTGTAGAGATAAGCCTAGAAGAAACAAATCCCAGAGACAAAAAACCGAGCTCAGCGCTCGGTTTTTCCTTCATTTAACTGTTAGCACAGGCCATCAGTCAATGATTAAGCAAGAAGCTCTTTCGCTGTGTTTACTACGTTTTCAGTAGTGAAACCGAACATCTTGAATAGCTCACCTGCTGGTGCAGATTCGCCGAACGTTGTCATACCGATGATCTTGCCACCGAAGCCAACGTATTTGTACCAGAAGTCAGCGATGCCAGCTTCTACTGCGATACGCGCTGTAACATCAGATGGAAGTACAGACTCACGGTATTCAGCGTCTTGCTTGTCGAATGCGTCAGTTGCAGGCATAGATACTACGCGTACAGCTTTACCTTCAGCGGTTAGTTGTGCAGCAGCTTCAACTGCAAGCTCAACTTCAGAACCAGTTGCAATGATGATTAGCTCTGGCTTGCCTTCACAATCTTTCAGGATGTAACCACCCTTAGCGATGTTAGCAACTTGCTCAGCATTACGATCTTGTTGTGCAAGGTTTTGACGAGAGAAGATTAGAGATGAAGGACCATCTTTACGCTCAATAGCCAGTTTCCAAGCCACTGCAGATTCAACTTGGTCACATGGACGCCATGTGCTCATGTTTGGAGTCAGACGTAGAGAAGCGATCTGCTCAACCGGTTGGTGAGTAGGGCCATCTTCGCCTAAGCCGATAGAATCGTGCGTGTAAACTTGGATGTTCTGAACTTTCATCAGAGCAGCCATACGCATTGCGTTACGCGCGTATTCCATGAACATTAGGAACGTTGCGCCGTATGGCACGAAACCACCGTGCAGAGCGATACCGTTCATGATAGCCGTCATACCGAATTCACGTACACCGTAATGGATGTAGTTACCAGAAAAGTCAGTTGCTTCAAGAGACTTAGAACCAGACCACATAGTCAGGTTAGAAGGCGCAAGGTCAGCAGAGCCGCCCATGAATTCTGGAAGCATTTGACCAAACGCTTCTAGTGCGTTTTGAGATGCTTTACGTGAAGCGATGTTTGCTGGGTTAGCTTGAAGATCAGCAATGATTGCGTTTGCTTTCTCTTCCCACTCAGCGGGTAGCTCGCCGTTAGTACGACGTTTGAATTCAGCTGCTAGCTCTGGGTAAGCCGCTGCGTATGCGTCAAACTTCGCGTTCCACGCTGCTTCTTTCGCTGCGCCTGCTTCTTTCGCATTCCACTCAGCTGCGATATCTGCTGGGATTTCGAAAGGACCGTGTTCCCAACCCAATGCTGCTTTAGTTGCTGTGATTTCATCAGCGCCTAGTGGAGCACCGTGACAGTCATGCGTACCCGCTTTGTTTGGAGAACCAAAACCGATGATAGTTTTAGTACAGATAAGCGTTGGACGAGGATCCGCTTTAGCCGCTTCAATCGCTGCGTTGATAGCATCAGAGTCGTGACCATCTACTGCTGGGATTACGTGCCAACCGTATGCTTCAAAACGCTTAGGTGTATCGTCAGAGAACCAACCTTCAACTTCACCATCGATAGAGATGCCGTTGTCATCCCAGAAAGCAACCAGCTTACCAAGACCTAGCGTACCTGCTAGAGAACATGCTTCGTGAGAGATACCTTCCATCAGACAGCCATCACCCATGAATGCATAAGTGTAGTGGTCTACGATGTCGTGGCCTTCTTTGTTGAACTGTGCCGCCAGTGCTTTCTCAGCCATTGCCATACCAACAGCGTTAGTGATGCCTTGACCTAGAGGACCAGTCGTTGTTTCGATACCAGGAGCGTAACCGTACTCAGGGTGACCTGGAGTCTTAGAGTGCAGTTGACGGAAGTTTTTCAGGTCTTCAATTGAAAGCTCGTAACCTGCAAGGTGAAGCAGAGAATAAATCAACATTGAACCATGGCCGTTAGACAGGATAAAACGGTCGCGGTCAGCCCATTCTGGGTTTGCTGGGTTGTGGTTCAAGTGGCCACGCCAAAGAACCTCAGCGATGTCAGCCATGCCCATAGGCGCGCCTGGGTGGCCTGAATTTGCTTGTTGAACACCGTCCATGCTAAGTGCGCGGATTGCATTGGCTAGATCTTTACGAGAAGGCATGTCTGCTCCTGGATACATAAGCGATTTAAAAAAGAGATAATTGCTAAAGTTTTCATTTTTATTAGCGCGGGTATTCTCTCAAACGACTATTGCGACTGCAAACGTTTTACTGGCATTTTAACGGTCATTTTTCGCAATTTTCGAACATTTACATCACTTGGCAGTGGCTTATCTCGATCGATACGCAAACGATTAGTTATGACATATCATAAAAAAGAGCTTGTAATTCGACCGCTGGAATTTAGAATAGCCGTCTAGATGTAGAAACACCTACAAAATATACTGTATTTAATGGCGGCGCTTCCTAGCTTGCGACGCCATAAACTATTTACACCAAAAACTAAAAGTGGAGCTCTCATGGCTAAGCACCTATTCACTTCTGAATCTGTTTCAGAAGGCCATCCAGATAAAATTGCAGACCAAATCTCTGATGCTGTTCTTGATGCCATCTTGGAACAAGATCCAAAAGCACGTGTTGCTTGTGAGACTTACGTTAAAACCGGCATGGTTATGGTTGGCGGTGAAGTAACAACGTCTGCATGGGTTGATATCGAAGAAATCACTCGTGAAACAGTACGTGAAATTGGTTACGTTCATTCTGACATGGGCTTTGACGCTGACTCTTGTGCTGTTTTAAACACAATTGGTAAGCAGTCTCCAGACATCAACCAAGGTGTTGATAAAGAAGACCCTAAAGAGCAAGGCGCAGGCGACCAAGGCATCATGTTTGGTTACGCGACTAACGAAACTCCTATCCTAATGCCAGCTCCAATTACTTACTCTCACCTTCTTGTTAAGAAGCAAGCTGAAGTACGTAAGAGCGGTAAGCTTGACTTCCTTCGCCCAGATGCGAAATCTCAAGTTACTTTCCAATACGACCAAGGTAAGATCGTTGGTATCGATGCTGTTGTTCTTTCTACTCAACACTGTGATTCAGTAACAACGCCTGACCTACGCGAAGCAGTAATGGAAGAAATCATCAAGCCAGTACTTCCTGCTGAGTGGATCAACAAAGATACTAACTTCTTCATCAACCCAACAGGCCGTTTCGTAATCGGTGGCCCAATGGGTGACTGTGGTTTAACTGGTCGTAAGATCATCGTTGATACCTACGGCGGCGCAGCTCGTCACGGTGGCGGTGCATTCTCAGGTAAAGATCCATCAAAAGTTGACCGTTCTGCAGCTTACGCAGCACGTTACGTTGCGAAAAACATCGTTGCTGCTGGTATGGCTGACCGTTGTGAGATTCAACTGTCTTACGCTATCGGTGTTGCTGATCCAACATCTATCATGGTTGAAACGTTCGGTACTGAGAAAGTAGCACACGAAATCATCATTGAAGCTGTTCGTCAAAACTTCGACCTACGTCCATACGGCCTTCAAGAGATGCTGAACCTTCTTCAGCCTATCTACAAGCAAACTGCTGCATACGGTCACTTCGGTCGTGAAGAGTTCCCTTGGGAAGCGACTGACAAAGCAGCAATCCTTGCGGACTTCGCTGGCCTAAAATAATTTAGCCACTGCGATGTGTTCCTTTAAAGCCCTTACTGCTTAGTAAGGGCTTTATTTTTATGTACTTACCGAACTTTCACTCACAATACCCTTCCCTAACGCCCTTCTTTACCGTTAACCACTTAGTATAAAAAGCCGCTGATAATTTGTGTTTTCTAGCACTACTGACAATAGTTAAGGTAACTCCTAGGCGATCAAGCTCACATTTAACTTAAATTAATTCAGTCTGATAACGCTCGTTAAATGCACGCTAGAACAATAACTGGGATGACAAAGAGCAATTTAGCTCAACACCATAACTCTCACACAAGCCACATCGATGAGCCTTATGGAATTATAACTAGGACGTTATTTAACTAGGGGGATCTATGCCTCGTACCGCGCACCCATCCGAACTGAACGATAAAAAACACAAGGTCAGCGATAAGGATTACGCTCGCACCATTCCTTGCAACCAAATCAGTATTTCCGCACCCTTTCATTGGTTGTCGCTTGCTCTGCATGACTTGGTAAGAATGCCATTAATCAGCGCATTCTACGGTTTGTGCTTTATGGGAGCGGCAATCGCCATTGTTCAGCTTGTCCAATGGCAAGGAACACACTTGGTCGTAATGCCAAGCCTGATCGTGTACATGCTAATAGGGCCGTTTCTTGCTCTGGGCTTGTATGACGCAGCTTGGGAAAGAGAAAAAGGCCACAACGCAAGCCTACTGCACTCGATGAAAGCCATCACTCGCAACTCCACCCACCAATGGGCCTTTGCGATCGTATTGATGGTTGCGATGATATTCTGGATGCGTATCGCTGCATTATTGCACGCGCTCTACCCTTCAGTGCAAGGCGCACCACTGGCTGAGTTCGCTCCCTTCTTAATTACGGGTTCTGTGATTGGTTTTGTTATCGCAAGCCTCATATTTAGCATCTCAGCATTTTCAATTCCGTTAATGATGGAGAGACGCGTTGATGTGATGAGTGCGATTTTCACTAGCTTTAATGCCGTGAAATCGAACATCCCTGCAATGGTGGTTTGGGCGAGTATTATTTGTGCCGGTATTTTGGTGGGTTTTGCCACCTACGGCATCGGAATGATCGTCACCATGCCGCTACTTGGCTATGCTACATGGCACGCTTATCACGAGATCATTAAGAAAAAACATCACGTGTAAAGCATCGCTAGATCAACAAGCAATGTTATGATTAGGCCTTGGTTTAAACGCTGAGGCCTTTATTTGGAGTTAACAACGTTTGTCTTACACCCCGCAACAACACCGAGCAAATAAGAAATTGGCCGAATGCCTAGCTATCGCAAATCAACATTTCTCTCGTGAATTTCCACACCCAACTATCACCTTCAAGTTAAGAGGCAAAGCGGCGGGAAAGGCCTACCTTCAGCTCAACGAAATTAAGCTCAACCACGTACTATTTTCTGAAAATGAAGATGCCTTCATCAACGAGGTTGTGCCACATGAACTCGCACACCTGATCACGCATCAGGTTTTCGGACGTGTTAGGCCTCACGGAAACGAGTGGAAATACGTGATGGAAAAAGTATTCAACGTGCCAGCCAGAACAACTCACAGCTTTGAAATCGCGTCAGTTCAAGGGAAAACCTTTGAATATCGATGTGAGTGCACCACTTACCCATTATCAATCAGACGACACAATAAAGTGCTTCGAAATCAATCGACCTATCGCTGCCAGCTGTGCAATCAAACCTTATCCTTCACAGGCACACAGCTCAGCTAAAGTCCTAGACTCGCACCTATTCGATTTGGTAACCCCATCCTTTTTATTTCAGAAAGCAACACTCGATTAAGTTGATGATAGAAATGTAATGGAGAAACTCATCCTTTGAGTGCTAGACTGATGTTTATCATACTTTTATCAGTCTTTTTCTATGCAAAAACTCACCATCAAAGCATTTGGCCTACCTGTGTCTTTTTACTTATCAATAGTATTTGGCCTACTGGTAACCCAAAGCGTTTTCGCCGCACCACCGAGCTCATTCTCCAAAGCAAAAAGAGAAGCGGTGAAGATTTATCTCGACCACCCGACTTCATTTTATTGTGGTTGTGACATTACATGGAAGGACAAAAAGAAAGGGATTCCCGACCTTGACGGCTGTGGTTATCAAGTCCGAAAACAACAAAAGCGAGCGAGTCGAATTGAGTGGGAACACGTGGTTCCAGCTTGGCAATTCGGCCACCAGCGTCAGTGCTGGCAAGATGGCGGGCGCAAGAACTGCACTCGCAATGACAAAGTATTCAAGTCCATGGAAGCCGATCTCCACAACCTAACGCCAGCTATCGGTGAAGTAAATGGTGACCGTTCGAACTACAACTTCAGCCAGTGGAATGGAATGGATGGCGTGAGCTATGGTCAGTGCGAAATGCAGGTCAACTTCAAGCAGCGTAAAGTTATGCCGCCAGACAGAGCAAAAGGCTCTATCGCGCGTACTTACCTTTACATGAGCCAAGAGTATGGTTTCAAACTATCTAAGCAACAAACCAACCTAATGATGGCGTGGAACAAGCAATTTCCTGTCGACAAGTGGGAATGTACTCGTGATGAGCGAATCTATGCCATCCAAGGTAATCACAACCCATTTGTTTACCCTGCTTGTAAATAACGTCGCTCGTACAATCAACATTCCTAACTATCTCAAACAAGAGTTTCAGAATTGCCCCTGAAACTCTTGCTCTACCCTTGTTTTTTCAACTAAAAGCATCCATGTTAGGCAGAGACAAAATACCCAAATGAACATATTTATAGGTTTACCAGCATGAGAATCCCTCGTATTCATCACCCAGAACGCATTCATCAGTTAGGTTCACTCGCTTTAGGCGAAGATGCCGCGGGTCATGTTGGTCGTGTCCTTCGCATGAAAGAAGGCCAAGAAGTCCTTCTATTTGATGGCAGTGGCGCTGAATTCCCTGCGACGATAGCCGAAGTATCAAAGAAAAATGTCACCGTTAATGTTTCTGAACGCATCGAACGCAGCAGCGAATCTCCGTTAGACTTACATTTAGGCCAAGTGATTTCACGTGGCGACAAAATGGAGTTCACGATTCAGAAATCGGTTGAGCTTGGTGTGAACACCATTACCCCTTTAATTTCAGAGCGCTGTGGCGTTAAGCTTGATACAAAACGCTTCGAGAAAAAACTCGCACAGTGGCAAAAGATTGCTATCGCGGCGTGTGAACAGTGTGGCCGCAATACGGTTCCAGTCATTCGCCCTATCATGCAACTTGAAGAGTGGTGTAGCGAACCGAGTGAAGCATTAAAGCTGAACTTACATCCTCGTGCAAAATACTCAATTAATACCCTTCCAGAACCTATCAGTAAGGTACGCCTATTGATCGGCCCTGAAGGTGGCTTGTCGGCTGAAGAAATCGGCATGACAGAACAATACAAATTTGAAGAGACGCTACTCGGGCCACGTGTACTTCGTACCGAAACAGCAGCTCTAACCGCAATTACTGCCTTACAAGTCCGTTTTGGCGATCTAGGCTAGGAGAAAAAAATGATCAAACTTGGCATCGTAATGGATCCAATTTCATCCATTAACATCAAAAAAGACTCTAGCTTTGCCATGATGCTTGAAGCTCAGCGTCGTGGTTACGAAATCCATTACATGGAAATGGATGATCTACATTTAGATCAAGGCGTAGCCATTGCTGACACTAAGGTTGTTGAACTAAAAGAAGATCCAAACGGTTGGTACGAGTTCAAATCAGAACAGACTATCGCGCTATCCGATTTAGATGCGGTACTAATGCGTAAAGATCCTCCGTTTGATACTGAGTACATCTACGCAACTTACATTCTTGAGCGTGCTGAAGAGAACGGCGCACTGATCGTCAACAAACCACAAAGCCTACGTGACTGTAACGAGAAGTTGTTCACGGCATGGTTCCCTGAACTGACACCGACCACCATCGTGACTCGTAAAGCTGAAAAAATTAAAGCGTTCCGAGAAGAACACGGCGACGTGATTCTAAAACCACTTGATGGCATGGGCGGCGCGTCTATCTTCCGTGTGAAAGAAGGCGATCCAAACGTATCAGTTATTATTGAAACCTTGACCAACCACGGTCAGAACTACGCAATGGCACAAACTTTTGTTCCAGACATCAGCAATGGTGATAAGCGTATTCTTGTGGTTGACGGTGAGCCAATGCCTTACTGTCTAGCGCGTATTCCTGCAAAAGGGGAAACTCGAGGTAACCTTGCTGCTGGCGGTACAGGTGAAGCTCGTCCTCTAAGTGAAACAGACTGGGCTATCGCAAGAGCAGTTGCTCCAGCACTGAAAGAGAAAGGCTTAATCTTTGTTGGGCTTGATGTTATCGGCGACAAGCTGACTGAAATTAACGTGACTAGCCCTACTTGTATCCGTGAAATTGAAGCCGCTTTTGATATTTCAGTTACAGGTAAATTAATGGATGCAATTGAGCGTCGCGTTAACGCTAAATAGCCTAAACTAAAGAAAGCCTTAGCTATTCGAAAACACATAAATATCTAGGCAAAGAACAATGAGCGGCTTTACGCCGCTCTTTTTCCTTTACTGGGAACACACTGGCAGGAGGCTCTATGAATTTAACGAACCACTTTCTGGTTGCTATGCCCGGAATGAAAGACCCATACTTTCAAAATTCGGTGATTTACCTTTGTGAGCACAATGACGAAGGCGCGATGGGTTTGATGATCAACGCCCCTATCGATGTCACTGTCGGCAGCATGCTTAAACAAGTTAAGGTTGATTCTGAGCAGCCGAAATCCAACCAAGCAAGTCTTGATAAGCCTGTATTGAATGGTGGGCCGGTCGCAGAAGACCGTGGATTTATTTTGCACAAACCTAAAGGCAGCTATCAATCCAGCATCAACATGACAGATCAAATCTCGGTGACGACTTCAAAAGATATCTTGATGGTGTTGGGCACAGAAGATGAGCCGATGAATTATTTAGTCGCACTTGGGTATGCAGGATGGGAACCGGGACAACTGGAAACCGAACTGACCGAGAACTCATGGTTAACCGTTGAAGCCGATCCGAAGGTCATCTTCGATACACCGATTTCTGACCGCTGGAAAGTCGCCGTGCAGATGTTAGGAATAAATGCGGCTCAGCTTTCAGCAGACGCTGGCCACGCCTAGTTCAAATCAGCTAAATAAAATAAACAGACACTCTCAAACACAGATAAATTTGGAAACCCCATGTCACGAACAATTATGGCATTTGACTACGGTACAAAAAGTATCGGCAGTGCGATAGGACAAGAAATCACGGGCACCGCAAGCCCTCTAAAAGCTTTTAAAGCCAAAGATGGCATCCCAAATTGGGACGATATCGAAAAACAAATTAAGGAGTGGCAGCCGAACCTGATTGTAGTCGGCCTTCCTACCGACCTTCATGGTAAAGACTTAGCAACCATTACACCTAGAGCGAAGAAGTTCGCTAACCGCCTTAAAGGACGATTTGGTGTCGATGTTGAACTACATGATGAAAGACTCTCGACCACAGAAGCAAGAGCCGACCTTTTTGAAATGGGCGGCTATAAAGCGCTAAGCAAAGGCAATGTCGATAACCAGTCTGCAGTCGTCATTTTAGAGAGCTGGTTTGAAGCACAATATTCATAACGAAAATTAAGAGCTCAAAGATTAAACTCCTTTGTGATCCTATAATGATATTACGACGTAATGTCGAAGCAATTCATTATTAGGTAAGTGGGAGTTCACATGAAAATTTTTCTAGCAATCTTCGTAGCTCTAGCAATATCAGCATGCAGTTCGACAAGCTCCAATAATGCAGGTTATATGAATCATACTTCGACTGACGCAGACGTAATCAGCGAGCCTAAGAACAAGAAGCGTTGATAATACAGACGCAGTCGAACGATGAATATGATGAACGCCTGATTTTAACCTAGAATCAAATCAGGCGTTTTTTATCACCCCATATCTATCTTCACACCAGCCAACGCCCCAGTTCCGTAGTCGTCATCACCACGTCTAGTTTTGAGCATTAAGCGCAAGTCATTAGCAGAATCGGCACTGTGGAACGCATCCTCTTCGCTGATCTTGCCTGCTATCACTAAACCATACAAAGCTTGGTCAAAGGTCTGCATACCTATCTCTTTCGATTTAGCCATGGTTGCTTTCAGTTCGTGTAGTTCACCACGACGAATCAAGTCAGAAACACGAGGGCTATTCAGCAGAATCTCGAATACACCATGACGCCCGCTGCCATTCTTGTCGCGAATGAGTTGCTGAGCGACGACACCACGCAGGTTCATCGATAGGTCAAACAAGAACTGTTCTTTCTGCTCTTTCGGCACCAAATGAAGAATACGCTCTAGCGCTTGGTTAGCGTTATTGGCGTGCAAGGTTGCCATACACAAGTGACCCGTTTCAGCAAAGGTCATCGCGTATTCCATGGTCTCACGGCTACGGATTTCGCCAATCAAGATCATGTCTGGTGCTTGGCGTAGCGAGTTCTTAAGCGCGACTTCGTAACTCTCGGTGTCGAGCCCGACCTCACGCTGCGTCACGATGCACTTTTTATGTTCGTGCACAAATTCAATAGGGTCTTCAACCGTCAAGATATGTCCCGAGCGATTGGTGTTGCGATAGCCTGTCATTGCAGCCATTGAGGTCGATTTACCAGAGCCTGTCGCACCAACCACCAGCACAAGTCCGCGCTTAGCTATTGATAGGTCCTGTAGTACATCAGGAAGCTTTAGTTGCTCAAAGGTTGGGATGTTAGTCTCGATACGTCGAATGACCGCTCCAGGTAGCTCTCGCTGAAAGAATGCACTGACACGAAAACGACCAAAGTCACGCACAATCGCAAAATTAGCCTCACGTGTTTGCTGATATTCATCACGTCGGTCTTGTTCCATCATCGCATCAAGTAATTGAGCAACTTGAGCCGCATTCAGCTTCTCTCCTTGGGGGCGTAATTCACCATCCACACGAAAAAGGATTGGCGCATCAACCGTGATATAAAGATCCGATGCCTTTTGAGAAAGCATTCCCTCAAGGATTTGATTCAATTCCATTGTGTCCACCTTGATTAAAACATTGAGGTTTCAATTTCGATCTTTTTCTCGACCTCTTCCGAATCAACCAAGCCCTGCGCCATCAGCTGCTTCGCATTTTGTTCCATGGTCTGCATGCCGTGCGCTGCGCCCGTTTGAATGATCGAGTACATCTGCGCAACCTTATCTTCACGAATCAAGTTTCTGATCGCAGGTGTTGCCATCATGATTTCATGACACGCCACACGACCACCACCAACACGCTTTAGCAGCTTCTGGGCTATCACCGAGCGCAGTGATTCAGACAACATCGAACGAACCATATCTTTATCGCTACCTGGGAACACATCGATAATACGGTCGATCGTTTTAGCCGCAGAACTGGTGTGCAGAGTACCAAAGACCAAGTGACCCGTTTCTGCTGCGGTTAACGCTAAGCTAATCGTCTCTTGGTCACGAAGTTCACCAACCAGAATCACGTCTGGGTCTTCACGTAAGGCACTGCGCAGTGCCGCTTTAAAACTGTGGGTATCACGGTGAACTTCACGCTGGTTGACTAGGCATTTATTATTGGTGTGAACGAATTCAATCGGGTCTTCAATCGTCAGAATATGCTTATTGTGGTTGCGATTTACGTAATCAACCATCGCCGCAAGAGTCGTTGATTTACCAGAGCCAGTTGGACCAGTGACGAGCACTAACCCTTTTTCGTAGTTAGCAATCCTTTCGAAGATCTCAGGTGCACCTAACTGATCTAAAGTCGGGATTTCGACAGGGATAGTTCGAAAGACAGCTGAGCAGCCACGGGCTTGGTTAAACGCATTAACACGAAAGCGACCAACATTGGGTAATTCAAAAGAGAAGTCGACTTCCAGTTTTTCTTCAAACTCGCCGCGTTGTGAATCGCTCATGATCTCAAAAACCAAACGATGCACATCAGCATGACTCAAAGCTGGGATTCCAAGCTTCCTTACTTCACCATCTATACGTACCATTGGAGATACACCCGCAGAAAGATGTAGATCTGACGCGTTATGCTTTACACTAAAATCTAGTAACTCAGTGATATCCATTTATTTTCCCTTAAGTAAAGTCAGCTATGAGTAGTATTCAACAAAATATCGAACAAATCACCTCACAGATTCGTAGTGCTGAGCAAAAGTGCGGACGAGCTCCAGAGTCCGTGCAACTTTTAGCCGTCAGCAAAACTAAACCTATTGATGCGATTCTAGAAGCCGCACTCGGAGGCCAAGTTGCCTTTGGTGAAAACTATGTTCAAGAAGGTGTAGATAAAGTAAAACACTTTTCAGAACAACATTCTAACCTAAATTTAGAGTGGCATTTTATTGGTCCAATTCAATCCAATAAAACCCGCCCAATCGCGGAAAGCTTTCAATGGGTGCATTCCGTCGATCGCGATAAGATCGCACAAAGGCTTAATGATCAACGACCAAGCGAACTTCCACCTTTGCAAGTGTTGATTCAGGTAAACACCAGTGGTGAAGAGTCCAAATCTGGAACCTCAGAAGAGACAGTTTTTGCACTCGCGGAGTTGATTTCATCGCTCCCCAACCTCACCTTAAGAGGATTGATGTCGATTCCTGCAAACGTATCTGACTATCAATCTCAGCTTAATGCATTTTCTCAACTGGCAGAGCTTAAAGACAAGCTAGCCGCGAAGTATTCAGACATTGATACCCTTTCGATGGGGATGAGTGGTGATATGGATGCAGCAGTTGAGGCTGGCAGCACAATGGTTCGTATTGGAACAGCTATTTTCGGCGCTCGTGATTACGCGAAATAGCCGTAGTAAGTAACGACAAGTACAAGTATTGATACCGCTTCGCCTTATCCGCGCAGCGACACGCTCAGGATTTTATATATGGTACATAAGAACATCGCCTTTATTGGGGCGGGAAACATGGTTCGCTCAATTGTAGCTGGCTTAGTTGCTAGTGGTTACCCAGCGCAAAAGATTACTGCGACAGCACCTTCAGAAACCAGAAGACTGCCGTTAGAACAAGAATACGGCATCAATACCACCAGCGATAATATTGCCGCAGCTGAAAAAGCAGACGTTGTTGTGTTATCAGTGAAACCACAGATGATGGCTGATGTATGTAAACCCTTACAAAGCATCGACTTTAGCAACAAACTGGTTATCTCCATTGCTGCGGGTATTAATGCGAATCGACTCAATGAGATGTTAAACTGCCAACTGAACCTTGTTCGTGTGATGCCAAACACGCCATCACTGCTAGGTAAAGGAATGAGCGGTCTTTATGCCGATTCAACGGTCAGCCAAAATGATAAAGACTTTGCATCTCAGCTGATGCAAGCTGTAGGTGAAGTGAGCTGGGTTGAACAAGAGTCTGGAATCAACAACATCATTGCGGCGGCGGGGAGTGCTCCAGCTTACTTCTTCCTGTTTATGGAAGCGATGCAAGTTGAGGCAATCAACCAAGGCTTCGACCAAGAAACCGCTCGTAAATTAGTGCAGCAGTCTGCATTAGGCGCGGCAGAGATGGTGGTAGCGAATCCAAATACTGAATTATCGACACTGCGTGAACAAGTGACTTCAAAAGGCGGAACAACTGCAGAAGCATTGCGCACGTTCAATGAACATCAACTATCAGACATCGTAGCCAAAGCCATGCAAGCGGCGGTCGCTCGAGCTGAAGAGATGGAAAAACTGTTTTAAGCATTTTGTCGCTCGGGTTATATCTAAGCGGCAAGTAAATCCGAAAAAGGAAACAATATGAACTCGATGAGCTTTCTGATCTCGACCGTTTTTGATCTTTACATCATGGTTGTGATCTTGCGTATCTGGCTACAAGCATCACGTGCAGATTTCTACAACCCATTCTCACAATTCATCGTAAAAGCGACACAACCAGTTGTTGCCCCACTGCGCCGAGTTATTCCATCAATCGGCAGCCTTGATCTAGCGACCGTTGTTTTCGCTTATGTGCTGTGTGTACTTAAGTTCGTTGCTCTAAACCTGATTATCTCTGGCGGCGCAGCTGTATTCGATATCAGCTTCCTGATCTTTGGTGCACTATCTTTGCTCAAAGCGGCTGGTGGTTTGATCTTCTGGGTTCTACTTATCCGTGCAATCCTAAGCTGGGTAAGCCAAGGTCGTAGTCCAATCGAGTACGTATTCCATCAACTGACTGAACCAATGCTAGTGCCTATCCGCCGTATCCTTCCGGACATGGGTGGTTTCGACCTAAGCGTACTGGTTCTGTTCATTGTTCTGCAATTTGCGAACTTCCTAATGGGCGACATGATTGGCCCTATTTGGTATCAGCTATAGTTCAAGTACAAACATCAGGTACTTTGACGATGCCAAAAGCGGTTTGGGCCGAGGAAGACGATATTCTTCTTAGGCTCTATATCCAACCCAAAGCAAGCCGAGACAAGATTGTTGGCTTGCATGGTGAGGAACTCAAAATTGCCATAACTGCTCCACCAGTAGATGGCAAAGCCAACGCCCACTTAGCGAAATACCTTGCGAAACAGTTTAAGGTCGCAAAAGGGCAAATTAAGATAGAAAAGGGAGATCTCGGTAGGCACAAGCAAGTTCGAATATGCTCGCCAAGCCAAATCCCAACTGAAGTCAAAGCCATCCTATGATGGCTTTTTGCTATTTATTGGAGTCATTATGCGTTTATGGATAACAGCACTACTCACCGCTCTTGTTGCCTTACCAAGCTCAGCAGGGCAATTTAAGAACATTAAGGATGTCGAGGTTCATTACTCGGCTTTTAATTCCACGTTCTTAACTTCGCAAGTCGCTAAGCAATACAAACTTAAGCGAAATGGATACTCAGCAATCCTCAACATCAGCGTGTTAGACAAGGCTTCTCTAGGCAAGCCTGCGACAACGGCTAAAATTACGGGAACAGCGAAGAACCTCGTTGGAAACACCCGTACTTTGAAGTTTCGAGAAATCAAAGAAGGCGATGCGATTTATTACCTTGCTGAGTTCCCCGTAACTCACGAAGAAAACATCACCTTCGACATCGATGTGAACGCAGGCCTAAAAGGCACTGGTCCACTGCGTTTCACACAGAAATTCTATATAGAAGAGTAAGCTCAAACCTTACTTTTCATTTATTAACTTATTTAGAGCTACATTCCCATGAGTAAGATTGTTTTAGCAACAGGCAACCAAGGTAAAGTTCGCGAGATGGCAGATATTCTGTCTGAGTTTGGTTTTGACGTTGTCGCGCAAAGTGAATTTAACGTTTCAGAAGTCGCTGAAACAGGAACGACTTTCATTGAAAATGCCATCATCAAAGCTCGCCACGCAGCGAAAGAAACAGGGCTGCCAGCCATTGCTGACGACTCAGGTTTAGAGGTTGATTACTTAAATGGTGCGCCAGGTATCTATTCAGCGCGTTACTCAGGTGAAGGGGCAACCGATAAGCAGAACATCAAAAAACTATTAGATGCGATGCAAGGTGTCGAAACTGAAAAGCGTACTGCGCGTTTCCACTGTGTGTTGGTGCTAATGCGTCACGAGAATGATCCAACACCTCTAGTGTGTCACGGTAAATGGGAAGGTCGTATTCTTACTGAAGAACACGGTGAGAATGGCTTTGGCTACGATCCTGTGTTCTTTGTACCAGAAGATAACTGCGCCTCAGCAGAGCTTGAATCTTCGCGTAAGAAGCAACTATCACACCGTGGTAAAGCGCTTGCGTCACTATTCAAGACTCTCAAGGAGCAAGCTCTGTAATGCACAATGCAGCGCTAATACCACCCGCACTTAGCCTCTATGTACACATCCCATGGTGTGTACAAAAGTGTCCGTATTGTGATTTTAACTCTCACGCTCTGAAAGCCGAGATCCCTGAAAAAGAGTACATCGATGCACTGCTTGAGGATCTCGATACTGATATCGAAAAATATCAGCTCAATGGTATGCCTCGCCCACTGCATTCGATCTTTATTGGTGGCGGTACCCCAAGCCTGTTTTCTCCTGAAGGAATTGGCCGATTGTTACAAGGCATTGAACAGCGCATCCCGTTCAAACCTGAAATAGAAATCACCATGGAAGCCAACCCGGGAACTATCGAAGCTGAGCGTTTTGCAGGTTACCAAAAGGCAGGCATTACTCGAATCTCGGTGGGTGTGCAAAGTTTTGAGCAAGAGAAACTGGAAAGACTTGGGCGTATTCATGGTCAAGATGAAGCGGTAAATGCCGCTCATTTAGCGCATAAGATTGGATTGAATAGTTTCAACTTAGACTTAATGCACGGCTTACCCGATCAGAGTATTGAACAAGCGTTGGCTGATTTGGATAAAGCGATAGAACTCGACCCTCCGCACTTATCTTGGTATCAGCTAACAATAGAACCTAACACCATGTTCTATTACAAAACACCAACGCTGCCTGATGATGATGACCTTTGGGATATCTTCGACCTAGGCCATAAGAAGCTCGCAGACGCAGGGTATGTGCAGTACGAAATTTCAGGCTACAGCAAGCCGGGATATCAGTGCCAACATAACCTCAACTACTGGCGCTTTGGTGACTATCTAGGTATTGGCTGTGGCTCTCATGGCAAGCTGAGCTTTACAGATGGACGCATTGTTCGTACCACTAAGGTTAAGCACCCTAGAGGCTATCTAGCTGCGTACCAAAACATGGTAAAACCTTATCTATCAGATGAATTTGAAGTGCCGAATGAAGACCGCCCTTTTGAATTTTTCATGAACCGCTTTAGGTTAATGGAAGCATGTCCAAAGCAGGATTTCATTGATACGACAGGGCTTGGTTTTGACTCGATTCAAAAAACGATTGAATGGGCAAAAGAGCTAGGCTACTTGAAGGAAACCGACACTCACTGGCAGATCACTGAAAAAGGAAAGCTGTTTCTCAATGATCTGTTAGAAGCCTTTATGGCAGAAGAAGACGAGTAGTTCGAGATTCGAGATTCGAGAAGCATTGCGTAAGGGTTGGCTTTAGGGTCAACCCTTTTTGTTTTATAGCCCTCTCTCGGAGCGAAGCGTTCTATAGGACAACGTCCGTGCTCGAATCTTTCTCTTAGAAAATAGAACGACCAATTCGCTCTGAAAGCAACTCTAGAGCCTTAGTACCTGCGAGCGAGTTGCCAGAAGGATCAAGCTCTGGAGACCACACCGCAATCGTCATTTCGCCAGGAACGATAGCAATAATACCGCCACCAACGCCCGATTTTCCTGGCATACCAACACGGTAGGCAAACTCACCAGCCCCATCGTACAAGCCACACGTCGCAAGCAAAGCATTCAACTGCTTGGTTTGAACTGGCGTGATGATCTCTTTCTTGGTTTGAACCGACACGCCTTTGTTTGCTAAATAGCTAAAGGTTTTTGCCAAATCCACACACGTCATTTTAAGCGCACAAGCGTGGAAGTAGTTATTCAGAACTGGGATAACATCATTCTCAAAATTACCAAATGAACGCATCAAATAAGCAATGGCAGCATTACGATCGCTGTGCATCATTTCTGAAGCCGCTACCACCTTGTCATACACAATATGAGTATCACCCGATAACTGACGCACAAACTCTAACAAGCGGTGCCTAGGCGCAGACAAGCGGCTTTGTAGTAGGTCTGCAACGACAATTGCCCCCGCATTGATGAACGGGTTGCGGGGAATACCATACTCCATCTCAAGCTGAATCATCGAGTTAAAGGCTTGACCAGAAGGCTCTTTGCCTACTCTTTGCCAAATCTCTTCCGGCTTATAGAGCACCATTGCTAACGTCAAACTCAAAGCCTTAGAGATAGATTGTACAGAGAAGGCTTCCTCTGCATCACCAGCTTGAATCACTTCTCCTTCATTGGTGTACACCGCAATCGCCAGTTTCTGGTTCGATATACGCGCTAATGCAGGAATATAATCAGCGACCTTTCCCTGACCAATTAAAGGGCTAACTTCTTCTAAGATCTCGGCCAAAATAGCTTGAGTTGGTTTCATGTGTGCTTACTTCTATATTGTTATTTTTGTAGGGATGTAACATATACCAATCGTAGTAAATAACAGCTCACTCTAGCTTGTTAAAATGCTCGATAACTGCGTTAGAGTTTTTGATTGTAGAGTAACTACTTATCGAAAAATGCTGCCTTGTTCTCAAGCCTTTTTCCTACGCTATTTCTGATCACTTACTTACTGTGATTGGTATTACTTTCTGTCGTTAAGCCTTTACTGAAATAAAAGCCTAAGGACAAAAAAGCCAACACTACAATAATGTTGGCTTTTATCAATCCCACAAAGTGTAAGGTTAAGATCCTAATCAAACCTCACCTTCATTTGTTTAGGTTCAGAATTACTTAGTACGCTTGTACTTAATATCCCAAACGCCGTGACCTAAACGATGGCCACGAGCTTCAAACTTAGTCAGTGGACGCTCATCCGGGCGAGGAATGTAATCACCATCTTCAGCGATATTCTCAAAACCTGGAGCAACGTTCATTACTTCAATCATGTGCTCTGCGTAGTTTTCCCAGTCAGTTGCCATGTGGAAAATACCAGTTTCAAGGTGTAGCTTAGCACGAACCATTTCAGCGAATTCAGCTTTAACGATACGACGCTTGTGGTGGCGAGCCTTGTGCCATGGGTCAGGGAAAAACAGTTGCAGTGTATGCAGGCTGCTATCTGGAATCATGTGTTCAAATACTTCTACAGCATCGTGACACATTACACGCAGGTTAGTTACGCCAGCATCGCGAGCTGTACCTAAACACGCACCAACACCCGGGCTATGAACTTCAATACCTAAGAAGTTTTTCTCAGGTGCGTTCTTTGCCATTTCAACCAGTGATGCACCCATACCGAAGCCAATCTCTAGTACAACCGGGTTATCGTTGCCAAATACTTCTTTCCAGTTAAGAAGCTCTGGGTTGTAGTCGATACCCATTGTTGGCCAACATTCATTCATCGCGTTCTCTTGGCCTTTTGTTAAGCGGCCTTCGCGGCGAACAAAGCTACGGATCTTACGAACCAGTTTGCCGTCTTCAGTATATTCGTTAGTGGTCACTTCACTCATTGATTTTTGCCTGCACATTGATTAATCAAAGCGGGGATTATCCAAAGAATTGCCTCCGGTGCAAGTCTTTCCGTGGATAAATTCCCACACAATTTGTCTGTTTTACATCCAACGTTAAGTGTGGTGCAATTTCGCTTCTAATAATAGCAAAGCATAGAGCATGTCGTGACTCCTTTCGCAACCGCCATATTAAAGTGGTATGACGCCTACGGGCGTAAAGAATTGCCTTGGCAACAAAACAAAACCGCCTACACCGTTTGGCTATCTGAAATCATGCTTCAGCAGACTCAGGTTGCTACGGTGATTCCATACTACCAACGCTTCTTAGAACGCTTTCCAACGGTTATCGACCTAGCGAACGCCGAACAAGATGAGGTACTCCACTTATGGACAGGGCTTGGTTATTACGCACGAGCTCGCAATCTACATAAAGCAGCCAAGATCGTTGCTGAGCAATATGGTGGTGAATTTCCGCTGTCTATCGAAGAGATGAACGCGCTACCGGGGATTGGTCGCTCAACAGCAGCAGCCGTCTTATCATCGGTTCATAAACTTCCTCATGCGATTCTTGATGGCAATGTAAAACGAACGCTTGCGAGAAGTTTTGCCGTTGAAGGTTGGCCGGGGCAAAAGAAAGTCGAAAACCAGCTTTGGGCACACGCCGAAGCACATACCCCAAAGCAAGATGTCGATAAGTACAACCAAGCAATGATGGACATGGGTGCCATGGTTTGTACCCGTAGCAAGCCTAAGTGCACCTTGTGCCCGATTGAAAGCATGTGTGAGGCCAAGAAGCTCGATAGACAGCTCGACTTCCCTGGCAAAAAGCCTAAGAAAGAAAAGCCAGTAAAAGACACATGGTTTGTGATTCTGTATCACGACAACCAAGTGTGGCTCGAACAGCGCCCTCAATCTGGTATCTGGGGCGGATTGTTTTGTTTCCCTCAAAATGAAAACGCAGAGATCGAACATCAACTAGATCTTCGTTCGATCAAAGACACTCAAACCAATTCGATCAAGACCATGATTGCGTTTAGACACACTTTCAGCCACTACCACTTAGATATCACGCCAGTATTAGTGAAATTAGATAAACAACCAGATTTGATAATGGAAGGGGCTAAAGGTCTCTGGTATAACTTATCAAAACCGGAAGAAATTGGCCTAGCCGCTCCTGTAAAGCAGCTTATTGAGAGCCTACCCTTTGAACTGAACGACGACGTTTGAATCAACGAACGCGATAAGAGGAACCACTATGAGCCGCACTGTATTTTGTGCTCGCCTTCAAAAAGATGCTGAAGGCCTAGATTTTCAACTTTACCCAGGTGACTTAGGTAAGCGTATCTTTGACAACGTGTCTAAAGAAGCTTGGGGACAATGGCAAAGCAAGCAAACTATGCTTATCAATGAAAAGAAGCTAAACATGATGGATCCTGAGCATCGTAAACTTCTTGAAACTGAGATGGTTAACTTCCTTTTTGAAGGTAAAGATGTCGTAATTGATGGCTATACTCCACCAAGCGAATAAGACATTTATTTAAGCAATTTTTAATGACATCATGGTTAACGCTGCGATGTCATTTTTGTATGAGGAACTATGAAAAAGCTAAGTTACTTCCTAACAGCCATGTTATTAACTGGCTGCAGCCGTGAATTTGTCGAAAGCATTTATGATGTCAATTACGAGCCAACCAACCGGTTTGTGAAGAATTTAGCTGAGCTACCCGGACAATTTGAAAAAGATACCGGGGCGCTAGATTCATTAATAGATAGCTTTTCAGGCAACATTCAAAAACGTTGGGGTAGCAGTGAAATCAAGATAGCAGGTAAGAGTAACTATGTGAAATACATAGATAATTACTTAAGTCGTTCAGAAGTGAATTTTAGCCAAGGCCTGATAACGGTGGAAACGGTTTCCTCTACCGAACCGAAAAAACACCTCAAAAATGCGATCATGACGACCCTTTTGACGCCAGATGATCCGGCGCGTGTCGATCTATTCTCTTCTAAAAGCATCAAGCTAGAAGGCAAACCTTTCCTCTATAATCAGGTCGTAGACCAAGAAAAAAAGCCCATTCAATGGACTTGGCGAGCGAACCAGTTTGCGGATTACCTGATCGCGAATAACCTAAAAACCAAAGAAGTCGACTTTAAAAAAGCCTACTACGTTGAAATCCCAATGGTGGCCGACCACGCTAGCCAGCGTAGTTATCAATATGCCAACATCGTTCGACGAGCGTCTCAGCGTTATGACATCCCTGAAGATTTAATCTACGCTATCATCAAGACAGAGAGTAGCTTCAACCCGTACGCCGTAAGCTGGGCTAATGCTTATGGTCTTATGCAGGTGGTACCTAAAACCGCTGGTCGAGATGTATTTGAACACGTCAAAAAGAAACCTGGTGAACCAAGCCCTGAGTACTTATTCAATCCAGAAAACAACATTGATGCTGGCACCGCATACTTTTACATCCTTAAAAATCGTTATTTGAAAGACGTAAAAAACCCATTAACGCTTGAATACAGTATGATTTCAGCCTATAACGGCGGTACTGGTGGCGTACTCAATACCTTCAGTAAGGACAGAAAGCGAGCAATGCAAGACTTAAACTCGCTGCAACCGAGCCAAGCCTACTGGGCGCTTACCAAGAAGCATCCAAATAAAGAGTCGCGCCGATACCTCGAAAAAGTAACGCAATTCAAAAAAGAATTTAACCAAGGTAAAACATAACCCTCACTTTTGAATAAAAAAACAACGAACGAACGGTTTTTTTAGTTATTTTCAAAAAAGGAGTTGACGGTTATGCAGAAAATCCGTTTAATAGCGCTCCGTTGCCCGGATAGCTCAGTCGGTAGAGCAGAGGATTGAAAATCCTCGTGTCGGTGGTTCGATTCCGCCTCCGGGCACCACAATTTGATTTGTTGGTGTCAACACTCTTTAACAGGGAGTAACAACACGGACAAAAGCATAAAGAATTTAGTGTGCCGACTTAGCTCAGTAGGTAGAGCAACTGACTTGTAATCAGTAGGTCACCAGTTCGACTCCGGTAGTCGGCACCATTCTTTTGCCTCGATAGCTCAGTCGGTAGAGCAGCGGATTGAAAATCCGCGTGTCGGTGGTTCGATTCCGCCTCGAGGCACCATTATTTGGTGCTTAACAAATAATGGTCTTTATAGACCTGATGTTGACACAAATAATTCCCCTTTAGTTCAGTTGGTAGAACGGCGGACTGTTAATCCGTATGTCGCAAGTTCAAGTCTTGCAAGGGGAGCCACATTCAAGAAAGCCAAGTCGAAAGACTTGGCTTTTTTTCGTTTGAACAAAAACAAACTCTATTCAATATACACATCAGCTCCTCACTAACTCTTAATCAGTCTCGATAAATTGAGTTATCTCCTTTTAGTACTCTTACTACAGCAGTTGATTCTAAGTTCTATAAAGCATATCCACTACAACAGAACCAACGCCTTATAAAGTTCATGACCCGCTAATATTCACATTAAAACAAATAGAACCAAGTTCTGTTACTTTTTTTTCTTCGAAAATTTAATCCCTATCATACTTTGATGTCTTTCTAATATCTGCCTTACACCACTTAGATTAAGATTCGATGAATTATACCTAATACTAATTATTGAATCGCTGCGCGGGGAAATATGAAACTAAAAACGCAAGCTTACTTATTATCGGGCATCATCTTGATCGCCCTGCTAGCACTGACGGCTACAGGCTTATGGACCTTAAGAGTTGCTAGCAACATGGACAACAAAGCTCGCGTAACAGAGCTGTTTAAGAGCGCATACAGCATTCTTACTGAAGTCGAAAAAGTGGCGATTGATGGCACACTAGAAGAAGAGCAAGCCAAGCAACTAGCTACTCGCCTTCTACGCAACAACATCTATAAAGATAATGAATATGTTTACGTAGCCGATGAGAACATGACGTTTATCGCGACACCATTAGATCCTCAACTGCACGGAACCAGTTTTAACGACTTTAAAGATGGCGACGGCAATAGTGTTGGGCAGCTAATCCAAAGAGTACTTGGTAATCGTACTGGCGAGATCATTGAGTACACCTGGACACAAAAACTGCCAGATGGAACGATTGAAGAAAAACTGTCTATTGCAGAGAAAACGCCACATTGGGGTTGGGTTGTCGGCACTGGTATCGGGTTCAATGAAGTTAACGCTCGTTTTTGGTCTACTGCTCAATGGCAGCTATTCCTTTGTGTCGTGATTGCTGGTCTTATTCTGGCGAGCCTAATTGTATCCATTAAACGCATGCTAGCGCTTCTTGGCGGCGAACCTAAAGACGTACGAGAAGCAGTACAAGCCGTAGCACAAGGTCGAATTCAAACCTCTTTCGAAACTCAGGCAATTGACGGCAGTATCTATCACGCCGTACAACAAATGAGTAAGTCATTGGCTGAGCTAGTATCAAACCTTGACGCTTCAATGCTGGCATTAAGAGGCGAACTGCAGCGCGTAGAAGATCGCGCTGGGTCAATTGGTCAACTGACAGACACCCAACAGCAATCAACAGAGATGATCGCGACAGCAATGACCGAGATGGCCTCTTCAGCCAATAACGTAGCTGCTTCAGCTAGCGATACCGCGCGCAACACCGACGAGGCCGACAAACAGAGCCAGCATACCCAACAACTCATTCACAACACAGTAGATAACATTCAAGGCTTAGCAGGCCAACTAGGCACAGCAAGCGAAGCTGTCGCTAACCTAGATAACGATGTAAACAACATTGCAAAAGTATTGGATGTGATTGGTGATATAGCGGAGCAAACTAACCTATTGGCACTAAATGCAGCCATTGAAGCAGCTCGAGCTGGCGAACAAGGTCGTGGATTTGCTGTTGTAGCAGATGAGGTTCGTAACCTTGCAGGCAGAACACAATCGAGCACAAAAGAAATCCAATTAATGATTAATAACCTTCAAGAGGGATCTCGCAACGCAATTCAAACCATGGAAGTGTGTGCCGCGACCAGTGAAAGCACCGTAACAGAGTCTCAAAACGCCTCTGAAGCACTACAACAGATTGTTGTCGCATTAGAGTCCATTTCATCAATGAGTCATCAAATCGCAACAGCGGCCGCTGAGCAGACTCAGGTGAGCGATGATATATCGAAGCGTATCAATATGATCGAAGAGAGCGGTAACCAACTGAGCAATGTCGTAACAGAAAGTCATAACAGCACCCAAACTCTTGCCTCTCTTTCCAACGAATTAGAAGCTTGGGTTAATAGGTTTGAAGTAAAACACTAAACTCCCTAGAAAATTTTCAAATAAAAAAGCACGTTTTCATACGTGCTTTTTTTATTTCGGCGCCCATTCAGTGTAGTTAACCGTAGTTTTACTATCTTTTAGGGCATGCTAGACCTAGGTTTTTCACCCCAAATGAGCAAAAACAACCCACTAAGTATAGAAAAACATCAAACGATACTTTTTTTGCAATTTAATGTTGACCCAGAACGCGAAAACACGTTTAATACACCTCGTCGCCCGGATAGCTCAGTCGGTAGAGCAGAGGATTGAAAATCCTCGTGTCGGTGGTTCGATTCCGCCTCCGGGCACCACAATTTATTTGTTGGTGTCTTAGACAACAACAGTAAAGCACAAAGAAATATTATGTGCCGACTTAGCTCAGTAGGTAGAGCAACTGACTTGTAATCAGTAGGTCACCAGTTCGACTCCGGTAGTCGGCACCATTTCTTTAAAGCTTTAAGAATAATTCCCCTTTAGTTCAGTTGGTAGAACGGCGGACTGTTAATCCGTATGTCGCAAGTTCAAGTCTTGCAAGGGGAGCCAAGTTAATCATCAAGCATAAGCTTTTTGATTCATGATGCCGACTTAGCTCAGTAGGTAGAGCAACTGACTTGTAATCAGTAGGTCACCAGTTCGATTCCGGTAGTCGGCACCATTCTCTTGATTAGAGACTAAACAATCAATTCCCCTTTAGTTCAGTTGGTAGAACGGCGGACTGTTAATCCGTATGTCGCAAGTTCAAGTCTTGCAAGGGGAGCCAATTAAAAGAAGCCGCATCATTGATGCGGCTTTTTTGCATCTAAAGATCCTAACTTATTAATACAACTACCCTCACCTTTCAAATACCATATTCAATTCAGAAACCAACCGTTTTTATATCCTTCCAAAGCTACAAATCTTCGCTACTTAATGCTCTTCAAAATCTCCCAACAACAAACGACACATTCACGTAAGAGTCAGTCACAGTACGTTGCTACTCATTTTATTGACTAGGAGATCGGTTGAAAAAATCAATACTAAGTTTGGAGGTAAGAAAGCTAAATAACGAATCAAGTAAGCGCTGAAAAGCTCTGTAAGACACTTCAATCCAAATTGATACACAGATTACTCTTTATCAAAACTATCCACTACAATAGCGCCCATAGAGGCTGGCATTGAAATAACAATCACTCTTTTGATCGATACGACGGGATCACTCAATAGAGGTAATTTGTCCAGGCAAGTCAGTACCAAAGCAACGACCAATGCCGTCATAACATAAGCAATCACTATTCTGAAAATAAACACCGGCAACCGAGCAACAACATCTTTTTGAAAGACACTCTCATACGTATAGAAGCCTAAGAACACCGCAGACAGTAAAAATAGCAGCAATAGATTAGCGGTAGGTAAAGTCTCCCCTAACTTCCAAGCCTCTTCAGAAAAAGAAATCGGCACGGCCAAGGCAAAAGATCCCACAAAGATCTGGCTCGCATCTTCAAAG
This sequence comes from Vibrio sp. 10N.286.48.F5, assembly GCF_041469785.1. NCBI lineage: Bacteria > Pseudomonadati > Pseudomonadota > Gammaproteobacteria > Vibrionales > Vibrionaceae > Vibrio > Vibrio sp. 10N.286.48.F5. Next base: position 963 of record NZ_JBFRLG010000001.1, on the reverse strand, counting down.
TTAAAACTCAATTTCATAATTCGACCCATTAGGTTTAAGGCTTTATCTAATTCTGAAAAGAATCACAAAACTATCCGCCAATGATTTGGGGGATTTTTATTTCTACTAAGCAAACAGTAGTGACCTTCTAGCTTCATCTTAGTCGCAATAACCAAAACATAGCTTGAACTAACCAGCAAGAAATCAACATGTTCTGAGCAAAGTTGTCGACACAACTAATTCATATCGAGTCAACAAGCACATCAGAATCGAAGAGAGACCGGTAAACATCCTAAATTACCATCCCCTAGAACCAGAGAACATCACAATCAGTTGGGGGAAGAACCTCCCTGCACGTGTAGATACGGATACGAGGGACACTCTATGTCTTAACTTACATATCCCTCCAGCACCACTTTGGAACGCAACCTAACAACTCTCACCTTTCAAGCTGAATCTACTCCGCTTCCATCCTTTGAAATGCTTCTAACAAAGCGCTTGATGCTATCGAGAGTGGTTTAAGCTGAATGTATAATAAGAGCTATTAAGTCGACTCATTAAGGGCTATAGCGCTCTTAGCAGAAGCCTCCATGATAGAGCCCTAATTACACGTATCCTATAGATTCACAGATAGAGCAGAAGTCAGATTTCGTAGACGAAAGGCTGTTAACTAATACTGAGAGCCACTCACTTAATAAAGGAAACATCTACAGCGCAGAGTAATTAGGATGGGGTGTAAGGCTTTTATAACTCAAAGTATTAATAAGGGGTCAGTTCAGTCTCATAAATCTAACTTACAGCGCGTATGGTTCGAGTATCTGAATGCTAAACTTAAAGCTACATACGTTTGAAATCATGCTCGAGTCACCTCACAGCTGGAATCAGAAATGATGTAGTCCTAATCATGAGTTGGTTTTGGGGAACACCTGAGCTAAGAGCTGTGGGCTACGGGAAAATCTTTTGTGTAATACCAATTAAAGTAAA